>JAUHZI010000291.1 GCA_030426105.1 Bacteroidia bacterium | reverse complement strand
CTTCAATCATATCAAGTAGATAAAATTTCACACCCTGATATTGAAGAAGCTTTTATAAAACATACCAGCTGGAGTACAAAAAAATCGTACCCATTAATTGTTTCTAACGGAAAAGCTTTAGAAGATAAGTTAATATCTGACAAAGTATACAAAGGTATAACTGCTACTGCTGGTGGATTTTATGGGCCTCAAGGACGTGTTTTACGTTTACCTTTACAAGACCCTGATTTAAATAAAAAGATTGATAGTTTTAACTACAACAACAATCGAATTACCAACCTAGAAATGGAAACTTCTGCTATTTACGGATTAGCTAAATTACTAGGACACAATGCTGCTTCAATGAACGCTATTATTGCTAATAGAGCAAACGGAACGTTTAGTGAAGATCCATACAAAGTAGTAAATGATTTGATTGTATACACTCTTGAGAAATTAGTTAAATAAATGCTGAAATTAAAAATAGGTGGTGTTCCAGAACATTTTAATTATCCATGGTACATCACTTTAAAAAATAAAGAATACACCAAAGAAGGAATAAACTTACGCTGGAAAGATTATCCTGGAGGTACAGGAGCTATGGCGAAAGCTTTACGCTCTGGTGAAGTTGATATTGCCTTAGTACTTACTGAAGGAATTATAAAGGATATTATTAACGGAAATCCGTCAAAAATTACACAAACCTTTGTAAAAAGCCCGCTTGTTTGGGGAATCCATGTAGCTGCCAATTCTAAATTTAAAACTATTGACGATTTAGAACACGCAACTGTAGCTATTAGTCGCTTTGGTTCAGGTTCTCAACTTATGGCAATTGTAAATGCTCATAACAATGGTTGGGACATTAATAAATTACAATTTAAAGTAGTTGGAGATTTGCAAGGAGGAATTGATGCTTTAACTAATGGAGAAGCAGACTATTTTATGTGGGAACACTTTACCACCAAACCATTGGTAGACAATGGTACTTTTAGAAGAGTTGGTAATTGCCCTACTCCATGGCCTTGTTTTGTTATTGCTGTTCGTGATGAAGTATTAGAAAATCATTTTGAAGAAGTAAAAAAAGTACACGATATAATTAATAATTGTACTAAAGACTTTAAGGATTTTGATAATATTGATGAAGTTCTTTCTAACAGGTATGAACAACAAATAGAAGATATTCAAGAATGGTTATCTATTACTGAATGGAATGACGGTGAAGCTATTTCTGAAAATTTAATTTCGGACATACAAAATAAAATGGTAGAGTTTAACGTTATTGAAAAGAAGGAAAATTCTGGTGACTTAATCAGAAATATGTATATTTGATTTTTATAAAACGGAATAATGATGAAAAAAGTAGTATTTATTGCAATTTGTACTGTTAGTTTATTAGGTTTTTCTTCTTGCGGAAGCACTAGTCCTTGTGGATTAGCAAAAACTAATCAAAACAAACAAAAACAACATCAACAACAAGAGATAGTAGTTGCAGATGCAACTGAAATAGCAATCGCTGAATAAGTTGATGTTTCTTTATTCAAATTCAATAAATCCGCTTTTTTAGGCGGATT
>JAUHZI010000153.1 GCA_030426105.1 Bacteroidia bacterium | reverse complement strand
GAAGGTCGTAAGGTCTTTATCATAAACCAACATCCCATCCTCGGCATTGGTTAGTGCTGTCCCTAAGGTATTACGAGCAGTAGTTGTTAATCTAGAAATCAAAACTCCTTTATCATTAGATTCTATATCTAATATGGCTTGAGAATTAGGAGTAAGTGTTCCAATTCCTACATTATTTTGAGCCATAAAAGAGAAAGAAGAGAATACTCCTAAAGACAAGATTATTTTTTTCATATTATTATTTGTCAGTTTTTTATTTGTCCATCAACCAAATGTGAAATAATCATAAATAAGACGAAAGATTGACTAAGATGGTTGTTTTTAGAGCTTAAAAATAACTATTTTCGCGCAAAACATAAAAACTACTTGCTTAAATGACTGAAAAGAAGGAATTACTCAAAATAGGCATCGTTTTATACCCTACATTTGGAGGTAGTGGTGTAGTTGCTACAGAGCTAGGGAAAGAGTTAGCTAGTAAAGGACACGAAATTCATTTTATAACCTATCGAAAGCCAGTAAGGCTTAGTGAATTAAGAGAAAACATATTTTTTCATGAAGTTGCAGTTTCTGATTATCCTTTATTCGACCATACACCTTATGAGCAAGTATTAACAAGTAAACTTGTTGATGTAGTAAAATATGAAAACTTAGATTTATTGCATGTTCATTATGCTATTCCACATGCTTCTGCAGCATATATGGCTCAACAAATTTTAAAATCACAAAATATCAATATCCCATTCATTACTACATTGCATGGAACAGATATTACTTTGGTTGGAAAAGATCCCTCTTTTGAGCCTGTTATTACCTTCTCTATTAACAACTCAAATGCGGTTACAACTGTTTCTGAGAGCTTAAAAGAAGATACTTTTAAGCATTTCGATATTACCAACGAAATTCAGGTTATTCCAAACTTTATTTGCTCTAAACATTATCAACTTCCCAACAATGACTTTTACAAAAAGAGGTATGCACCAAATGGGGAGTTTATCATTACACATATTTCAAACTTTAGAAAAGTGAAGCGTATAGAGGATGTCGTAAAAGTTTTTAGAAAAATAAGAAAAGTGATGCCTTGTCGTTTACTATTTGTTGGAGATGGTCCTGACCGAATCAATATAGAAAGAGCTTGTAGAAGTTCTTGTGAACGTGAAGATGTTTTATTTCTTGGGCATTTAGAGTCGACAAGAGAAGTTCTGAATATTTCTGATTTATTTATTCTTCCATCCCAAACCGAGAGCTTTGGTTTAGCTGCATTAGAAGCTCTTGCTAGTAGTGTACCTGTAATAACAACTAATGCTGGAGGTCTACCTGAAGTAGTTGACCATAATGTAAATGGTTTCTTATCTGAAGTTGGAGATACGGATGATATGGCTAATAATGCGATCAATTTGTTGAGTGATCTTGATAAGCTAAATCAATGCACGTGAAAAAGCATTACAGTTCGACATTCATAATATCTTACCAATATACGAAAAACTATACATCGATGTATGTTGCTCTATGGAGGCATAAAACATGCAAAAAATGGTATTTAATTTTGAAGAAAAATAAACTTTATTAATCAAAAAGAGCTATTGTAATAGCTCTTTTTTTGTTTTCAACTTCTACTTCTTATCCTTTATTTTTTTTCTAATCCATTTAATATTACCACAGTTATAGTTTTTTGAAAATAAGTCGTTTCTTTTCTATTGAATTTGTTATTTTTGTTCTAATTTTAACTAGGAGGTTATCACAGTAATAAATGATAACTTCGTGAAAAATAAGTCTTCATGTCTGTTCTAATCAAAAAAGCCTTGATCATTGACCCCAATTCTCCTTATCATCAACAAAAAAAAGACCTTGTCCTTGAAAATGGAATAATTACAACTATAGGTGATGATTTGAACCCTAAAGTTAATACCATTTTTGAAGAGGATGAATTATATGTTTCCCCTGGATTATTTGATTTTCGAGCTACTTTTGGTGAACCAGGAATAGAAACTAAAGAAGACATCTTAACAGGTACAAAAGCAGCTGCCAAAGGAGGTTTCACAGGAGTAGCTGTTACTCCCAATACTTTGCCAACAGTAAGTAATAGAAGTACCGTTGAGTTTATAAAAAACAGAGCTAATAATAACCTTGTAGATGTACATCCTATTGGTAGTATTTCTCAAAATATTGAAGGAAAAGAATTGGCTGAAATGTTTGATATGAAACAAGCAGGAGCAGTTGCTTTTTCTGACCATAAAAAAGCCATTCAAAATCCTAATTTACTCTCAAGGGCTTTACTTTACACTAAAAATTTTGAAGGGTTAATTGTCTCTTTTCCAAATGACGAGAAGATTAACCATAGTGGACAAATCAATGAAGGTATAGTCAGTACTACTCTAGGTCTAGAAGGTATCCCCCATTTGGCAGAAGAACTTCAAGTGAGTCGAGATTTATATCTTGCTGAATATAATAATGCTCCTATTCATTTTGCTGCGATTTCTTCTGAAAAATCAGTCAATATTATTGAAAGCTATAAACAAAAAGGAGTTCAGGTGACAGCTGATATTGCAGCTCATCAACTTGTTTTCACAGACAATGATACTACTGAATTTGATAGTAATTATAAGGTTTTACCTCCTTACAGATTACAAAAAGATATTGATGCTTTAATTGAAGGTTTAAAATCAGAACACGTGAATGTTATTTGTTCTGACCATACTCCAAGAGAAATTGAAGATAAAGAAAAAGAGTTTGATTTAGCCAAGTTTGGAATTATCAATTTACAAACTGCCTTCCCTTCTATGCTTACTTATTTAGCTCCAAAAACTGGTGTGGAATTGATTATAGAAAAAATGGCTATTGCTCCAAGAAAAATATTAAATATACCTGTGCCAACTGTTAATGAAAATGAAGTTAGTAATTTGGTTATTTACTCCCCAACAAAAAAATGGGTGTTTGAAACTAAAGATATTGTTTCTAAAAGTAAGAATTCGCCTTATATTGGCACTGAATTTACAGGAAAAGTAATTGCTGTAATAAACAATAATCAAATAGAAGAAAACAAATAATAAATGAGGTATTTTGTTACTGGAATTGATACAGAAGTTGGAAAAACAGTCGTTTCAGCTGTTTTAGTGCAAGCACTAACAGCTAATTATTGGAAGCCTATTCAAAGTGGAGATTTAGAACATTCGGATAGTCATAAAATTTTAGAATTGATTTCAAAAAAAATTATGATTTACCCAGAATCATATCGTTTAACACAACCACTCTCACCTCATTTATCAGCAAAGTTAGATGGTATAGAAATAAAACTAAAGGATATTATTCCACCTTCTTCTACCAATTTAATTATTGAAGGCGCTGGAGGTGTTATGGTTCCTATTGATGAAAAAGGAACTTATGTTACAGATATCATCCCTTTCTGTGATGTTGAAGTGATCTTAGTTACGAAGAATTATTTAGGAAGTATTAATCATACGCTATTATCTATCCAATATCTTCAATCTAAAAACTACAAGATAAAAGGGATTGTTGTTACAGGCGAAGAAAACAAAGAAACAGAAGCTATTATTACCCAAAATACAGGAGTCCCTATTTTGTTTCATATACCAATGACTGATGATTTATCTAAGCAGTTTATTAAAGAGCAAGCCACTAAAATTAGAGCTTTAATTCAATAATATATGAAGCTTTATAAATTACTAGTTACGCTTTCTTTTTTTAGCGTAAACCTCTTCTTCATTGCTCAAAACACATTGGAAAATGACTCTGCACTATTTCAACAGTTAAATCTTGATTTTCAAACTGCTGTTTATGCCGATATTGACTCTTCTTTATTGATTGCTCAACAACAAAAATCATTACTCAACAAATGGGAACATGCTTCAGAGAATCTTAATTATGTTGAAGAGCTATACCTCAATAATATGGGAGTGTACCATAAGATGAAAAGTGACTTTGATTCTTCTATCTACTATTACGAAAAGTGTTTAGAGATTTTTCAAACTAAAGCAGACTTATATAATGAAGCTACTGTATACAACAATATTGCTAATATTCACTATATGAAAGGGGATTATCCTTTTTCTTTAGAGTTTCACTTAAAATCTTTATCCATCAGAAATAAAATAAAGGATACTACTGGAATTGCAATGTCTAATGCTAATATCGGCTTAATTTTCGAGAGTCAATCCGAACCTCTAAAAGCTATTGAATATTTTGAAAAAGCAGCTAAAGGTTTTGAACTGGTTCAAAATAAAATGGCAATTGCTTGGACATACAGTAGCCTCGGTATTTCTTATACTCAAACTGAACAGTATCAACTTGCAGACTCATTGCTTCACTATAGTTTAGCTATTCGAACCGATTTGAATGATAATAGAGGTAAAGAGTTTTGTCTTTCTAGCTTAAGTAGTTTATTCTTAAAACAAGCTAAATCACACCTACCAATAGCTCAAAAAGATTTAATAAAAGCTAAAAATTATGGAATTCAAGCCGATTCTTTAAGTAAAGTTAATGGAGATAAATGGGGGAATATTTCAACATTGAATACCTTAGGAGAAGTTTACTACATAAGCAACCAGTTTACTATCGCTAAAGACTATTTGTTTGAAGCTCAAAATTATGCTGCAGAAATTGAATCGTCTAAAGAGCTAGGACATACTTATGAATTATTATCTAAACTCTATGAAAAGAATCATTCTTATGACTCTTCTCTTTTCTATTACAAACAGTTTAAACTAATCAATGATTCGTTATTTTCTATTGAAAAGGATAAAGAAATTGGAAGAAAAGAAGCATGGTTGGAGTACCAAAATGAATTAGATATTCATAAATTAAAAAGCGAAAACGAAATTAAGGTTCATAAAGGTGAAAAGAAGATTCAGCAACTGATTTCCATAATTGTTGGACTGAGTCTTATTATTGTAATCTTCATTTCTATTTTTATTTACAGGAAATGGCAAAAAGCTCAAAAAGAAAAATTAATCATTCAAGAGGAAAATGAACGTATAGAGCAGTTAAATGCAGAATTAGAAGCAGAAATCAAAGTTATTAAAGATAAGTTGGACAACCGTAAAGAAGAGCTTCCTCCACATATGGATAAGCTTTCTAAAAGAGAAATGGAAGTCCTTATTTTATTAGGGAGAGGTTTAGGTGATAAAGAAATAGCTGAAAACTTATTTATATCTGTTACAACTGTAAGAACCCATAACCGAAAAATATTTGATAAACTTCAAATTAAAAACCGTACTGAAGCTTTAACCATCCTAAATAAATATAAATTGACTTGATCTATTAGTGAATAAGGTAATTAGCGAATTAGGTGATGAGATAATTAGATAATTTTTAGGTTCAAAACCATATTTTATTATACAATTTTAACCTCTATTCTTTCCTCTAGTTAAACAGTCCATCGAGTTCTAGATACAATTGATTTTTTTCAAAAATCAATTACTCAAACTGACTAGCTGTGACTTGATTAAGAAATATCAATTCTCTGTATACAAATTATAGCAAGCTCACGTTATATATTCCATAAACTTTATTATTTTTGTCGTTTAATCTATAATTAGATGCAAAACGTAACATTACACGATAAATCTTTCAGACCTTTTTTGACTGAAAAAGAAATTCAAGATGCTATAAAACAATTAGCAAAACAACTTCAAAAAGATTATCAAGACTCCAACCCTATTTTCATAGGAATATTAAATGGTTCTTTTTTATTTACTGCCGATTTAGTTCGCGAATTTGAAGGAGATTGTGAAGTTACTTTTCTAAGAATGGCATCTTATGAAGGGACAGAATCTACTGGAGATGTTCAAACGGTTTTGGGTATTAAAGAAGATATAAAAAACCGAAATATTGTCATCATTGAAGACATTGTTGATACAGGAAATACTGTAGAGAAATTGTATGAGACTCTTTCTAAAGAGCAGCCTTCATCATTAAAAATTGCAACCTTACTTTTTAAACCTAATGCCTATCAAAAAGACATTCCTATTGATTATGTAGCAATCACAGTTGGAAATGAATTTTTAGTTGGTTATGGTTTAGATTATGACGGTTTAGGAAGAAATCTAAAAGACATATATATTATTAACGATTAATAAAAAACGAGTCTAAATAGCATTAGATTCGTTAATAAAAATTACAAAACTATGTTAAACATTGTATTATTCGGACCTCCAGGAGCAGGTAAAGGAACTCAAGCAGCTAGATTAGTAGCGAAATATGACCTTGTTCATTTATCCACTGGTGATATTTTTAGAGCTAATATAAAAGGTGAAACGGAACTAGGAAAACTAGCTAAACAATATATCGACAAAGGAGATTTGGTTCCTGATGAAGTAACTATAGGGATGTTAGAAAGTGAAGTTGATAAAAATAGTAACGCTAATGGGTTTATTTTTGATGGTTTCCCTAGAACTACAGTTCAAGCTGAAGCTTTAGAGCAGTTTTTAGCTTCGAAAAACACTAAGATTTCTGTTATGCTCGCATTAGATGTTGAGGATGACGAATTAGTTAAAAGAATCTTATTAAGAGCTAAAGATAGTGGTAGAGCGGATGACGCAGATGAAAGTATCATTAGAAACAGAATTGAAGTCTACAACAAACATACTGCTGTAGTTGCTGACTTTTATGCAGCTCAAAATAAATTCGAAAAAATCGATGGAGTTGGTTCTATTGATGAAATTTCTGAAAGATTATACAACGCTATTGATAAATAAGAATGGCTGGAGGTACAAACTTTGTTGATTACGTAAAAATTTGTTGTCGTTCGGGACATGGCGGACCTGGATCAAAACACTTTCATAGAGATAGACTAACTGCTAAAGGAGGTCCTGACGGTGGAGATGGTGGTCGTGGTGGACATGTGATTATAAGGGGAACAACCAACGAATGGACTTTATTGCATTTAAAGTATCGTAAACACGTAATTGCACAACATGGTGAAGGAGGAAGCCAAAGCCATAGTAGTGGTAAAGAAGGTGCCGACGAATATTTAGATGTTCCTCTTGGAACCGTAGCAAAAGATCCTGATACAGGAGAAGTTCTTTGTGAGATTACCGAAGATGGTCAAGAATTTATCCTTGTTAAAGGAGGTAAAGGAGGTTTAGGAAATGCGAATTTTAAATCTGCAACTAACCAAAACCCTCAATATGCTCAACCTGGAGAACGCGGTAAAGAAGAATGGAAAATCTTAGAGTTAAAAGTATTAGCCGATGTTGGTTTAGTTGGTTTTCCTAATGCTGGGAAGTCAACTTTACTATCGGTTGTTTCTGCTGCTAAGCCACAAATTGCCAATTATCCATTTACAACGCTAGTTCCAAACTTAGGAATAGTAAATTATCGAGATTACAAATCGTTTGTAATGGCTGATATTCCTGGAATAATTGAAGGAGCACATGAAGGGAAAGGAATTGGGCATCGTTTTTTAAGACACATAGAACGTAATGCTTTATTACTTTTCATGATTCCTATTGATTCTGATGATATCCGTAAAGAGTACGATATTCTACTTAATGAACTAGGTGCCTTTAATAAAGAATTATTAGATAAAGACCGTGTTTTAGCTATTACGAAAAGTGATATGCTAGATGATGAACTGATTGAAGAAGTGAAAGCTGAATTACCTGAAGGTATCGAAACTGTCTTTATATCATCTGTTGTTGGTA
>JAUHZI010000152.1 GCA_030426105.1 Bacteroidia bacterium | reverse complement strand
CCAACCTTTAGGGAATTGGAATACAGGCGAAGCACAAACGATGGCTGAAATGTTTTATGGAGCGTCTAAATTTAATCAAGATATTAATAACTGGAATGTATCTTTTGTAACCACCATGCAAGAAATGTTTCGGGGAGCAACATCTTTTAATAGATCTTTAGATTCATGGAATGTAGCATCTGTAACTAACATGCAAGGAATGTTTTACGGAGCAAAAGCTTTTGATGGTGCTATTGGAAGTTGGAATATCAGGAGAGTAACCACCATGCAAGATATGTTTAATGGTGCAATAAACTTTAATCAACCTATTAATAATTGGAGACCTACAGCAGTGACAAACATGGATAGAATGTTTCAAGGTGCAAGTTTGTTTAATCAATCTTTAAACCAATGGTTATTAAATACGGTATCTATGAACGCTATGTTTAATAACGCTACAGCTTTTAATCAAGATTTAGGTGATTGGAATATTAGTGGTGTAACCACCATGCAAAATATGTTAGATAATACAGCTCTTACCAGAGTAAATTATGACAATACGCTTATTGCATGGTCTGAACAAACACTAACACCTGGAATAAATCTAGGAGCTAACACTCTTCCATATTGTGATGCTGTAGAAGAAAGACAATCAATGATTGATGATTTTGGATGGTCTTTTACAGGTGATGTCTTAGATTGTCCTATTCCAGAATGTACACAGTTAATAGCTCCTTTAAATGGAGCAACAGATGTTCCTGTAAATACCAATTTAACTTGGGAATCTGTTTTGTATGCACATGAATATGCTTTAACAATTAGAATTGAACCATCTGGAACCATAATAAATGAAACTGTTGTAAATGCTACCACTTATGAATTTGCTACAGATTTTTCAGGAGGAGAAACAGTTCATGTTACTATTGTACCTTCAAACGAAAATGGAGATGCGGTAGGACCTTGTTCAGAAGAAAGTTTTACCCTGTCTACAACTCCATCAACAGTACCAAATTGTACCAATTTAACCTTACCACTTGCTGGCGGTACAGATATACCTGTAAGTACAAATTTAGAATGGAATGTTATAAGCAATGCAGATGGGTATAGGCTTACAGTAGGAACCACTTCTGGAGGATCAGATATTCTTAATAGTATTGATGTAGGTAATAGTACAACATACGATTTACCTGTAGATTTACCAGAAGATACCGATATTTTTGTAACTATAACTCCTTATAATGATAAAGGAGATGCAATAAGTTGTGGAGAAGAATCTTTTAAAACAGAGTTTATTCCAATAGTACCTAGTTGTACAAGTTTAATAAATCCTATAAATGGTTCAACGAATGTTCCGTTGAATACTGATATTTCTTGGAATGAAATTGCAGAAGCAACAGGATATTTAGTAAGTGTAGGAACTACTCAAGGAGGAATAGAAGTTGTGAATAGTATTGATGTAGGAAACACTACTTCGTATAGTTTTATCCAAGATCTACAAGAAAATAGAATACATTATGTTCGTATAATTCCATACAATGATGTAGGTGACGCTGCAGGTTGTGTAGAAGAAAGTTTTACTACAGGAGATGCAGTTGTAAATGTGCCAAATTGTACCACAATTAGAGTTCCAAGTAACGGAGCAACGAATGTTAGTGTTAACACTGGAATCAGTTGGGATGCAGTAGCTGATGCAGATGGATATTATCTGTCAATTGGAACAACTTCAGGTGGAACTGATATTGTAAATACTGAATCAGTAACAGGGACGAGTTACACACTAGCTAGTGATTTACCAGAAACAACAACAATTTATGTTTCGGTAATTCCGTACAATTCGGTAGGAAGTGCCACAGGATGCTCAGAGATTAGTTTTACAACCGAAGAATTACCAACAGCACCGAATTGTACAACAATCACAGTTCCAAGTAACGGAGCAACGAATGTTAGTGTTAGTACAGGAATTAGTTGGGACGCGGTAGCTGATGCAGATGGATATTACCTGTCAATTGGAACAACTTCAGGTGGAACTGATATTGTAAATAATGAAGTAGTAACAGGAACGAGTTACACACTAGCTAGTGATTTACCAGAAACGACCACAATTTATGTCTCGGTAATTCCATATAATTCTGTAGGAAGTGCTACAGGATGTTCAGAGATTAGTTTCACTACAGAAACATTACCAACAGCACCGAATTGTACAACAATCACATTTCCAAGTAACGGAGGAATGAATGTTAGTGTTAGTACCGGAATTAGTTGGGACGCAGTAGCTGATGCAGATGGATATTACCTGTCAATTGGAACAACTTCAGGTGGAACTGATATTGTAAATAATGAATCAGTAACAGGAACGAGTTACACACTAGCAAGTGATTTACCAGAAACGGCCACAATTTATGTCTCGGTGACTCCTTATAATTCTGTAGGAAGTGCTACAGGTTGTTCAGAAATTAGTTTTAGAACAGAAGAAGGTTTAGTAGGAGAAACTAAATATGGTTTTTCTCCGAATGGTGATGGAGTAAATGACTTTTGGGAAATAAAAGGAATTGAAGAATATCCTAACAATTCAGTAACTGTTTTTAATAGGTGGGGAGATATGGTGTTCCAGATAAAAGGATATGATAACCAGTTTAATGTTTTTAGAGGTGTTGCCAATAAGCTAACAAGTATGGGAGGTGATAAGTTACCAGCAGGAACATACTTTTTCAATATAAAAATTTCAACAGAAGGGAAATCAAAAGAAACAAAAGGGTTTTTAGTTTTAAAAAGATAAGATGAAAGAGATAAGGAACTATATTTTACTATTTATTTTTATGATGGTATTTCAGAATAATTGGGGACAACAGACGGCTTTGTATCCAGAGTATAATTATAATCCGTTTATTATAAATTCGGCTTATACAGGAATGTCAGATGGAGCAGAAATTACACTTAGCAATTACGGTTATATAAATAGTATTGAAGGAAGTCCCAGAACATTATCATTAAGTTTTCATTCTCCTATAGCTAGGAAGAAAATGGGAATAGGTGGGGCTATTGTAAGAGACAAAATAGGTGTGAGCACTTATACAAATGCATATGCTGCATATTCGTATAAAATATTTTTTGATACTGAGATTGATAGACCTTATTGGCAGCATTATAATGAACATGTAATATCGTTTGGACTAACAGCAGGAGTGCAGCAGTTTCATGAAAATCTGTTAGAGCTAGGAATTACTGATGATATAGAGTTTTCAGAAAATATGAATGTAACTGTGCCAACTGTTGGGGTTGGGTTTTTGTACAATCATGCAGATTTTTATGCAGGAATTTCACTACCAAACCTTTTAGGAGATAAACTAGCATCAAGAGATGATTTAGATATATCAAATCCTGTTTATGGTTATTTTGGGTATCGTTTTTTTACCAATAGATTTGAGGAAGTAATGATTAAGCCTAGTGTTTTCTTAAAGTATGAAGGTGGAGCGCCTATGCAGATTGATGCAAATGTTGCAGTTAACTATAAAAACAAATTCGAAATAGGTACTGGTTATCGAAGTAGCTCTTCAATTAATTTTATGGCAGGTATTTATGCTCTAAAAAACTTAAAGTTTGTGTATTTCTACAATGCTGCGTTTAGCGATTCAGTGTTAGAAAATAGCCATGGAGTTGTCCTATCGTATGTTTTTGATAAAAAACGTAGGTATTAAAAGGAGTATTATAGAATTGTTACCTAAAACTCCAATTTTTATAATTAGCAGAAGCCTCTAGTTGATTTTCAATATTATCAGGTAATTCAGGGAAGAAATCAATACCTGTTTTTTGTTCTAATTCATCAATAGAAACCACAAAATCAGATAGAGGTTTGTTGCTTTCTTTATGTGGAAGTAAAAAAGCGATGGCTTTAATTTCAGGTTGAGTATAATCTAATAAAACTTTATAAAAATAATTAGGAACACTTACTTTTTCCTTTCCTATAGTTTTCAAGTTAGGTTCTAAAACACCACCAGTAACAACATACAAGTGATTATACTTTTTTGCCCAATAACGAGTTTTTTGTTCTAGTTTGTTCCAAATACCAGCGTTAAATTCATGGTTTTGCGGAGAAATGTTAGAGGTATAAAAAGTTTCATCATGAGCACTTTTAGAGGCACGTCTATCACCAGCAGGACATAAGTGTCCTTTGTCATAACCAGACCTTTTATAATTTCTCCAATCCGCAGACTTTGTCTTTACCTTAGGATCTACAATAAAAAACGGACGTTTACGATTGGTATAAACAATATCACTTTTATCTAAAGGGTAAGCAACCCATTCGGCTTGCTCGTGTTTTTCGCTATATGATAACTGGTAGCCATTATGTTTTATAATGACTCCAGTTGTTGAGGTAGGAAAGTAATTGAAGTTATTAGTTTCATTGCTAGTTGTTTCTGTTGTAGATTGAGAAGAACTATTAGCTTCTTCTTTCTGTTGTAACCAATAACCTACAAGCAAAGCAACAATGGTAATAACTACTTTTATTTTCCTTGAAGTACTCATTTAATTACTTAACACAATTTCTTTAAAATCTTCAGTTTTTTCAACTTCATTAAAAATTTCTTGAAACTTAATAGGAGGTACTGTTAATTTACGCTTAACCAAATCTAACCAAGCACCATAAACAGTTATAACTGCAGAAAGCTTACCTGCTTGATTAAAAACTTCATGTTGAATTTTCCAACGCTCACCTTTTCCAGATAAACCAATAACCTTTAAGTTAACAGTTATGTCTTCTCCCATGTGTATTTCACGTAAAAACTTAGTATTCTCTTCAAATAAAATAGGACCAACGTTTTCTTTTGTGAAATCTTGAACAGTTACATTATGCTCTTTAAAAAAACGTAAACGTAATTCAGCAGCATAGTCATTATATGCGGTATGGCGCATATGTATATTGGCATCAAAATCTGCCCATCGTGTTTTAAACTCAACACTAAAACTCATATCAAAAAAATTTAAGAAAGCGAATTTACAAATTTTATGCTTTCACATCCAAAGCATCACGAAGTGTATTTCCAATTAACATAAAAGCCATTACTAAACTCATAATTGCTAATCCAGGAATCAATGCTAAAAATGGTTTGCCTAAAATGATATAATTATAATGATTTTTAATCATAGCACCCCAAGAAGGAGTAGGAGGTTGGGCTCCAATACCTAAAAAACTCAGTCCACTTTCAATTAAAATAGCAGCTGCAAAATTTGCGGCGGAAATTACAATGATAGGAGCTAAAATATTAGGTAAAATATGTTTGAAAATAATTCTAAAATCAGAAAAACCTAAAGCTTTGGCAGCTTCTACATATTGCTGCTGCTTAGTAGTAATTACTTGACCACGCACTACACGGGCAACTTCTACCCACATAGTTAGACCTACAGCAATAAAAACCTGCCAAAAACCTTTTCCTAAAGCCAATGTAATAGCTATTACTAGTAAAAGTGTTGGAATAGACCAAGTGATATTGATAACCCACATAATAAAATCATCAATTTTTCCACCAAAATAGCCTGCAATAGCGCCAATAGGAATTCCTATTAAAAGTGAAATAAACACAGCTATAAACCCAATAAAAAATGAAATTCTAGCCCCAATTAATAACCTGCTTAATAAGTCACGACCATATTTATCAGTTCCTAAATAAAACGTTTTTTGCTGAATGTACTTTTCGTAGGAAGCAGGAAACTCTTTTGGTAAACCATCGGAGTATTTAATAACTTCTAACTGATTATTTTTAACAGAAAATGATTTTATAGGTATTTCTGTTGATGAATTTTGTTTTCCCTTCATAAAAATAGAAAACCAAGATTGTTGATTTTTTACTTCTGAAGGAATACTTAATAGTTGAACAGAAAATCCAGGAGGTTTCGAGTGAATTTCTAAATGCATTTGATTGGCAGAGTTACTGTTATCAGGAGCTAAAACATAGCAAAAAACAGCAATAAATCCGCATAAAACAATATACCAAAAACTAAACATACCTGTTTTACTACGTTTAAATTTTTGGATGGCTATTTGCCATAAAGATGTACCTGTATTATTATTCACTCTTTTGTATTTCTTTCAAGTTATTGACATCAATACTTGATGGATTTTGAAAAACTTCCAAATCAAAATATTTTACAGAAGCTAAAATATGATCAAAAATGTTCGCCATAACACGTTCATAATCTACCCAATTTTTTTCTCTACTAAACGCATAAATCTCTAGCGGAATTCCATTAGGAGTTGGCTCCAACTGACGAGACATTAATAACATGTCTTGATTAATTTTGGGGTGATTCTCAATGTATTTATCTAAATAAATTCTGAAAGATCCAAAATTGGTAAGGTTTCTACCATTTAGAATAACCGATTTATCTACGTTATTTTCTTCATTATATTTTTTAACCTCTTTGCTACTTTCTTCTATGTAATCAGAAATTAATTCAATCTTTTTAAAACGTTCAATATCTTCATCGGTAAGAAAGTGGATGCTATTTATTTTAATTAAAATTGATCGTTTTATACGTCTACCACCTGAGGTATTCATTGTTCTCCAGTTCTTAAAAGAATCAGAGGTTAAATAGTAAGTAGGAATACTGGATATTGTATTGTCAAAATTTCTAATAATTACCGAAGTAAGATTAATTTCAACCACATCACCATCGGCACCATATTTTTCCATGGTAATCCAATCTCCAATTCTAACAGTATCATTTACCGCCACCTGAATACTTGATACAAAACCAAGAATGGTGTCCTTAAAAATTAATAATAATACAGCTGAAAAAGCTCCTAAAGCAGTTAGAAATCTAATTAAAGGTTTGCCCGTTAGTACAGAAAAAGATAAAATAGCAGCAATTAACCACAACATTACCATAAAGATTTGCACATAGCTCTCTAAGGGTTTGTCTTTGAAAGCATTTGTGGTACGAAGAAAATCTTTAATGCTCAGTAAAATACTACGTATAAACCAAACAATAGCAAAAATAATGGCAATAGTAACAATACGTTCAGCGTAATTAAACAAGTGAGGAAAATCAACTAAAAGGTCTTTTAAAAAATTAAAAACAATTGTAAGAATAACAATTCTAGAAAGGTTTAAAAATGTTTTGTTTTTAATAAGCATATCATCAAAACTAGTTGATGTTTTTGCAGCCATTTTATTCATCGTTCTTTTACCAAAATACCTAAAAATTTTGAATAGGATGTAGCCTAAAATTCCAAACACAATTAAGTTTGCGAATAAATTCAGATAACTAGAAAGTGTCTCTGAAAGTGAAAAATGTTCTTTGAAAATTCTATAAAAAAACTTGTTTAACATAAGTAGTGTCAGGTTAAAATTCTGTGATCTCTTCTCCCATTTTTAAGCCGAACTTTTTTCTAAACCAATATACAACAGCATACAAAATAGGAGTGTCCAGAGCTGCTATTATGACTTTGAATAAAAAACCGCTAAGTAAAAGGCTACCAAAAATACTCCAAGGAAGTATTTTAAAAGAACTCAATAAAAATAATACGGTAAAAGTATCTATAAATTGTGACAAAAAGGTAGAAAAATTATTTCGAAGCCATAAATGCTTTCCTTTAGTTAGCCTTTTCCAAAAATGAAAAATACGAATATCTATAAACTGAGCAGCTAAGTAAGCTAACATAGAAGCTAATACTGCTAAAGGAGAAAGCCCAAAAACC
>JAUHZI010000151.1 GCA_030426105.1 Bacteroidia bacterium | reverse complement strand
GAAAGCTCTGAATATGGGAGTTTATGGTGCTGATATGGGATATATTACTTTATATGAGAATACTGATTTAAGCTTAAAGTATCTAAAAACTGTACGTAAAATTGCTGGTGAGTTGGACTTATCTGGAGCTTTTAATGATAAGTTAGCTGAACGTTTTAGTGCAAATATGGGGAATCAAGATTCGATGCTTGTATTTGTGAATGAAGCTTATAAAAATGCTGATGACTATTTAAAGAACAATGACAAATCAAATATTGCAGCTTTAGTTGTAGTAGGAGGATGGGTTGAAGCTGTTTATTTTGCTTCTCAATCTGCAGTAGAAACAAAAAATGAGAAATTAATTAATCGTGTAGCTGAGCAAAAACAAGCATTGACGAATTTAATTGCGATGTTAAAATCTTTAGAAGGATATACAGAAGTAGAAGAATACGAAGATTTAACAATTGATTTAGAAGATTTATTGGTTCACTTTAATGACATTACTTTTAAATACGAGTATGTTGAGCCAGTAACTGATCCTGTTAAGAAAGTTACGAATATTAACAGTAAAAACGCAATTGAAATTTCTGATGAAACACTAGCTAAAATTGTTGAGGGGATCAAAGAAATTAGAAACTCAATGATTGGATAAAACTATTTTAAAGAATTTAGATATATGAAAAATATAATAAAATATACTGTATTAGTTGTTGCTTTATTTACTTTAAGTAATTCTTATGCTCAAATCACTTGTGACTCTATCACTGCAATTACAAGTAGTTACTTGCACACTGCAAAAGATAAAGCCATGAATAGAGTTTTTATCTCTGATGGGCAGGTTTATAGAGCATTTTTAAATGATGATGAAGCAGCAGAATTTGAGGCTACTTTCTATGGTGGGTCAACTTATAGAATAGCTACCTCTGCTGGGATTGATGATGATTATATCATTTTTGAAGTATATGATAGAGATAGAAACTTATTATTCTCAAATGAAGATTATGAGTATGCTCCATATTGGGATTTTGCTGTAGAAAATTCTTTAGATTGTACTATCGAAGTAAAGTTAGATGTTGATAAAAAAGTGTCTGGATGTGCTTCTGTTATGATTGGGTTTGCTAAACAAAATTAAGAACAAACTAGTAAAAATCTGAGAACTAAGTAGATGAGTGAAAGAATACTGAAAGCCCTTATGCAACTTTTTGCAATTATTGCAAAGGTTGATATTGATGAGGAGACTGGTGAAATCCAGTTAGAATCAAAGGGTAGACAGATTGTGAGAACGTTCTTGAGTCAAGAGTTGAATCAGGAGCTAGTAGAGGAATACTTAGAGGTATTTGATGAGTACGTTATTGGGCATCATTCAAGTAAACGTAAAAGAAAAACAAATACTAGAAGAAAACGTACTTCTGTAAACTCTGTAAAAGTATTACGTATATGTACGTCAATAAATGAAGAGTTAGCGCAGCGTCAAAAAATTATTGTGTTCATTCGTATCCTTGAATTTACGAATGCTAATGATGTAATAGCAGAACAAGAGTTAGAGTTCGTAACTACAGTAGCGGAAACATTTAACATTGTTAGAGCTGAGTTTGATCAATGCTTAGAGTTTGTAAAAGCTGAAGAGAACGACTTTATAGATAATGAAAATTACCTTGTTGTAGATAACAACATGGGAAGTCGATTCGAACACTCTAAACATTTATACTCTGAAACCATGTTAGGTTTTGCCAGAGTATTGAGAGTTCAATCAATAGGGACTTACTTCGTTAAGTATTATGGAACGCATCAGCTATCAATTAATGGGCAGCTATTAACACAAGATCGTGTTCACATTTTAACACAGGGATCTTCACTTAGAAGTTCCAAAGTACAACCAGTTTATTACAGTGATATTATCAGTCGTTATTTAAGTGATGCAACGGCTCAAAAGATAGTATTTAAGGCTGAAAAAATGCAATACCACTTCAAAGGTGGAAAAATTGGATTACACAATATCGATTTTACAGAGGAGTCTGGGAAATTAATCGGTATAATGGGGGGGTCTGGTGCTGGAAAATCAACCTTATTAAATGTATTAAATGGTGGGTATACCCCAACAATTGGTAAAGTCACAATCAACGGTATAGATTTACACCATGAAAAAGAAAAGCTAGAAGGTGTTATTGGTTTTGTACCACAAGATGATCTATTGATTGAGGAGCTAACAGTGTTCCAAAACTTATTCTATAATGCCAAGCTTTGCTTTGGAAATTTAGAAGACGGTGAAATTGTCAAATTAGTCGTTAAAACACTAAAGGCGATAGGGTTATATGAAGCAAAAGATTTAAAAGTAGGAAACCCATTAGAAAAAACAATTTCAGGGGGACAAAGAAAACGTTTAAATATTGCTTTAGAGCTTATACGTGAGCCTGCAGTTATGTTTGTTGATGAGCCTACGTCTGGTTTGTCTTCAAGAGATTCGGAAAATATCATGGACCTTTTAAAAGAGTTAGCTTTAAAAGGGAAGTTGATTTTTGTTGTAATTCACCAGCCATCATCAGATATCTTTAAGATGTTTGATAAGTTAATGATTCTAGATCAGGGTGGTTATCCAATATACAATGGTAACCCAATTGATGCTGTCATCTATTTCAAGACATTAGCTCATCATGCCAATGCTGAAGAAAGTGAATGTCATACTTGTGGTAATGTAAACCCTGAACAAATTTTTAATATTATTGAGTCAAAAGTAGTTGATGAATATGGAAATTTGACGGAAAACAGAAAAGTTGCTCCAAAAGAATGGAATGAGCATTACGAAGAGTATCAAAAAACACATAAAAACGTTGTAGAAGACGAAACTGAACTTCCAGAAAGTGGTTTTAAAATACCTAATAAGCTACAACAAGTTAGTGTTTTCTTTATCAGAGATGTATTATCTAAATTGACTAATCGTCAATACATGATTATTACAATGTTCCAAGCTCCTGCTTTGGGATTAGTATTAGCTTTCTTTATGAAATACTTAACGATAGCACCTAACGGTGAATCGGTATATGTTTTTTATGAAAGTAGTAATGTACCACAGTATATCTTTATCTCTGTGATAGTATCCTTGTTTATAGGTTTAACTACTAGCGCGGAAGAGATAATAGGGAACCTTAAGATATTAAAACGAGAGAAGTTTTTGAACTTAAGTAAGGGAAGTTATTTGTTTTCTAAGATCTCTATAATGTTGATTATCTCAGCTGTTCAATCATTGTTTTATGTTATTGTTGGGAATTGGGTATTAGAGATTCATGGTTTGAATATTTATTATTGGACGATTTTATTCTCTGTATCGACTTTTGCAAATATTCTAGGCTTAAATATATCTGCTAGCTTTAATTCTGTTAAGGTGATTTATATTTTGATTCCTATTTTGATAATCCCTCAGTTATTATTTAGTGGTATTTTAGTTTCTTTTGATAAATTAAATCCTGTTTTTGCAGAAAAGAGCCATGTACCATGGATTGGTAATGTAATGGCTTCTAGATGGGCGTATGAAGGGCTGGCAATTACTCAATTCAAGGAGAATAAATATGAGCGTAATTTTTATAGTTACGATAAAGAAATGTCTTTTGCCAATTGGAAAAAAGATCAATGGATTAGTAATTTGCAAGGTAAAATCGATGATGCTAAACGTTTTATTGAGAGTACAAATAATTTAGAATATAAAAGACAAGAAGTTACTAGAAAGTTACACATTGTTAAAAACGAAGTAGAAAAAGAGCTTAGGCATGTTGACGCTATTAAGCTGGAGGGAGTAGATAAAATAAATATCAATGATTTCGATGTAGAAACTTATGATAATTTAGTAGATTATTTCTCCACATTAAAAGAACGATATAAAGATATCTATAACTATTTTGAAGCGAAAAAAGATAGTGTACAACAAATTTATACTCGACCAAGTTCTGAATTTAAAGCCATTTTAGAGGCAAAGAAAAAAGAAGGACTTATAACAGGTAAGGAGTATAAAAAGTTAAGAAAGTTCTTCGGTAAATTAAAAGATGAAAGCTTTCAAACTTTTAGAAATAAATATAAAAATAAAGCATTAGAAGATTTTGTAACTAATGCAAATACATTAACATTTACAGACGAAAATAACGATAACGTAATTCAGAAAACAGATCCAGTATATTTAGATCCTTATGATTATGATTACTTCAAGGCTCATTTTTATGCACCTAGGAAAAGAGTATTTGGAACATATCTAGACTCATTTATAGCCAATGTAATTGTAATTTGGTTAATGACGTTCAGTCTAATCGCAACATTATATTTTGATGTTTTAAAGAAAGTATTAGACGGGTTAGGTAAAATACAATTTTCTAAATTACTACCTAAAAGGAAATAGTTCAATTTCGTCTCTCTTTAAAAACAATAAAACATGGGTTGGAAACAGTTTTTTTCAAAAGAAAAGAAGAAAGATTTAGATGAGGGGTTAGAAAAAACTCAAAAAAGTTTTTTTTCTAAAATAGCTACATCAATTGCTGGTAAAAATACAGTTGATGAGGAAGTCTTAGATGACCTAGAGGAAGTATTAGTTTCTTCGGATGTTAGTGTTACAACAACTCTGAAAATTATTGAAAGGATTGAGGAACGTGTAAAACGCGATGGGTATGTTACAACTAAACAGTTATATAAAGTTTTAAGAGAAGAGATTGCCGCTTTAATGGAAGAAAATAATACAGGTGATGCTGTAGATTTTTCTATACCCAAAACAGAAAATGGAGATCCTTATGTCATTATGGTTGTTGGTGTTAATGGAGTAGGAAAGACAACAACAATAGGAAAGCTTTCCCACCAACTTAAACAGAAGGGGTATAAAGTTGTTTTAGGTGCTTCAGATACTTTTAGAGCTGCAGCAGTAGATCAATTAAAAATATGGGCTGAACGTGTAGAGGTTCCTATTGTTCAGCAGGGGATGGGAGCAGATCCTGCTTCAGTGGCTTTTGATACTTTACAAAGCGCAAAAGCTCAAGGAGCGGATGTTGTTATTATTGATACAGCAGGAAGGTTACATAATAAGATCAACTTGATGAATGAGTTGACAAAGATTAAAAATGTAATGAAAAAGGTTATCCCTGATGCCCCACATGACGTAATGCTTGTGCTAGATGGATCTACAGGACAAAATGCAATAGAGCAAGCAAGTCAGTTTACAAAAGCTACAGAAGTAACTTCTATGGCATTAACTAAACTTGATGGTACTGCTAAAGGAGGTGTCGTTATAGGTATTTCTGATCAATTCAAAATACCAGTAAAGTATATTGGTGTAGGTGAAGGTATTAATCACTTACAAGTTTTTAATAAACACGAATTTGTAGATTCTTTATTTAAGAATACGGAACTAGAATAAACTAAAAATTCTTTATTTTTTGTAGAAAATACATATTAACTGTTGTTGCTTTAACAAGTTTGTTGATTGCTTCTGCACAAGAATCTGATACTTTGGCAAAAGAAAAAAAAGTCAAATTTTTATTTGGATTAGATGCTAATCGATCATTTGTGCTCAAGAATAGAACTAAATTTTGGGGACTTAGAATAGGTGTTCAGGTCAAGGATAGACATAAATTTGGATTAGGATTATATGGAATGCAAGATCCCGTTATTTTAGAACAAAAATTAAATAAGGATAAATATCCTAATTCAAACGACTCTCTCTTCTTTAATTTCCGATATAATAGTTTGTTTTACGAATATATATGGTATAAAACTAAACGTTGGGAAATGTCTACACCTTTTCATTTAGGAGGGGGTGACGTTAACCTATCCTATAGAGATACCTTAATGAATGTAAATAAACCTTTATTCATGGGGAACGCATCAATTTTTGTTACTTCAGGTGCAGTACAGTACAAATTAACTAGATGGTTTGCATTGGGAGCAGGAGTAGGCTACCGTTTTGTATTCTCAAGGGACGAAAATTTAATGAAAGGACTAAACGCTCCAATATACGTTTATAGGGCTAAACTGCTTGTTGGAGAATTGTATAGAATGTGGTTTAAGAAGAACTATCATGATCCCGATTGGGATTAGAGCTATTTATTTGATGAGGGAAACATGACCTACATATTGGCGTTCCTCATTTTTGATATTATCAGCAACTTCTATCTTCCATATATAGATGTCATTTTTAATAACACTTCCATTTACTATTCCATCCCAACCAGTATTCTTATCAGTTGTTTCAAAGACTACATTTCCCCATCGGTTAAAAATTCTTAGGGTATAAGTTCCTTCTTTTTCACCAGATATGTATGGAATAAAAGTATCGTTTAAGTTATCTCCATCAGGTGTAAAAGAGTTAGGAACATAAATCAGTAAGTCCTCTAGTACAATAATTGTTTTACATAAAGTATCAGCACAACCGTTATTATTTGTACTAACTAGGCAAACATTATAACTGCCTCCTTGATCTGTTGGAAACTGATGTGACAAATCAGTCGTCATATAATTTGTTGTATCACTATCTGATATTACGAGCCATTCGTGTGAACTTGCACCTGTAGTATTATTTGTGAAGTCGACATTAGGAGAGAAAGTAGTAGGTTGAATAGGAGTGTATTCAAAATCAATGAATGGAGGTTGGTCAACACAGATATAATTAGCTATTGAATCGCTATAAAGACAACCTTCAGGAGAAGTTATTTCTAAGGTAATATCCCAACAACCAGGAACTCCAAAAATATGATTAATATTAGTACTATTAGACGAAGTTCCTCCATCTCCAAAGTCCCAATTGTATGTATAGCCATTAGGGACACCACTTGTACTAAAGTTGACTGGTAGTGGAGGGCATCCTCCAGTTATATCAGCATTGAAAGAATAAACAGGAGGCTGAAGAACCGTTACAGTTATAGATTCGTTTTGAACTGGACTTTCACAGCCGTCAGCAACCATAACATTATAAGTAGTTGTATTAGTAGGAGATACAGAATGTGAAGCATTATTACCTAATCCATTATCCCATGTATAGATATATGGAGAGCCAATTCCACCGCTAACAAAAGCGCTAATGTTAGCTTGGTCACCTAGACAAATAGTTGTATCATTAGATACGATTAGAGAAAGGTCTGGGTGAATATTTATTGTTGCACACTGAGCCCCTGAAGAACATCCAGCGTTATCAGTTATAGTTAAACAATTCGTTTCAGTTGTTGTAGGAGATGAGCTAATACTAGTTGCATTACTTCCGTTATCCCAAGCATAATTAAGGGGAGGGGTACCTCCAGTTACAATTGGAGCCAATGTAGCTGTCCCTCCATTACAGATTGTAGTATCAAGTAATTGAACTACAATACCTCCAAAAGGCCCACCATTAAAAGTTTGTGTACAGCCATTATTATCAGTAATATCAAATGTGTAATTATCACCAGATAAAATACCAGAAATAGTTATATTATCATTATGTGTAGGTGTTGTCGAAGAAAGGTTAATGTTAGCTGGTTGAGTATTAGAAATACTATAGTTAGAACCATTAAACTCAGGATAACCACCAATAATGTTTACAAGAGAAGAGTTGGTAGTACATGTTTCAGTATAAGAAGTTGTAATAGGTTGTAAATACGTAATTTCAATGGGATCTCCAACATCAAAGCAAGCAGCATCATAAGTTTGTGTAGTTCCATTGTATAATGTTACTGGAGCAATGTATATTGTGTTATTTGTAAGCGTCACACCATTATTAGTTAACGATGTTAAAAGAGGAGAAGTCCCCCCATTATTAGTTTCAATAAAATTACCTAAAGTACCTGTGAAAAATCCAGTAAAGCATGGATCATTGATTGGAGATGTATTTGGTGTTGGTG
>JAUHZI010000014.1 GCA_030426105.1 Bacteroidia bacterium | reverse complement strand
AGATCGTTCCCTTGAACTAAAAATTGAATCGTAGATGAATGATTAATATGAGAGGAAAGGGAAAAATATCCAGCTCGTTCTAGAAAAGGAAAAGCATATAGAATCGTAGCATATTTAATGTTAAAACTATCTGCAACAGCTTTAAGGTCAATAGGCGTTTGGAATTCATATCCAGAGCCAATAGCTATTCTCAAGTAATTACAGATAGCATAATAAACTTTCTTTATGGTGTCTCTATTAGGGTATTGCCGTTCAGTATTATTTTGAATTTGCAAAGAATCATCATTATTAGTGATCAATACAGCATAAGCCTTCTTTTCGTCTCTTCCAGCTCTTCCAGCTTCTTGAAAATAGGCTTCTAAGGAATCTGGGAGCCCTAAATTAACAACTAAACGAACATCTGGTTTGTCAATGCCCATACCAAAAGCATTGGTGGAAACCATGATTCTAATTTTGTTCTCTTGCCAGTCTTTTTGCTTTTGAAGGCGTTCATCAATAGAAAGGCCAGCATGAAAGAATGTAGCCGAGATATTTTGGCTGGTTAGTAGTTGAGTAATTTCTTTAGTAGCTCTTCTTGTTCTAACGTATACAATTCCAGATCCTTTTACACTTCGAATCACACGTAGTAATGCGCTTAATGTATCTTCTTCATTTAAAACGACATATTGTAAATTTGAACGAAAAAAACTTTTTTGAAAAACGGCTTTTGCTCTAAACGCAAGCTTTTCTTGTATATCATCTACAACCTCTTTAGTAGCTGTTGCAGTTAATGCTAATAAGGGAATGTTTGGATGATATTCTCTGAGTTGTTTAATCTCTAAATATGGTGGTCTAAAATCATATCCCCACTGAGAAATACAATGTGCTTCATCAATGGCGATTAGGTTAATGGGCATCTTTTTAAAGCGCTCAATAAATAGGGGTTGTTTAAGCCGTTCAGGAGAGACATATAAGAATTTAATTTTACCATAAATACAATTGTCTAAGAGGTAGTCGATTTCTTTTTTAGATTTTTCACTCGTTAGGGCAATTGCTTGAATTCCTCGTTTTTTTAGATTTTCAACTTGATCTTTCATGAGGGCAATCAAGGGAGAGATTACAATACAAATACCCTCTTGTGCAAGAGCGGGAACTTGAAAACAAATAGATTTCCCGCCCCCAGTTGGAAGCAAAGCTAATGTGTCTTTACCTTCTAGTGTATGTTGGATAATTTCTTCCTGTAAAGGCCTAAAAGTTGAATAGCCCCAATACCTTTGTAGTATGTCAGTTAATTGATTACTCATTTCTGAGTAGTAAAAATAATGAAAATATTAGTGTAGATTCTAGAAGTGTATGGATTATTCTTTAATCGCTAATTAATGACATTTGTTTTAATTTATAAAAAGATAAAACTGTATTTTTACACGAGGAAAATTAAAGTTGTAAAATTATGCTGTCTGATATAGAAATTGCACAAAAAAATAAAATGGAGCATATTGTTCAGGTTGCTCAAAAATTGAATGTTAAAGAAGACGATTTAGAAATGTATGGAAAATACAAAGCTAAATTGCCATTGAGTTTAATTGATGAAGCTAAAGTCGAAGAAAGTAATTTAGTTTTAGTAACTGCCATGACCCCAACGCCAGCAGGAGAGGGGAAAACAACAATGTCAATAGGTCTAGTTGAAGGGTTAAATAAGATTGGAGAACAAGCTGTAGCTGTATTAAGAGAGCCGTCTTTAGGGCCTGTTTTTGGAATAAAAGGAGGTGCTGCTGGAGGTGGATATGCTCAAGTTGTTCCTATGGAGGATATTAATTTGCATTTTACGGGAGATTTTTCGGCTGTAGAAAAAGCAAATAATTTATTAGCAGCACTGATAGATAATAATATTCAAAGTAAAAATAGAAACCTAGGAATCGATCCACGAACTATTGTATGGAAACGTGTGATGGATATGAATGATCGAGCTTTGAGAAATATTACTATTGGTTTAGGTGGAACAACGAATGGAATACCTAGAGAAGATGGGTTTAATATTACACCAGCATCAGAAGTCATGGCAATTTTATGTATGGCTAGAAATTTCGATGATTTAAAACAACGATTAGGGAATATCTTTATAGGTTTTACATTTGGTAAAAAGCCAATTTATGCAAGAGACTTAAATGCAGAGCATGCAATGGCAATTTTGTTAAAAGATGCAATAAAACCCAATTTAGTTCAGACACTAGAAGGTAACCCAGCTATCATTCATGGTGGACCTTTTGCAAACATAGCTCAGGGAACAAACACAATTATAGCGACTAAAATGGGAATGTCGTTGGCTAAATATACAATAACTGAAGCTGGGTTTGGCGCAGATTTAGGAGCAGAGAAGTTTTTGAACATTAAATGTGTAGCAGGTAATTTAAAACCTAAAACAATCGTGTTAGTAGCTACAGTTAAAGCCTTGAGGCATCATGGAGGAGCAGTTAAAGAAGAATATGGGATTCCCAGTGTAGAGAAAGTAACTAAGGGGTTGGAAAATTTAGGGAAACATATCGAGAATATGCAAAAGTTTGGTGTAACGCCAATTGTGGCGATTAATTCATTTCCAAATGATTCAACCGAAGAAATAGCATTAATTCAAGCTTATTGTAACCAAAAGGAAGTAAAAGCAGTTGAAGCAAAAGGGTTTGCTGAAGGAGGAACAGGAATGACTGAGTTAGCACAGACTGTTGTAGAAACAATTGAAAATGAAAAAGGTCAGTTTAAACCTTTGTATGATTGGGAGCTTTCTGTGAAAGAAAAGATAAATACAATAGCGAAAGAAATATATGGAGCTGATGAGGTAGAGTTTTCTCCAAAGGCTGAGAAGGACCTTCGTCAAATAGACGTTTTGGGATTAACTAACTTGCCTATTTGTATGGCGAAAACACAAAAGTCATTTTCAGATAATGCAAAGTTACTGGGGAAACCTGAAGGTTTTTCAGTTACAGTTAGAGAGTTTGAATATGCGGTAGGGGCTGGGTTTATTATCCCAATATTAGGTAATATGATGCGGATGCCAGGTTTGCCATCGGTGCCTGCATCTGAAGGAATGACTATTGATAGTAATGGTATCATTAGTGGACTATCATAGATAAAAAAGCTGTAGATGAATAAAATAGTTGCTTTGTTTGTAGTGTTTTCTTATGTGTTTATTGGAGCACAAGAAGAAAGTAGGGGGTTAGCTATGCGAGTTGATGCGTTGAGCATTAGTTCCGTAGCTCAGGTTAAGTTGTTGCAAAATGGCGCAACTATAGAGGAAGGGCTAAAAGTGATTGAGGATTTAGTTTATCATAAAATAGATAGCCTTAGAACAAAGAAGAAGCTTCAAGGTTTAAAGGTGAATAGCCAATTAAAAGAAGCTGCAAAATTGCATGCGATTTGGATGAAAGAGAAAGGGAAATTATCTCATATTCAAAACAAATCAAAGACGAAAACCCCTCAAAAACGAGTTGCTTTAGCAGGCGGAGATGCTAGTTTTATTGGAGAAAATGTAGCTTATACACTATACGGTATAGAGTTAAGGAATAAAAAGGGAAAATTTTATATTAACGATAGTTATGAAGATATAGCGAATGATCTAGTTAAGATGTGGCGGCATTCCAAGGGGCATTATAAGAATATTATAACAAAAGGTTATTATACAACAGGTGTTGCAATTGTAATTGATCAAGAGAAGAATAAAGTCTATGCTGTTCAGGTTTTCGGTGGAAAGCAATAGCTTTGGTTATGAATAAAAGTATTGGCATAAAATAAAATGAGCAAAAGAATAGATTTACTGGTTATTGGAGGGGGTGCAGGAGGCTTTTTTGCAGCAATAAATTACGCAGAAAGATACCCAAATGAAAGCGTAGTTATTCTTGAGAAAGGGAAACAAGTTTTAGGGAAGGTAAAAGTTTCTGGAGGTGGGAGGTGTAATGTAACGCATGCATGTTTTGTACCTAGAGAGTTAGTGAAATTCTATCCTAGGGGACATAAAGAGTTAATGGGACCATTTAGTCAATTTATGACAGGTGATACTATGGAATGGTTTGAAAATAGAGGGGTGTCTCTAAAAATTGAAGACGATAATCGCATATTTCCTGTTACAGATGATTCGCAGACAATAATAGATTGTTTTTTGTCGGAGGTTGATCGTTTGGGGATAGATGTAAAGAAGCAACAGTCTGTTTTGGACTTTAGTCAAGAAGGAGGAGAATGGAAGATTGATACTCTAGAAAAAGTGTATAAAGCCAAAAAGATAGTTGTAGCAACTGGAGGAAATAGTCAAGCAATTTTGAAAAGATTAGCATCATTAGGGCTAGAAACAATAGAAAATATCCCATCATTATTTACATTCAATACCAAGGATGTTCGTTTTAGAAACCTAGCGGGGGTTGTGGCTTCTTTTGCAGGTGTGAAGATAGCTCAAACAAAATTTAAAGAATCTGGCCCTTTATTAATAACGCATTGGGGGGTTAGTGGACCATCAATTTTGAAGCTTTCTTCAATTTCAGCTAGAGAATTGCATGAGTTGAATTATAAGTTTACTATTCTTATCGACTGGTGTTTAAATTATGATACAGAAGATATCAAAAGTACTTTTTCAGAAATGAGAGAGTTGCATCCAAAGAAGTCAGTGATTAATACGAATCTATTTGAGTTGCCAAAAAGACTTTGGGTTTCATTAGTTGAATACTCAAAAATACCCAAGGAGCGTAATTGGGCAGAGGTGGGTAAAAAGGATTTAAATCGATTGCAAGAAATACTCAAGAACTCTCAGATTCAAATTAATGGAAAGAGTACCAACAAAGAAGAGTTTGTATCGTGTGGAGGTGTCGATTTAAAAGAAATAAACTTTTCCAACTTTTCATCGAAGAAATATCCAACAATGCATATTGTAGGAGAAGTGCTAAATATTGATGCTTTAACAGGTGGATTCAATTTTCAAGCAGCTTGGACAGGTGGGTATTTGGTTGGGAGTCAGGGGTAGGAAATAATTTTTCTTCTGCTTTACATTTTTTTCTCAAAAGTAATGCCTTAATAAAGAAAAATGTTTAGTTTAGTGAAAGCTTGGTGTGCAGTGCTTTATATCTATGCAACATGCCTCTCAATCTAAAAAAATACTTTATCAGTACTAGCTCCGAGCGCAAAGGACTAGTGGTCTTGATAATACTTCTTGGACTTTCTTTTTTTTGTTTTTTTATTGAAGACTATATTTATAATTCAGCTGTTCCTGTTGAGGAGACAGTAGAAGAGATGGAAGATGTTAAACAGCTTTCGACTTTAGAGAGCAAGTACCTTAAAAAAATACAAAAAGAAACACCCAAACTGTTTCAGTTTAATCCTAATGACATCACTCAAGAAGAGTGGGAAAGGCTAGGTTTTTCTGAGAAGCAAGCAATATCAATTGTTAAGTTTCGATCAAAAGGGTTTCAGTTTAGAAAGAAATCCGATTTAAAGAAATTATATGTAGTTGATGATAAGAAGTACAAGCAATTAAAGCCTTATATTGTATTGCCTATTCAAAAAATAGTTGAAGAAGAGGATTATAGAATTCAATATGTGGTAAGTGCTCAGCCTGTCTATAAAGAGTTGGAGTTATTAGAGCAGGTCTATTACAGGAAAGAGCAAAATAAATATACTTATTATTCAAAAGCTTATAAAAGTTGGAAGGAAGCAAATGCTGCATTAGAAACGATAGAGTCAAAAGGGTTTGAAGGAGCGTTTATTACTAAGGCTAAATCTAATTTTGTTTGCTATCCAATTCATAAAAAAGATATAGAGAAGAAAGAGCTAGTCATAATAGAGGTGAATACTGCTGATACAACAGGATTTAAAACGATGAAAGGTATTGGAAGTTATTATGCACAAAAAATAGTTGCCTACAGAGAAAAGTTGGGAGGTTTTTACAGTATTGAGCAATTAAAAGAGGTTTATGGAATAAAGCCAGACGTAATAGAACAGAATAAACAGAGATTAACAATAGATACAGCACACATTGTAAAAATAAACCTCAATACAGTAACAAAAGAAAAACTACGAGAGCATCCATATATCAAATGGAATATAGCCAACTCTATAGTGATGTATCGATTAAGTCATGGGAATTATGAAAGTGTTCAAAACATTCAAAACTCAGATTTGGTAAATGATGAATTATACCGTAAAATTGTAAGGTACTTAACGGTGAAATAAAATGGATTTGAAACAACGTATAGATCAGGCAATAAGAAATGTGCCTGATTTTCCAAAAGAGGGGATAATGTTTAAAGATATTACTCCTGTATTAGAAAATGCTGATTTGTCAGCAGATATCATAAAAGAATTTGCAGCAAAAATAGAAGGAAAGGTAGATGCTATTGCAGGAATAGAAAGTCGAGGTTTTTTATTCGGTTTTCCTGTAGCAGTGCAATTAGGAATTCCTTTCATTTTGATTCGTAAAAAGGGGAAACTTCCATATAAAACTGTAAGTCATAAGTATGATTTAGAATATGGTAGTGCAGAAATAGAAATGCATGTAGATACAATTACTCCTGGAATGAAGGTGTTGGTACATGATGATTTGTTAGCAACTGGAGGAACAGCTGTAGCAGCATCAGAGTTAATAACCAAACAAGGAGGAAGTGTAGCTGGATTTTCGTTTTTAGTAGAACTTGCATTTTTAGAAGGGGCAGAAAAATTAAAGCTATATTCTGATAAAATAACAAGTTTAGTCAGCTACTAGTCAGCATAAAATTATTATTTTTACACAAACTAAAGATACACACACAATTATGAATTTTGATATTTCAGAGAATGAAAGCATGATTCAGCAAATGGTAAAAGATTTTGCTGAAAAAGAAATCCGTCCTAATGTAATGAAATGGGATGAGTCTCAAGAGTTTCCAGTTGAGCTATTTAAAAAAGCTGGAGAACTTGGTTTGATGGGAGTATTGGTGCCTACTGAATATGGTGGAGCAGGAATGGGATACAATGAATACATCATGGTTATTAGAGAAATAGCTAAAGTATGTGGTTCAATAGGGTTGTCAGTTGCTGCACATAACTCATTATGTACAAATCATATCCTTAAATTTGGTAATGAAGAACAAAAGAAGAAATGGTTACCAAAATTAGCAACAGGAGAATGGATAGGAGCTTGGGGATTAACTGAAGCGAATACAGGATCTGATGCTGGAAGAATGCAATGTACAGCTAAACAAGATGGAGACTATTGGGTGATTAACGGTTCTAAAAATTTTATAACTCATGGAAAATCAGGAGACTGTATTGTTGTAATTGTTAGAACAGGAGAATTGTTAGATTCGCATGGAATGACTGCTTTTGTTGTGGAAAGAGGAACGGAAGGGTTCTTAGCTGGTAAAAAAGAAGACAAGCTAGGAATGAGAGCTTCAGAAACAGCAGAGGTGATTTTTGATAACTGTAGAGTTCATAAAGACAATATTTTAGGAGAAGTAGGTGATGGATTTATCCAAGCAATGAAAATTTTGGATGGGGGAAGAATATCTATCGGATCACTAGGTTTAGGAATTGGAGAAGGAGCTTTAGAAGCTTCAATCAACTATGCAAAAGAACGTGAGCAATTCGGAAAACCAATTGCAAGCTTTCAAGGGATTTCTTTCAAATTAGCAGATATGGCTACTGAAATAGAAGGAGCTAAATTGTTGTTATATCAAGCAGCAGATAAGTTAATGAAAGGAGAAAAAGTAAACAAAATTTCAGCAATGGCTAAGTACAAAGCTTCAGAAGTTGGTGTGACAGTTTCTACTGAAGCAGTTCAAATTTTTGGAGGATATGGATACATTAAAGAATTCCCAGTAGAGAAGTTCTTTAGAGATTCTAAATTATGTACTATTGGAGAAGGAACATCTGAAATTCAAAAATTAGTAATCTCAAGAGAATTATTAAAATAGAATTCACGAAAGAAATAAATTAAAAGGCTTACATTTTGTGTAAGCCTTTTTTTGTGGAATTATTTTGACAAGATTTATTCATCTTGTTAAGAATCTAATTAACTTTGTTAGTCAATTATTCATCAAGACTTAAGTTCAAAACTTAGCGTCTTAAATCAAAAATATAATGGAAAATATAGCTTGGGAAACAGTAAAAGAATACGACGATATAACATATAAAAAATGTGGAGGTGTAGCTAGAATCGCATTCAATCGTCCAGATGTAAGAAATGCATTTAGACCACATACAACTAGTGAGTTATACGATGCTTTTTACGATGTACAAGAAGATACAAGCATAGGAGTTGTGTTACTTTCCGCTGAGGGACCTTCTTCAAAAGATGGGGTGTATGCATTTTGTAGTGGGGGAGATCAAAAAGCCAGAGGAGAAAAAGGATATGTAGGACAAGATGGACGTCATCGTTTAAATATCTTAGAAGTACAGCGCTTGATACGTTTTATGCCTAAAGTTGTAATTGCAGTAGTACCAGGTTGGGCTGTTGGAGGAGGTCACAGTTTACATGTGGTTTGTGATATGACATTAGCGAGTAAAGAGCATGCTATCTTCAAACAAACAGATGCAGATGTAACAAGTTTTGATGGAGGATATGGTTCAGCTTATTTAGCAAAAATGGTGGGTCAGAAAAAAGCTAGAGAAATATTTTTCTTGGGAAGAAACTACTCGGCCCAAGAAGCATATGAAATGGGAATGGTAAATGCAGTTGTTCCACATGATGAATTAGAAAGTACAGCATATCAATGGGCTCAAGAAATACTTGAGAAATCACCAACTTCAATCAAGATGTTGAAATTTGCCATGAACCTTACAGATGATGGAATGGTTGGGCAGCAGGTTTTTGCTGGGGAAGCAACCAGATTAGCTTATATGACTGAAGAAGCAAAAGAAGGTCGTAATGCATTTTTGGAAAAACGTAAGCCTAACTTTGATAAAAACGGTTGGATTTCCTAAGTGAAATAGACGTTCTTTTATGAAGAATAAGGTTTCGATAGCATTAATTTTATTTGGTCTAATTAACTTCTTATTAGCACAATCTGACTCTGCTTATAACAGTTTATGGGCAAAATGGAATAATCATAAGCTAGAAGATTCTGTTAGGTGTAAGGCGTTAGATGATTTAATATGGAGTCATTATTTGGTGCAGAGAAGTGATAGCGCTCTAATTGTTATCAATCAAATGTATGACTATGCTTTATTAAAGAGAAATATCGATTATCAAGTAAAAGCGTTAAATGCTAAAGGAGGGTACTACTTTTATACTTCAGCTTTGGATGAAGGAATGGAGTGTTTTGAGCAATCTATTAAGCTTTCTAAGTTGAATGGAGACCTCAAAGGAGAGGCTGCTGCACACTCTAATATTAGTAATATTTATCTTATACAAGGAAAGTATGAAAAAGCAATAGAAAGCTTGTTTAATTCCTTGAATATAAAAATAAAAAGTAATGACGAAAAAGGTGTAGCAGGTGTTTATGAAAGTCTTTCTCGCCTCTATATGCGTAAAGGTGATTATAAAAGGTCAATCGATTACCTCTTTAAAAGTTTAAAGGTGTTTGAAAAATTAGGAGAAAAACACCGTGTAGCTAAATTACACAATAGTTTAGGTCTTATTTATACAGATTTAGAGGATTATGCTAAAGCGGAAGAGAACTTGAATAAAAGTATAGAAATATGCAGGGCTTTAGGAGAAGAAAGAGATTTGTATTATAGCCTGTCAAATCTAGGGGGAGTCTATATGCGAGAGATGAATTACGAAAAGTCTCTTGAAGTTCTAAAAGAGGCAGAGTTAGGGACTAAACAACTTGAAGATGTTACTTTTAAGGTAGGGCTAGCATTGTCTATAGGTAGTACATATTATTGCATGGAAGAACACGACTCTGCGATGTATTATGTGACTAAAAGCCTTAATGAATCAGAAAAGTACAATGATTTCGAGAGTAAAATGATAGGTTTGAATACTTTAGGTATGATCTATTATGAAAAGGGAGATTATAATTTAAGTGAAAAATATAGTAAGGCTTCTTATAACTTGGCGAAAGAGTCAGGGAATGTTGAAAAAATTAAAGATGCGGCCTTAAACCTCGCAGAGACTTATGAACAAAAAGGTTTGTTTGTTCAATCTCTTGAAATGCATAAGATCTACACTAAAATGAAGGACAGTATAGCCAACAATGGTAATCAGCGTGCTATGGTGAAGGCAGATATTGAATACAGCTATGAAATGAAAAAATTTCAAGATAGCTTAAATCAAGAAAAACTCTTGAGTCTTAAGAATATGGAGATAGCAACTCAAAGGGCAAGGAATACTTCAAATATTATATTGGTAGTTTCTATTATGGGCTTGTTGCTATTAGTAGGTGTGTTTTATTATTTCCAATATAAAAATAGAAATGAGAAAGAAATTTTGACATTAAAAAACCAAGCCCTTAGGTTGCAAATTAATCCTCATTTTTTCTTTAATGCGATGAATTCTATTAACCGTTATATAGGGAATAATGAGCCAATAATGGCAAAGAGTTATTTAACAAAATTTTCAAAAGTAATGCGTTTATCTCTAGATAGTGTTCAAGAAGATGTCGTGCCATTAAGTCAAGAAATTGAGTTTTTAACCAATTATATTGAAATCGAAAAATTACAGCATAAGAATTTTGAATACGAAATAGTTGTAGAGGAATCATTAGATGTTGATGAAATTGTTGTTCCTCCAATTTTAATTCAACCTTATATAGAAAATGCTATTTTGCATGGTTTTATAAATAAGACAACTGAAGAAAAGGGAAATATCAAAGTTGTATTTTCTAAAAAGGAAGCTTTTTTATCAGTGATGATTTCAGATAATGGCGTGGGTATAGAATCGACTCAGGTTATAAAATCAGAAGGTATAAACCATAAGTCATTAGCAATGAAAATCACTCAAAAGAGGATTAATGCTTTTTCAAAAAAGAATGTTGAAATCGATTTTTCTTCTTTATCAGAAGGAGTAGGGACAGTTATTAAATTTAAGATTCCAGTTATTAGATTAACTTAATTAACCAAAAGGTAGTTCAGTCTTTTATTTTCAAAAATTTAATTTTAAGTTTGACTTCTAAAATGAGTTTATGGTGATAAAAGCTATCATAATTGATGACCAAATAGATGCGATAGAATCCTTAAAGCAAGATTTGATGTATTTGTTCCCTAACGATGTTCAAATAGTAGGAGAATCAACAGAAATAGATGAAGGAGTATTGTTGTTTAAAGAAGTAAAGCCGAGCTTAATTTTCTTAGATATTGATTTAAAAAAAGGAACAGGGTTCGATTATTTAAAAAGGATTGCAGAATACGATCATACCGATTATGAAGTAATATTCACTACAGCATTTAATCAATTCGCGATTAAAGCAATAAAGTTTTCAGCTTTTGACTATTTGCTTAAGCCCATTGACCCAATGGATTTAAAAGAGTCAATCAATCGATTTAAAGAGAATGAACAAAAAAAGCAACACTATACACAATCCAATGTAGATCTCTTACTTGAGAACGCCAATAGTGTTGAGTTAATGAATAAAAGGTTAGCTATCCCCACTCAAGATAGAATACATTTTGTATTCTTAAATGAAATTGTTTATTGTGAGTCGAGTCAAAACTATACACAATTTTTCTTTAAAGATGAAAGTAAACTTATGGTTGCCAAAACAATTAAGGATTATGAATTGTTGCTAGAAACCTATAATTTTATTCGGTGTCATCAAAGGTATTTGGTGAATGCCAAACATGTAAAATCATTTTTAAAAGAAGATGGAGGAGTTTTGTTGATGAATAGTAATAAAAAGATACCTGTTTCTAGAAGGAAAAAAGAGCTTGTGCTGCATAAGTTGTCTGAATTTTAACCCCGACAAGCATTTTTATTGTTATATATAATTGTTGAGTAAAATCAATATGAGGAGAACAATAAATCCTAATTCGGTTGCAATTTTCTGTTTAAAATAAACTAAGAAGTAAGTTATAGCTAAGCTAACAGGGATTAAAGTAAATAGTGTTGCTTCAAGGTTTCCATTGTTGAAATATATGAAGCTAAAAATGGCAGCACTTAGAATTAAAAAAGCTAAGATTGTACTAGTCATTTTTTTATAGCGTATTGAGCTAAATTTTCGCTTCTTATGGATTTGATATATCCCTAATAGAGAAAAAATAATGATAAAAAAGGATAAGATATAAGTTGGGGATAAGTAGGTGTAAGGACTGTAAGTAGATGATTCTAAGATGTTTTGAGTAAGATAATGTTGTGTTTTTTCTGTAAATAAAAAACTAGTATAGAAGTAAATTAAAAATAACCCAAGAGCTAAGAAAGGAACGCTCCATTCTTTCCAATTAAAGGGGCGAAATATCATTAATGTAATCCAAATAATAGGAATAAAAAGCAAGCTGGGAGGATAAAATAGTCCAGCGATTAAAAGGAATAGACTAGCGTCAAATATTTCAGATTTGCAACTCACTTGACTATGGATATTAATTAGTCTTCTAAAAGTTAAGGCAATAAATAGGTTGCTAACCAATATTGGATGTAAGGTGTTTAACTGTGGAAGAGAAGACATGATAAGTACATACAATAAAGAAGGAATGTATAAATTTTGTTGAAAAAACTCATTTTTATTAATCGTAGTATTAATAAGAATAGCCGTAGTTATTAGAATAACTAATCCAATTAATTTATTGATTAAAATATGCTTTGTTTGAATAAGTTGGAATAAAGGGGTCGTATTGTGAATTACAATATCTGTGTTGTATAAATTAGGGAACCAAATCACTAAAGCTACTATAGGTAAGAATAGCAATATTAAAGGTTGGTTTGTTTTATAAATATTTAGTAACACAGAAAAAGTATTAGATTAATGCAAAAATATAAGTTTCATAGAATTAGCAATTGAAATATATTGGTAATATTGCAAACAGAAACTTAAAGTGTGTAAAATGATAAATGTAGAGTCATCTAAGTTAGGGCAATTAGCAATTCACCGAGTGGGGAATAAACACAACGAAGAATCTGTTTTTATTTCAGAAGAACCTGTAGAGTTAACCGATGAATTAAAGGAGATTTTGGAACGTTACTTTTTAAAACCATTCGTTAAGTTAACCGAAAAAAATGAATTCGTTCATGAGGTCGAATTGTCATATAATGTGCTAAAAGGAATTGGGGAGGATACATTTGCAAATGAAGAACTGTTTTTTGAAAACTCTGAGAAAATAGTAAAACATTTGTATGACCAATCGAATCATCCACATATAAAATCAGGAGATTTATTTGTTGCTTATTTTGATGAGATGTATTTAGAAGGTGAGTTGATGAACGCAATTGGAGTTTTTAAATCAGAAAGAAAAGATTCGTTTTTTCAGATTTCTGAAGATGAAACACAATTGAAGTTGATAACAGAAGAAGGAATAAGTGTTAAAAAGTTAGATAAAGGTGCCCTAATTCTAAACTCAAGTGAAAAAGGGTTGATAGTTCTAACTGTAGATAACAACAATTATGATGCGAGTTACTGGAAAAAAGATTTCCTTAGTATAGACATTATAAAAGATGAAAGTTTTGAAACTAAGGCATATATGGATTTGTGCAAATCCTTTGCTAAGGATGTAATAGGGAACAATGAAACCAAAAAAGAAGAAATAGATTTTATTTCTCAATCTGTAAAATATTTTGAGGAAAATGAGCATGTTGAGACGGAAGAGTTCAACGACTTCCTATTTGAGGGGGTAGAGGAGATGAAAGAAGATTTTGTGGATTATAAGAAAGCCTATGAACAAGAATACGAGATCGAAATAGCTGATTCATTTGATATTTCTCAACCAGTATTACAACGAGAAAAGAAGGCTATAAGTAATACAATAAAGCTGGATACTAATATTCAATTAAAGATGAATTTTAATGATCCAGATGCAATTCACCGTTTTGTGGAGCAAGGTTATGATGAACAAAAGGATATGCATTATTATAAGGTGTATTATAATAGAGAGATAAAATAGAGGGTAGAGAGAGTTTTGGTCTCCTACTTAATACAAGTCAAAGTCTTAACATTTTGAATTTTACTGTCTTAAATCTATCTTGTAAAAAAAAGACAAGAACATATTTGTATCTCGAAAAAAAGAATTACATTTGCAACCCCTTGTGTTATTTTTGAAAGCACAAAGGAGATAAAGTATTAAAAATTAATAAATTAACTATGTACGCAATTGTAGAGATAGCAGGGCAACAATTTAAAGTAGAGAAAGATCAGCGTTTATTTGTTCATCAGCTAAAAGGTGAAGCAGGAGATACAGTAGAGTTCTCAGATGTTTACCTTATAGAAGATAATGGAGCAGTAACTGTTGGCGCCCCAGCTGTAGAAGGAGCTTTAGTAACGGCTAAAATCGAAGAGCACCTTAAAGGAGAAAAAGTAATCGTTTTCAAAAAGAAAAGAAGAAAAGGTTACAAAAAGAAAAACGGTCACCGTCAACGTTTAACTAAAATCACAATCGAAAGCATTGTAGCAAGTGGAGCAAAGAAAGCGACTAAAAAAGCTGCTGCTAAACCAGCTGCAAAGAAAGCTGCGCCAAAAGCAAAGAAAGCTGCTAAAGGAGATGATTTAACTAAGATTGAAGGTGTAGGGCCAAAAATTGCTGAAGTATTAACAGCTGCTGGATTAGCTACATTTGCTGATGTTGCTAAGTCAACTCCAGAAGCAATTAAAGAAATTTTATCAGCTCACTCTAGATTAGCATCTAAAAATCCTTCAACTTGGTGTAAACAAGCTGAATTAGCTGCTGAAGGAAAATGGGATGAGTTGAAAAAATGGCAAGACGAGCTTGACGGAGGGAAAGCTTAAGAAAACAAAATTAGAATTTTAAAAAGTTAGAGAACCATGGCACATAAGAAAGGAGTAGGTAGTTCGGACAACGGACGTGAGTCAGAATCAAAACGTTTAGGAGTTAAAATTTATGGTGGACAAGCAGCTATCGCTGGTAATATTATTGTTCGTCAAAGAGGAACTAAGCACAATCCAGGTGCAAATGTAGGAATGGGGAAAGACCATACTTTATTTGCTTTAACAGATGGTATTGTAAACTTCAAAAAGAAAAGAGGAAACAAATCTTACGTTTCTGTAGAACCTTTTGGAGAAGAAGCTTAGAAATTAGCTTTATAATATATTTAAAAGCCTTACTGAATTTCAGTAAGGCTTTTTTTTGCTCATATTTCTGATGGCTTATGTTGAAATCTAATGACGTTAGATGTGGTAAAATGATGTAGAATTATAAAGCTTAGTTTCTTTGTTTTAAGAATGTCTTAGGAGCTTATAAATGAAATAGGAGAATAGGTCTTCTATTGAGAGAAGTTTGTTGAGGTGATGGGTAGAGATGTTACTAATTGAATAGGGGCAGAGAGGCTTTAAAGTAGTCAGAGGTAATCTGGCTGATGTTTTAATTAAAGAAAGGTTACAAGCAAAAAAAAAGCCAACTCAATGAGTTGGCTTTTTTATATTCTTTAACTTCTAATTAGAAGTGGAACATTAAACGAATAGCTCCACCTAAGTTATCAGTGTCGATTCCAAAAGAAGAACTTTTTCCTGTTGTAGTAGTTGTTTCATATACAGAAGGAGATGTAGCTCCGTCTTTTACTCCGTATGTTTCAGTAATAACTTCATTACCACCAGTTCTAGTTAAGCTTAATCCCCAACCGTACTCAGCAGCAACAGAAATTTTTGGAGCAAAGAAATACTCAGCACCAATAAATCCTCTTAATCCAAATCCGAAAGAAGTACCTAAACCAGTTGTTGTGTTACCTTTAGAAGATAAAACACGGTTGTTAGTTACATATCCGTTAGCTAAGTTAGCTGAATCTAAAGCTAATTCATAAGTGTTAGTAGACTTAGGTTGAGTTCCTCCTAATGTAATTAAAACTTCTCCACCATAGTATCCTTGTAATCTATTGTGTCCTCTTCTTTTTTCGATTCCAGCTCCAATTACAATGTTACTTCCTGATTGCTTGTAAGAATCAGTGATGTACTCAGGAGATGATCCAACAGCTGTGTTAGTATCAATTTGTACATTGCTAGTTCCAGACATAGTCATTAATCTGATAGACCCTCTGTAAGCAGTGTTCTCATCTTTAAAGTACTTTCCGTAGATAGCATTAGACGAGTTAGGAGTTTGGTTAACAAACGCAGAGTTAAAAGAGTTTGCTGTAGAACCATTGAACATGTTCCCAACATAGTTGAATAATGGGTTGGCGTTAAATCCAAGTCCCCAATCTCCTGCTTGAGGAGTAACAACTAAATCGTTAGCATCTTTGATCTCTGTTGTTTGTGCAAATGCAACAGAACCTGCAAAAAGTGCTGCTACAAAAAATAAATTCTTTTTCATAATTGTTTAATATTGTTTATTAATTACGATACAAATGTAGTATAGATTTTGTAATTAAAAACTAAATTTTGTCATATTGTAAACATAACTTTGTTAAAACCTTGTTATTTATTATTTGTAAATCCTTGGGATTTAAGTAATTTTGTTCAGCTATGAAATTGTTGTATCCAGAGTTTTTATGGGGGGTGTTAGCAGTCTTAATCCCAATAATCATTCACCTGTTTAACTTTAAGAAATTTAAAAGAGAATATTTCTCAAATGTTAACTTGTTGAAAGAGGTTAAGCTTGAGACACAAAATAAATCCCAATTAAAACATTACCTTATATTATTGACACGTATATTGGCGATAATATTGTTGGTTTTAGCTTTTTGTCAACCTTACTTTGAAGGGGGCGGAGAAAAAGCAAGTGTCGATAATACAATAGCAATCTATATTGATAACTCTCTAAGTATGGATGCAAAAATTGGAGAAACTTATCTATTGTCTGAAGCAAAAGAAACGGCAATTGATATTGTAAAAACATATGCTCCAACAGATCAGTTTCAATTGCTGACCAATGATTTTGAAGGAAAACATCAACGCATTGTAAATCAAGAAGAAATTATTGAGCTGATAGAGAATACTACAATTTCACCTCAGAATAAATCATTAAAAGAAATCTACATCCGACAGAGTGACCTGTTGAAAAAGCAAAAGAATCATAAAACTGTTTTTTGGTTGTCAGACTTCTCTCAAAATAATTTTGATATAAATACCGTTGAGTTTGATTCAACATTAAAAGTTAATATAGTCCCATTTCAACAAGAGTTGAAAGAAAATGTATATATCGATAGTGTTTGGTTTAAAACTCCTTTAAGGCAAGCTAACCAAGAAGATGAATTAATGGTTAGAGTTATCAATAGTTCAGAAAATGAAATTGGAGTAAAACTAAATTTAAAAATAAATAATGAAGTTAAAAGTATTGTTAATGAGACTATTTCACCGCAATCATCAAAAATAACGCAACTTAATTTTTCCATTCAAAATAAAGGAAAACAGTTAGGTGAAGTTTATTTGTCAGATTACCCTAATCCTAACCAGATATTTGATGATCGTTTTTTCTTTGCATACAATATCAAAGATAAATCTAAAGTGTTGCATGTAAAAGAAAATCAACAGGGGCAATTTAACCCTATTAAAACAGTTTTTTTAGAAGATAAGAATTTTGAAATTAAAACGAATACTATCTCAGAAGTAGATTATGCCTCACTAAATACTTTCGATTTGGTAATTATCGAAAATTTGGTAACATTTTCTAAAGGTTTGCAAATCGAGCTTAAGAAGTTTGTAGAAAAAGGAGGGAGTTTATTATTGATACCGAGTACTAACATTGATAGAATAAGTTATAATGAGTTTTTTAGTACGATAAATGTTGGAAGCTTGTCTCGAAAAGACCAATTTTCTGTTAAAATAAATTCAATCAATCGGACAGATAGATTTTATGATAATGTATTTGAAGTTGTTCATGGTAAAATAGATTTGCCAGTTATTAATAATTATTACCCGCTCAATTACAGGACAAGAGTGGTGTCAAAAGTATTGTTGAAATTGACAAATGATATCCCTTATTTCTCATATGCAGAAGTAGGAAAGGGTAAGTGTTATTTCCTGGCTAGTCCACTTGAAAATAGTTCTTTTGTAGAACATGCTCTTTTTGTCCCTACTATGCTTAAAGTAGCAGAGAATAGTCAGCCAAATTATGTACTATATCATATTCTGGGAGAAAAAGGACTGTTGGATGTGGTGAGTACAGTTCAAGAAAGGGAGTTGTATATAAGAGAGGAAGGAAGTGATTACGAATTTATTCCAGAATATATTCAGTTAAATAATAATACAGCTTTGGATGTCCATGATAAAATATTGAATGCTGGACATTATAATGTCGTGAGTCAAGAAAAATTATTGATGCCGTTAGCGTATAACTATAACCGTTCAGAATCAGAAATACGTTTTTATAGTTCAGAAGAAATTGTCAGTAAAATAGAAAAAGGCGGAGGAGCACAATGGTTTAAGGTTTTTACGACAACTAAAAATGGAGAAGAGCAGTCAATACAAACAATGATTAAAAAAGTAAAATATTGGAAATACTTTGTTTTAGGTACTCTGTTTTTATTGTTAGTTGAAGTGTTGTTAATTCGATTCTTTAAATTGTAGTTTTATGAGAAATATAAAAAAAAGGTTAAAATCTTTAATTTCTCCATTAAATTTAAGACATTCGCATGCTTGTATCAGAATTGCTTGAATTCCAATGCAAACTAGAAGATTTATGAGTGTAAAAGACCAAATAATTGAAGGTAATATACCCGAGCATGTTGCGATCATAATGGATGGTAATGGAAGGTGGGCCAAAGAACAAGGTGAAGAAAGAGTTTTTGGTCACATTAGCGGTGTGCACTCAGTACGAGAATCATTAAGAGCCGCTGCTGAAATAGGAGTGAAGTACCTCACACTTTATACATTCAGTACGGAGAACTGGAATAGACCTCAAGAAGAGGTAAATGCATTAATGGATTTGTTAGTCAGAACAATAGCTGGAGAAGTAGAGTCTCTAAATGAAAATGGAGTAAAACTTGAAACCATTGGAGATATAAGCTCACTTCCTGAAGGTTGTTTAGAAGCATTGGATGCTGCCAAAGAAAAGACTAAAAACAACAAGAAAGTCACCTTAATATTAGCATTAAGCTACAGTTCAAGGGTAGAAATTGAAAAAGCAGTTCAAAGAATTGCAACTGATGCAGTAGAAAAAAAGATTAAGCTAAACGAAATAAATGAAGAATTAATTAGTTCTTATCTCAACACAGCAAGATATCCTGATCCAGATTTGTTAATTAGAACAAGTGGCGAAGAAAGAATAAGTAATTTCTTGTTGTGGCAAATAGCTTATAGTGAATTGTATTTTACCAATACACTTTGGCCTGATTTTAAGGAAGAAGATTTTTTTAAAGCAATATTAGATTATCAACAAAGAGAAAGAAGGTTTGGTAAAACAAGTGCTCAAATCATAGAGAATGAATAGTAAATTAATTCAAATATACAGTACTGTAATTATTTTATTTAGTGTTTTTGTTTCTGCAATTGGGCAGGTGAAAACGGTAGACTACTTATCGCCAAAAGAATATATCATAGCAGGTATTGTTGTTGATGGTATTCGGAATTTGGACCACAACCAAATTATTTCAAAATCAGGGTTGATTCGTGGGAATAAAATTCAAATTCCAGGAGATGATATCTCACAAGCAATTCAAAAGCTTTGGAAAGAAAAACTCTTTTCTGATATCCAGATTTTTGTAGAGAAAACCCAAGGTGAGAATGCATTCTTAGTTATAAAGTTAGAAGAACGTTCAAGGTTATCTCGATATAGCTTTAAAGGAATTTCTAAATCACATGCTGATGATTTAAGGGAAAGTATAGATCTATACGCTGGAAAATTGGTGACAGAAGATGAAATCTATCGAATCAAACAAATTAGTAGAGGTTTCTATATCGAAAAAGGATTCCTAAGACCAGAAGTAAAAGTAGTTACTAAGCCAGATACTTTAGTGAATAATAGTGTCATGATGAAAATTATGATTGATAAAGGTGAGCGTTTCAGAATTAATAAAATAACTTTTGAAGGAAACGATAACCTTAAGTCTTCAAAATTGAAACGTCAAATGAAGAAAACCAAAGAGAAAAAATGGTGGAAGATTTTTTGGCGTTCTAAATACATTTCATCATTATACAAAGAAGACAAAAAGAATATTTTAGCAAAGTATCGAGATAATGCATTTAGAGATGCAGAAATTACTTTCGATACCATCTATGATTATGATGAGAAGAATATCAATATTGACATCAAAATTAATGAAGGAAGTAAGTATTATATCCGTTCTATAAATTGGACAGGAAACCTTAAGTATCGTTCAGGGTTTTTAGATACAATTTTAGGAATCAAACCAGGGGATGAATACAATCAATCGGTTTTAGATGCTCGTTTATATATGAACCCAGGAGGAACAGATGTTAGTTCGCTATATATGGATGATGGATATTTGTTTTTTCAAATCACTCCAGTAGAAAAGAATGTTGAAAACGATTCCGTTGATTTAGAGTTTAGAATATATGAAGGAAAGCAAGCTAGAATAAAAAATATAACGGTTACAGGGAATACTAAAACAAGTGATCACGTAATTATTCGAGATTTATATACTAAACCAGGAGACCTTTTCAGTAGGGATGCTGTTATCCGTTCCCAGAGAGAGTTATCACAAAAAGGATACTTTGATCCAGAACAATTAAATGTTAACCCTAAACCTAATCCAGCAGATGGAACTGTTGATATTGAATATGTCGTGGCAGAAAAACCAAGTGATCAAATCGAACTGTCAGGAGGTTGGGGAGCTGGTCAGCTGGTTGGAACTTTAGGTGTTTCGTTCAATAACTTCGCTTTAAGAAATACATTTAAGAAAGGTGCTTGGAACCCACTTCCTGCTGGAGATGGACAGCGTTTAAGTATCCGTGCGCAATCAAATGGGTTTCAATTCCAGTCGTATAATATATCATTTACAGAGCCTTGGTTAGGAGGTAAAAAGCCTAATGCATTTAGTGTTTCAGCATATCATTCTGTTCAAGCTTATGATAGAAAATATGTTCAAGGTTCAGATGGAAGAGCATTAAGAGATGCTGATGGGAATAAAGTCTTAACTGCGAATAGAAGAATTTTGAAAATGACAGGTGTCTCAGTTGGTTTAGGAAGAAGGTTAACATGGCCAGATGATTATTTCTCTGTATACCACGAATTAGGATACCAATATTTTGATTTAAATAACTTCAGTAATGTGTTTTCATTTAGTGATGGGTATGTCAACAACTTCTTCTATCAATTCTCTTTAACAAGAAGTTCTATTGATCAACCTTTATATCCTAGAACAGGAGCTTCGTTTAAGTTTAGCGCTAAGATTACACCACCATATTCACTATTAACAGAAGAAAAAGATTACGCAGTTTTAGGAGATCAAGATAAGTTTAGATGGATCGAATACAATAAATTCAAATTTACATCATCTTGGTTTACTCCATTATCAAAAGACAAAAAGTTAGTCTTAAATGCTAGAATGGGATTCGGGTTCTTAAATGGATGGAACAAAGAAATAGGAGCGCCTCCATTCGAACGTTTTTATTTAGGAGGAAGTGGATTGACTGGGTTTACTCTAGCTGCACAAGAAATTATTGCATTAAGAGGGTATGACGATAAAACAATTTCACCAACTTTTGGAGGAAGTATCATTAGCAAATATACACTTGAGTTACGTTATCCAGTATCTTTAAATCCACAAGCAACTATCTACGTATTAGGGTTCACAGAAGCAGGAAATACATGGAATGATTATAAAAAATATAATCCTTTTACAGTTAAACGTTCAGCAGGTTTAGGAGTAAGGATTTTCTTACCAATGTTTGGCTTAATGGGATTAGATTACGGTTGGGGATTTGATCAGTTAGACTCAGGCGCAAGTGGAGAAGCTGTTCACAATGCAGAACTTCAAGCAAAAGGATACAGAGGTCAATTCCACTTTACAATTGGAGCAAATCTTGGAGAATTGTAAGCAGTAAATTTTAAACGAATTTCAAATGAATAATTTAAAGAAAATAATTTTGGCATCATTTTTTCTATTAGGTATAATAGGAAATTCAGTTGCGCAGAAGTATGCATTTGTAGATACAAAGTATATATTAGATAATATGCCTTCTTATACGGAAGCTCAAAAGAAATTAGACGATGTAGCTGAAAAGTGGCAAAAAGAAATAGAGCAAAAGTTAAAAGAAATTGAAGAAAAAAATAAAAAATTACAGCAAGAATTAATATTATTGCCTGCTGATGAAAAAAATAAAAAAATAGCAGAGATAAAAGAGTTAGAAGAAGCAGTTAAAGAATTGCAAAAAAAGCGTTTTGGTGTAAATGGTGACTTGTTTAAAAAACGTAAAGAATTAATAGAACCTATCCAAGATGAAATATACAAAGCAATAAAAGCTTTAGCTAAAGAAAAAGGCTATGATTTTATAATGGATAAAGGAACAAACTCTAATATTTTGTTTACGAATCCTAAGTATGATAAGAGCGAACAGGTATTAAGGAAAATTAAACAATAAAAACAAATAAGAATGAAAAAATTAATTACAATAATAGCACTAGCTTTCGTAGCATTTGCAGCGACAGCTCAAAAAGTAGGACATGTTAATGCACAAGCTTTAATGTTGGCATTACCAGATTATAAAGCTGCATCTGATGAATTAGAACGCTTTGCCGGAGATAAAAAGAAAGAATTAGAAATGTGGTTTACAGCATTTCAAACAGCACAAAAAGAGTTTGAAGAGGCTTTGCCAACCTTAACTGAGGAGATTAAGCAACAACGTTACGAAGAGTTAATGGTGAAACAACAAAATATTCAAGCTAAAGAAGGTGAGTTTCAACAAGAAATAGCTTTAAAAGAACAAAAGCTTGTTGAGCCAATTATGAAGAAAGTAAGAGAAGCTGTGGCTAAAGTAGCTAAAGAAGGTGGTTATTCTTACGTTTTTGATGAGTCTACACTAATGTATTATGCAGAATCAGAATCTTTAGATGCAAAAGTGAAAAAAGAATTAGGAATCGTAGAGACAGCTGGAGAATAAGTAATTAAGATAACAATATAATCTAAAACTCCCATTATCATTGATAATGGGAGTTTTTTGTTATAAATCAGAAGTATTAACAAAGTTTTTTAAGTACTTTTATAGCAAAATGCAACTGGTCGAAAACATAAAGGATTACTTTGGTAGAGCTAAATTAAATACGCTTATCAATCAACAAACAAAGCGAAAAGTTTCTTTTTGTAACCTTAATAATGCCAAAAGTGTTGGGATATTATTCTATATAGAAAATGAGTCTGACTTTAAAAGACTGTTGAGCTTTGTCAAAGTTTTAAAAGGTGATTATGGAGTAAGAAATGTTAGTTCATTAGCACTTTACAGCGAAAACGAAGAACCATTTTTTCTACAATCAAAGTTATCATTTGATTTTTTCTTACCTTCAGATTTAAATTGGAAGAGAGAACCGCTCAAACCAGTATGTTCAACTTTTGTGCAAGAAGAATTCGATTTGTTAATAGATTTAACAGAAGACTTTAATATCCCATTGAGAAATTTATTATTAAAGTCAAAAGCTAAATTTAAAGTGGGAAGGTATAGCGAAGAAAATCAAACCTTTTACGATTTAATGATTAATGCTGAAGGTGCAAATTTTAGTGAGTTTACTCAAGAATCTTTACGATATTTAACGATGATTCATGAAAAGTAATTTTCACTTTGAACAATTGTTTCAGTCAATTCATAAATCCTCAACTATTATTTTAGTTGGCTTTATGGGGAGTGGAAAAACAACCTTTGGAGAGCGGCTGGCTCAAAAACTAAATTATCAATTTATCGATACTGATCAAGAAATAGAGCAATTGCTAGGAATGTCTATCGATACCATTTTTAAGACAAAAGGAGAAGCGTATTTTAGACAGTTAGAAAAACAATTTTTAAGAGAAATTAAAGTCAATAACACCGTATTGTCTACAGGTGGAGGAATGCCATGTTATTATGATAATATGGACTACTTGAATAAGATTGGAGTCACCGTTTATTTAGAATATACAGCTGAAGAACTTTTTGAACGTTTGAAACAGGATAAAACAGGAAGACCTTTATTGCAAAATAAGACAGATGTTGAGTTATTGGAAACAATCCAACGTCTATTGACACAAAGAGAACCTTATTATCTTCAAGCTCAAACTACATTTTAATAGTATTAAAAGTGACCAATTCAACAATATTTTGCACTTTTGCATGCAAATTATTGAATATTAGTTATGAATTTTATTGAAGAGTTACAATGGAGGGGCATGATTCACGATATGATGCCAGGAACAGAAGAAGTATTTAAGAAAGGAGTAACTCCTGCATATATAGGTTTTGACCCAACAAGTGATTCATTACATATTGGAAGCTTGGTTCAAATTATGATTTTAGTTCACCTGCAAAAGTCAGGAAACAAGCCAATAGCATTGATTGGAGGTGCAACAGGTATGGTAGGAGATCCCTCTGGGAAGTCAGCCGAACGTAATTTGTTAGATGAAGAAACATTAACAAAAAATGTAGAAGGAATCAAGAAACAATTATCTAAGTTTTTAGATTTTGATTGTGGTGAAAACGCAGCAGAATTAGTCAATAACTACGACTGGTTTAAAGAATTTGATTTCTTATCATTCATTAGAGATGTTGGGAAACATATTACTGTAAATTATATGATGGCCAAAGATTCTGTAAAAACGCGTTTGGAAACAGGGTTATCATTCACAGAGTTTTCATACCAATTGATTCAAGGATATGATTTCTTGTGGTTATATCAAAATAAAAATTGTAAAGTTCAATTAGGAGGTTCTGACCAATGGGGAAATATTGTTACAGGAACAGAGTTAATAAGAAGAAAAGCCCAAGGAGAAGCATTTGCAGTAACAACACCATTGATAAAAAAAGCAGATGGGACAAAGTTTGGAAAAACAGCAGGTGGTAATGTGTGGTTAGACAAAACAAAAACTTCACCTTACAAATTTTACCAATACTGGATTAATGCAACTGATGTTGATGCTGCAAAATATATCAGAATCTTTACATTAAAAACAAAAGAAGAAATAGAAGCTATTGAAGCTGCTCATGCAGAAAACCCAGGAGCAAGATTACTTCAAAAGGAATTAGCCAAGGAAGTAACGATAAGAGTGCACTCAGAAAAAGATTTTAATGCAGCAGTAGAGGCTTCTCAAATCTTATTTAATAAAGGAGAAGCAGCCTTAGAAAGCTTGAAAAAAATAGACCAAGAAACATTTATTGACTTGTTTGAAGGCGTTCCTCAAGCCGAATTAGCGGTAGAAAAACTGGATGATGGAGTTTCAATTATTGATGCACTAGTGGCGGAAACAAGTTTTTTAAAGTCAAATGGAGAGGCTAGAAGAGCATTAAAAGAAAATTCTATTTCTATAAACAAGGTTAAAGTTGATGATTCTAAAATTTTAACACAAAATGACGTGTTAAATCAAAATTATATTTTATTGCAAAGAGGAAAAAGAAATTACTTTATCATCAAATTGTCTAGGAATAGTTAGGATGAATTAAACAAAAAATTAGACATAATTTTTGCATTCTAATAAATAGTTATATTTTTGTTAAATCAATCGTTATTAACCAATTAAAAAAAAAATGTTATAGATTTGTTAATCTACTAACACACGAAAACTACCAAAATAACAATTAGAATGGGAGACGGAAAAGACAACTATAGAGACGAGATATTTTCTCTACCTGTAAGAGCTGGAAAAAGAACCTACTTTTTTGATGTTAAGGCTACCAGAGCAAATGATTTATATCTAACAGTAACAGAAAGTAAAAAGAAGTTTAATGCTGATGGCGGATTTTACTTTGAAAAACATAAAGTATTCTTATACAAAGAAGATTTTGAAAAGTTTGCTGAGGGATTAAATATAGCAGTAGCTAAAATTAATGAGTTAAAGGAGAGTGGAGAGTATGAAGTAAAAGAAGGAGAAGGGTATGAAAGAAGAAACTATAACAATGAGAATGGTTATTCTTCTGATGTAGACTTTGACAACTTAGGATAGACAATCGTTTAAAATTCAAGATAAAAAAGCTCAACTGAATTGTTGAGCTTTTTTTTATGTAGAAAATTTTCTAGCTAAAAGAGAAAGTGATAGTTTTAGTAGGTTGTAAGTGACTAAATATTACTGAATTTTAAACTTTTTTATTTTTTAGCACTATATTTGTTTAGATTCATGGTAGATGACCCTAACATTCAATTACCAAATTTAAAAAAGATAAGATGAAAACAATACTTATACTATTTTTTGCAATATTAACTCAAGCTTTTTTTGCTCAAAACAAAAAGGCTGCAAGGTATTATTTCTATGAGATTCAAGATTTTGAATCAGCAGTAGACGCATATTTAGATTTATTAGAAGAAGATCCACATAATACTGAATATAATTACAATATTGCAATAAGTTATTTAAATTCAAATATCGATAAATCATTAGCTATTCCATATTTAGAAAAACTGAATAAGATAGATGATTTGGAAATGAATGTACCTTATTATTTAGGAAGAGCTTATGCTTTAGGTTACCAATTTGATAAGGCAATTGATGCCTACAAAGCTTTTATTGAAATAGCAAAAGAAAACAGCAGATTAAAAATAAATGCAGAAAGACAAATTGAGTATTGTCAGAACGCAAAAGAGCTAATGAAGTTTCCTTTAAATGTTAAATTTGAAAACTTAGGCGACAAGGTGAATTCACCTGATGATGATTATTTTCCATTTATCCCAACCAATGAGTCGTTTATTGTGTTTAATTCCAATAGAAGTATTGTAGGAGAAAAAATAGAATTGCCACAACCAGATATTTTAATCTCTTATGTTAAAGATGGTGAGTTTACAGAAGCAAAGCAATTACCAGAAAGTATCAATACTAAGACAGGAAGAGAAGAAATAGTAGGACTAAATGCTGATGGAACTGAAGCAATTTTGTTTTTTGAATCATTAAATGGAGAAGGAGATTTGTATGAATGCAAAATTGATGGGAAGAAGTTTGGTGAGCCTGTAAAATTGGATCGAAATGTTAATTCAAAATCAGTAGAGATTGCAGCTTGTATCTCTAGTGATAATAGTCGCTTATATTTTGCAAGTGATCGACCAGGTGGATATGGTGGAGTTGATTTATACTTGTGCCAAAGGTTACCCAATGGTAAATGGAGTGAAGCTCAAAATTTAGGACCTTCAGTGAATACTGAGTACGATGAAGACTTCCCTAATATTTCTCCTGATGGTAAAGTATTGTACTTTTCTTCAAAAGGACACACAAGTATGGGGGGATATGATATTTATAAGTCAGAGTGGGATGCTTTTAAAAAGAAGTTTATTGGAGCAAAGAATTTAGGGTATCCAATTAATACACCAGGCGATGATATGAATTTCAGAGTATCTGAAAATGGTAAATATGGTTATGTTTCTGCTCTTCGTAAAGGAGGACAAGGAGGATTAGACATCTATAGAGTAACTTTTAATGATGTTGAACCTAATTATACAGCCCTTTCAGGTAAAGTCGTAGCTAAAGATGGAAAAACAAAGTTCAACGATTTGTTTATTCAAATTGCTGATGCTGAAACAGGTGATGTTTATGGTGATTATGTACCTGACGAAAGAACTCAACGTTATGTTATGATATTGCCTCCTGGTGATTATATCATGTATGTTGAAGCAGAAGGTTATGAAATGATGGAAGAAGATATTAAAATTTTAGATAAAGTATCGTTTAAGAATTACCTAAGCAATGATATCGAATTAATACCAGCCAAATAATGGAGTTATCCGTTACCCTTATTATCGTTGCAATCACAGTATTAGTTTCTTTAGCAGCATTTAATAATCATGATTTAACCAATCAATTGATTTTTTCTCCTTATCAAGCAAAGCACCAAAATCAATGGTGGAGAGCAATTACTCATGGCTTTATTCATGCAGATCATATGCATTTGTTCTTCAATATGTATGTACTATATAATTTTGGAGATTTAATAGAGCAAACACTTATTTATATATATGGACCAACTACAGGAATGCTATACTTCATAGGAATGTATGTTGGAGGTTTGCTATTTGCAACAATTCCGTCTATGCGAAAACATTCTGATAATCCAATGTACCGTTCATTAGGAGCTTCAGGAGCAGTATCGACTGTGCTATTCGCTTTTATTATTTTTTATCCATCTGAGAAATTATCATTGTTGTTGATTCCAATAGGTATTCCTGCTTATATTTTTGGAGCCTTGTATTTAGCATTCGAGACCTATTCTAATAAAAATGGTAGAACAAATATCGCACACGATGCTCACATTGCTGGAGCTATTTTCGGAATATTATATGTTATTGCATTAGATTTTGATAATCTATCTCGTTTTTTATCACAAATAGGAATAGTATAATGTATCGACTGATAATTTATAGTATATTTTTTAGCGCTTTATGGAGTTGTAAAGAAACGGTTAATAAAGAAAAAATCTCCGTAAAAGTTGTTCCAGAGTTTACTGCGAACCAACTCGAAATTATTGAAGGAGATACCGCACTACCTTTTAGAGTTTTGAAAATTACAAATAGAGAAGATTCTCTTTTATTAAGAGAAGAAAGTCAAAGGGTAAGTTTTGCAAGTGGAGATAGTATACTGCAAGTTTTCGAAAAACGTTTGATAGCAACTTTAAAAGATTCGAGTTCATTAGGAGTTGGAATAGCGGCTCCTCAAGTCGGAATCTTAAAAAATATTATCTGCGTTCAACGTTTTGATAAAGAAGAAGAACCTTTCGAAGTCTATTATAATCCGATTATTAAACAATATTCCAAGAAGACACAACCTTGTAGAGAAGGTTGCTTATCTATTCCTGGAAGAATGGATACCTTAACTGTTCGTTCGTATGCTATTTTGTTGGAATATGATGATGTTTTAGGGAAGCACCAATATGAAATGGTAGAAGATTTTACTGCAGTTATTTTTCAACATGAGATAGACCATCTAAAAGGCATTCTATACACAGATTACTTGCACGAAAAAGCACATGCTGAAGGAGTAAAACATGGACATCACAAGAATAGCTAAAAGATTAAGGGTTAATTTTTTAATAAATTGAAGTTAGGCATTTGTAATTTTATATTTTTGCTTTACTAGATGAGTTATATTATGGTAAGAAAATGGATTTTAAGAACACTTTTTTCAGTTGTAGTAACTATAGTGACTGTAAGTAGTGCATTGTCCCAATATCAATCAAGAGGTAAGGAGTTTAACTATACTGATGCAGAATATTTTTTCTTTAATCGTAATTATTTCGATGCGCTAGGGTTGTATACTACGCTGAGTAAAGAGTATCCTAAAATAAAGGATTATAAATTTAAAAAAGGCATTTGTCACTTAGAATTGAACAATGCTGAGCAAGCTATTCTAGATATTTTAGGTTCAAAAAAGAAAAACAAGACTCCAGAAAATTATTCCTATTATTTAGCAAGGGCTTATGCCTTAAATTACCAGTTTGACTCGGCCATTATAGTATTTAATGAAGCACTTGAAGCTTCTAATGTTGAAGACAAATTAAAGAAAGATATTCCACATTTAATTCAACAATGTAGAAATGGGAAAGAGATTGTCAAGAAAAGATTGAATGTAACCATTGAAAACATTGGGTTACCGATTAACTCTAAAAACAATGAATATAGCCCTGTTGTAAATGCAGATGAAACTGTAATGGCATTTACCTATAGAGGAGAACAAAGTACTGGAGGAAGACAAAGTATGTATGTTAAACCAGAAGGTAACGGAAACTATTATGAGGATGTATATGTATCTTATAAAAAAGATGGCAAATGGGGAGCTCCTAAGTTGATAAAAGGAGAAATTAATACCAATAGACATGAAGCTGCAGTTTCAATATCTCCAGATGGACAAGTGCTTTATATATACAGAGATACAGAGTTTAATTTGGGGGACCTATTTTATGTGAATAAGACGAAAGATGGTTGGGGAGAAATGAAAGAATTACCTATAAATTCTCCAAGTTGGGAAGGAAGTATAGCAGTTTCACCCAATGGATTAACTGCAATTTTCTCTAGTGATAGACCTGGAGGATATGGAGGTAGGGATTTGTACATTACTAAAAAGAAATCAAATGGAATGTGGAGCGCCCCAAAGAACTTAGGACATACTATTAATACAAGTTATGATGATGATGCTCCATTTATCTATGCAGATGGAATAACTTTTACATTTTCTTCAAAAGGACATAATTCGATGGGTGGGTTTGATATTTTTGAATCAAAAATGATCAATGATACAGCATTTTTAGAACCTCGAAATATTGGCTTTCCAATTAATACAACTGCTAATGATCAGTTTTTCTTTGTGTCAGGTAGAGGCACAGCTTATTATTCGTCTAATCAAGAAGGAGGAAAAGGGTTGCATGATATTTATACAATTGATGTAACAGATATAATGACCAATTCACCTGTTCTATTACTAAAAGGTAATATCAAACCTCCAAACTGTAAAATAATCGTGAAAAATATGGCAGGAGAAGATAGAGGAACATATAATTCAGATGCAAAAAATGGAGATTATCAATTATACCTGAATTTGGGAGAGGAATACGAAATAACATTCAAAGTAAGTGAAGAGAAAACAAAAACAATTCGCATCAATACAAAAGATTTATCCTCTTATACAGAAAGAATAGAAAATATTGATTTTGAAGAAAAAGATCAAGTCGTAGAAACAGTATCTAAACCTGATTTTGACCTGTCTAATCCTAATAATTTTGCAAAGTTTATCAAGAAGTTTGGAAATAAGCAAATAGAAGGGGTGGTCTTTAAAGTACAGATAGGAGCATATCTAGCTCCAGAAAATTTTAATACAAGGAAATGGAGAAATTTTGGAGAATTGTCAAGGTCTAAAGGAAAAGACGGGATCACCAGATTCACTATTGGTGACTATGAAACCTTCAATAAAGCAGATAAGGTGACTAAGAGAGCTAGAAAAATTGGCGACAAAGATGCTTTTATATTGGTGTACTACAAGGGAGAACGAACAAGTCTAAATAAGCTAATAGCTCAAGGTGTATATGTCTTTTAGTTATTCAGCTATGGAGTACCTTAACCTACTAATTTTTTGAGTTGATAATAAAGTGCTCCTTCACTAATCACACAGCCTTTATTCAATAAATCAAAAATTTCGGTTTCTCGAGTAGAAGTATATTTTTTATTGGCCTTGAATAAATCAATTTGGTCTAACTGCTCAGGGGATAATCTTTCAAGATGTTCAAGGTCAATTGTTTTAGATTTCAAAGCAATTAAAAAAGCCTCTTCTTGATCAAAGTAGAATAGTTTTAAGTCGGTAGCTGTTCTGTGTTCAATATACTTAACCTTTTCTAAAGATTTTTGCATAACAATATCACTAAAAGTTGCTATATGTAAGTCCATCATCTCTTTAGTATCTTGTTCCAGAATTTGTTGCCATTTATCGGCATCAATACCATTAGAGGCTAAATACTGAATAAACTCAGGTTGTAGGGTTTCTAGCTCCTCTTTACTTAATAGTCTATATTTTGTTTCCATTCAATTCTTTTAAAACAATTTAATAAAAGTAGAAATTAGGTTAACCGATCTTTTAAAACTTTATCAATCACTTCTTGAGCTTCAAGAGCTTTAGTTAATTTTATTGTTTTCAGATCTGCTTGCTCGATAATTTTGAGTAACTCTTGGAAAACACCTTCGTTAATTTCGTCAAAGTTTAGCGCTGCCAATAAATCATTTAGAAGATTCTCTCTATTTAATTCAATTGCTTCTTTTAACGCTGCTATTTCTTCAGACTTGTCTTCCATTAATCTTGTTGGATATAATATTTAGGCTCAAAAAAGATGACCACATCTTTAAAACCTTTCTGTTGTACAAATGTATTCATATCTTTCAAACTAGGGGTCGCAATATAGGTTTTAAATCCATCTAATTGTAAGCTGTCTAATTGTTCAAACTTTTGTATTTGTGGTAGAACAAGCTCATGATCTATAGAATAAATGGCTATCCCTTTTCCAAAATGGTAAAGCATGGAAGTTGAAAAGTGACCGTGTTCAGTTTGTTCATTTAAATAATAGGTCTTGTTTTGTTGCTTAAGAGGTGTGGTTATAGAGGGAGTAAAATAATTATTGATTTGTTTATAAATAGCAAAAGTTGTATCATTTTGAACAACATAAGGAAGACCTTTATCTTGAACAATACCATATAATAGCCCATCTTTTGTATAGTACTTCTTTTTTGATTTTCTAAAGTCTTTTTTGGAAAGTATAAATAGTACATTTTGCTGCATGTAAATACTATCAGGCGTAATATAAAGCTGTGTTAAGCTATCGTCTTCTAAAACATATTTACCGCAAATTGAAGGGGAAAATGTTGAGGTAGTTTCTAATTGTGAAGGTTGTGCCTCGCTAAAATAAAAAGAAGTTGGTTCCTGTGCGTGTACAATGTAACAAACCAATAGTAGAAATAAAGTTGTAAGTATTTTCATAGTTTGAAAGATAAAGATAAACTAAAAATTATTAAAAATTATGGGGAAGATCAATGAAGTTCCCTTTTAGTTAATTAACTTTAAACTGAAAAAAGTTCAACAAATATGTTAAACCCACGGTGGGAAATAACTCCAATTACAGATTCATCGAAAGTCCAAAAATTAAAAGAAGCATTGAAGGTTCCTGAAATTATAGCCAAGCTATTGGTCAATAGAGGGATAGATACCTTTGATAAATCCAAAACTTTTTTTAGACCAGAATTGGAAGAACTGCATAATCCTTTTCTAATGGAGGATATGGAGGTAGCCGTGGAAAGGATTAATCTAGCTATCAGGCAACAAGAAAAAGTATTAATCTATGGTGATTATGATGTTGACGGGACAACTTCAGTAGCATTGGTCTATTCTTACCTCAAACAATATACTCAGCGAATAGGTCATTACCAACCTGATCGTTATACTGAAGGATATGGGATCTCTTTCCAAGGGATAGAATATGCAAAAGAACACGATTACAGCTTAATTATAGCATTGGACTGTGGTACGAAAGCAGTAGAAAAGATAGCAAAAGCCAATGAATATGGAATAGATTTTATTATCGCAGATCACCATACTCCTGGTGATGAACTTCCTCAGGCAAAGGCTATTTTAAACCCTAAAAAAGAAACATGTAAGTATCCTTATAAAGAATTGTGTGGCTGTGGGATTGGCTTTAAGTTAATACAGGCTTTTGTTGAAGCGAATCAGTATGATCAAGATGAAGTATATAGCTTACTCGATTTTGTTGCTATAGCAATAGGAGCTGATATCGTCCCAATAACAGGAGAGAATAGAGTTTTGGCTTATTATGGCTTAAAAGAAATTGAAAAAAATCCAAGAGTAGGTATTCAAACAATTTTAGAGTTGGCTAAGAAAAAGAGTCCACTTACAATCTCTGATTTGGTGTTTACAATTGCGCCTAGAATTAATGCTGCAGGGAGAATAGATACAGCAAGAAATGCAGTAGAATTATTACTCTCAAAAAATAAAGAAGATGCAGAGGAGTGGAGTACACTGATTAATCAATATAACGATGAACGAAAGGAGATTGATCAAACAATTACAGCTGAAGCACTCAAAATTCTTGAAAATGATACATTTCAAACAAAGAAATCAATAGTCATAAGTAGCCCCAACTGGCACAAAGGAGTAGTGGGAATAGTGGCATCACGTCTTATTGAAAAACATTATAAACCAACAATTGTATTGGTAGAATCAGATGGTTTAGCGACAGGTTCAGCCAGATCTGTTAAAGGGTTTAATGTTTATGAAGCCATCAGTGCATGTACTCCATTATTAGAACGATTTGGAGGACATAAATATGCTGCTGGATTAACATTAAGTATAGATAATTTAGAAGCATTTAAAAAACAATTTGAAGAAGTAGTAGCCAATACCATCACTCCTGAACAATTACAACCAGTAATTAGTATAGATGGAGAGTTGTTCCCGCATGATTTTAATTTAGATGGAGGAAAGTTCCCTAAGTTTTATCGTTTGATGAAACAGATGGCTCCTTTTGGACCCCAAAATATGAAGCCAGTATTTGTAATGAAAAATTTGATAAATACAGGGTATTCTAAGGTTGTAGGAGGAGAACACCTTAAAACAGCATTAAAACAAACTGATACAGGAAGGATTTTTAATGGGATTGGGTTTGGACTTGCTGAGAAACTTACTTTGTTAGATGACAAGCAACAAGTCGATGTAGTATTTCAAATTGATGAAAATAACTTCTTTGGTACGCCAGAACTTCAAATGATGATTAAGGATATTCGTCCTTCAAATTAACCTTTTATCCATTTATATTAATGATACATCACCTATACTAGGTGTTTAAGCTATTCTACTAGGTATAAATACCTATATTTTGTATATTAGTTTTGCCTAAATCATTATAGGCTTCCCTTATTTAATTTTCTACCCCGCTTTAAAGTAAGTTTAACTTAAAATAAAGTAGATGAAAGTTATAGGAGTATTGGTATTGCTGATGTGTGTATTGCTTGGGGAAGCTCAAACAATTCAATTAGGTTCTGGAACATCCACAAATGGTAGAAGGAGGTCTTCACCTGTAAATATTTGGTATAGGAGAGCGGTTTCTCAGTTTGTATATACAGCAGCAGAAATTAATGCCTCAGGCGTATCAGGAGAAGCGATGTTAACAGACTTTGGTTTTTATGTGACACAATCTCCTGTGTATAGTATCCCGAATTACACAATCAAAATGAAAAATGTAACAGAGACAAACGTTGCTGCTGCAATTTCTCAAAATGGTTGGACAGAAGTCAAAGCTGCTTTTACATATAATCCAGCTGTAGGTGGGTATGACATGTTTAATTTAGATACTCCATTTTATTGGGACGGAGTTAGTAATATTGCTGTTGAAATATGCTGGTCACAAGTTTCTCCTACATATAATGCATCGGGGAGATTAAGAGAATACGCTGTTACTAATGGGTACCGCTACTCATGGACAGATGCTGCTGGTAATTCATGTGGGGAGTCGCCTTCTACAATCCGAAATAGAAAACCCCAATGCCAAATAGAGTTCTCCCCAGTTGTAACAACGTTTTGGACAGGAAATATAAATACTAATTGGTTTAATGCAGGAAATTGGACTGCAGGTGTTCCAATAAAAAATATTAATGCACAAATTCCTAACGGTTTAACGAATTATCCTGTTGTTACAGGTACTACTGCAGAAGTTAAAAATTTACTTATTGAATCAAATGCATCGCTATCTACCGAAGGAGAACTATCGATATATGGAAATTGGACGAACAATGGAACTTACAATGCGCTAGCTGGAAAACTAAGGTTTAAATTGCTGATCAGTCAAGCTAATCAATTGGATGGTGGAACTCAAGATTTCAATGATATTACTGTTGAAAACACATATGGTATTAGTTTAAACTCAGGAAATTATAATGTGTATGGAGCATTTTCAGCTGAAGGAGGAGATATTTATACTAATGGACGTTTAAACTTAGCTTCATCAGCAACATCAACAGGTCGAATTACGGAAATAAAATCTCAATGTAACTATGACTTGGATATGGATGATTCCTACGGAGATGGATGGAATGGAGGGTATATAACAGTATTAGAAGAAGGAAATCCAGTAGGAACTTATTCTGCATCAGGATATGGATCAAACACTACTTTCTCAATAACTTCAGGTAGTAATTTTGATATCCAATACACATCTGGCAGCTGGGAAAATGAAAATACCTACTCAATTTATGATGATCAAGGAGTACTTATTTTTAATGATGGAACCTATCCTTCAACTGGAATAGTCTTTTCATCTACTGCTAGCTGTGCGACAACAAATCCGTTTATTGGAGATATAGAACAGCAAAGATATTTGTCATTGTCTAATGATGGTTGGAGAGAATTATCCTCACCAATTATAGCACAAACTTTA
>JAUHZI010000150.1 GCA_030426105.1 Bacteroidia bacterium | reverse complement strand
CCAGGAGTCTATCAAGGGACATTTCCCATAGAAAAATATAAAACACTACATCGAATGAATGTTGAAGTTCTGGTAATCCCTTTTAGTTTTTGGTACCGTAAAAATGAAGAGTGTAAGCGTTTTATTTTGGATAAAATTAAAGCTTCAAAGTAGAAGTTTGTTATTTAGAATGATTAAAAATACCGTTTTTATGGTATTGTAGAGTTGGCTTTCGAAAGCTACTTTTGCTGTCAATTTAAAATCAATCTAAATAACAATTATGAATACAAAAACATTAACATTGCTAGCTATAAGTTCAGCTGTAGCGTTTGGAAGTTGTAAGAAAAAAGGGTGTACAGATGAAACTGCAACAAATTATAGTGCAGAAGCTAAAAAAGACGATGGTTCTTGTGAATACACAATTTTAGTTCAAAATAAAGACTTAATCGGAGAGATTAAATCAAATTATGCCAATATCGTATATCAATCATACCTAGATTCTTATGATAAAGCATTAGATTTAAAAACAGCCATTAATGCATTTGTAGACAATCCTACTCAAAGTGGTTTTGATGCAGCTAAACAAGCTTGGTTAGATGCAAGAGAACCTTATGGACAAACCGAAGTTTATCGTTTTGCAAATGGTCCAATTGATGCAGAAGATGGACCAGAAGGATTATTAAATGCTTGGCCATTAGACGAAGGGTATGTGGATTACATTGCAGGAAATGCAACATCTGGAATTATTAATGATGTAGCTGGATACCCAACACTAAGCGCAAGCATTTTAGAAGCTGCTAATGAACAAGGTGCAGCAGAAAATGTATCGATTGGATATCACGCAATTGAGTTTTTATTGTGGGGACAAGATGATGCAAATACAGCATTACAGACAGCAGGTCAAAGACCTTATACTGATTATGTAACTGGTGGTTCTGGTACAGCTTCTAACCAAGAGAGAAGAGGACAGTATTTAAAAATCTGTGCTGATTTATTAGTAAGCCATTTAGAATTAATGGTGAACGATTGGAACCCAAATGGAGGAAGCAATTATTATGCTACTTATATGGGGTTGTCTGATGCATCTGTTTTAACGAATATCATAACAGGAATGGCTACTTTAAGTAAGTCTGAGTTAGCAGGTGAGCGTATTTTTGTAGCGTTACAAAATCAAAACCAAGAAGATGAGCATTCTTGTTTTGCAGATAATACACATAGAGATATCGTAACTAATGCTGATGGAATTAGAAACGTTTATTTGGGAACATACACAAAAGTAGATGGTACAGTCGTAGCTGGAAAAGGAATAAAACACCTTATTGAAGCTGTTAACTCAACAACTTCTGGAGAGTTAACGACACTTTCTTCAGATGTAAATACTGCTGTAAATGCTATTCCAGTTCCTTTTGACCATGGATTAACACAAGAAAGCGTTGGAGGTACAGGTCCAATTATGACAAGTGTAACAAAACTACAGTTACAAGGAGATAAACTTGTAGCTGCAGGAAGTGCAATTGGAATTTCAATTAGCACTGCATTGCCAGAGTAATATCTCAGATATTACATTCTATTTTAATTAGGTCAGCAAAAGAGGTTGTGTGTCTACCTCTTTTGCTGTTTTAATTGTTTAAAACGTAAAAAATGGGAAAGCAAGAAAATCCAGAATTAATGTATACTGACTTATTAGAGCTAGAAAGACAATTGAGTTGTCCTACAGGCGAAGAAGGAATGGTCGTTGCAAAAATAATGAATGAGACCAATTTTAATATGTCTTATAGTTCAATCAAGCATTTAAGTTTGACTGGGGACGATTTCTTATTAGAAATCGGACATGGAAATTGTGGACATCTAGACAAAGTGTTTGATTTCGGAGGGAATGATATCTCTTATTTTGGAATTGAAATTTCAGAGACAATGAAATTAGAAGCCGAACAAATGAATCAATTAAGAAGGATAAATCAAAGTGCGTCGTTTTATGTTTATGATGGAAGGAAAATTCCCTTTTCGGCAGATTCGTTTGATAAAGTAATGACAGTAAATACAATTTATTTTTGGAAGAATCCGAAAAGATTTTTGTTAGAGATAAGCAGAGTCTTGAAAAAAGATGGAAGGTTAGTTATTACTTTTGTTGAAGAGCAATCAATGAAGAATTTACCTTTTGTAAGAGAACGTTTTAACCTTTTCAGTAAAAGTAAAATAAGGGAGCTTATTAGTAATACGAATTGGAGGTTGATAGAGTTTATTGATCAGTATGAAAAGGTTAAAAGCAAAACAGGAGAATTGGTGGAGCGCCATTTTATTATAACAAAACTGAGCAACCAAAAATAGTAAGATGAAGAAGTATGTTTTTTACGTCACTACAATTATCTTTCTTTTGTCGTGCAGAAAAGACCAAGCTAAAGATCCTCGTATAGCAGATTATGAATCAGGAGAAGAATTGCCTGGAGGTAATCAAACTGGAGGAAATCATTCTGAAAATGCTTTTAGTTTTGCAATTCCAGGATTATATGGAGGAGATGAATTAAATTTTTTCGTTGGAGATTCTTTTTTTAATCAAAATTGGGTCTTAGCACCTGCTTCAACTACAGCTAGAGATGGTTTAGGTCCAACTTTTAATTCTCGATCTTGCTCTGGATGTCACCCAAAAGATGGTAGAGGAAGACCACCTGAGTATCAAGGAGAAAAATCAATAGGTTTACTATTGAGATTGAGTAAATCTGGAGTTGGTAATCATGGAGAACCTCTAGGTACTGATAACTATGGAACACAGTTAAATGATATTGGTATATACGGAATTAATGAAGAGGGAGAAATCCAGATCATTTACAATGAAATACAAGGAAACTATGACGATGGAGAGGTTTATTCTTTAAGAGTACCAACTTATTCTATTGTCAATACAAATTATGGTCCACTTCCAGCTGATTTAATGGTTTCACCGAGAGTAGGACAACAAATGATAGGCCTGGGGTTGCTGGAGGCTATTATTGAGCACGATATTTTGAGTAATGTTGATGAAACTGATTCGGATAATGATGGTATTTCAGGAAAGGCCAACTATGTATGGAATGTTGAAGCTAATGCAACAACTTTAGGACGTTTCGGATGGAAGGCTAATGAACCAACACTAAAACAACAGACGGCAGGGGCTTTTTTAGGCGATATTGGGATAACAACTTCTCTCTTTCCGTTTAATAATTGTCCAAGTAGTCAAGTAGACTGTGGTCAACAGCCAAATGGCGGAGAACCTGAATTAGAGGATGAAGATTTAGATTTTACTACATTATATGTGAGTACTTTGGCTGTTCCTAGTCGTTTAAAAGCTAAAGAAGAAAATGTTTTAAGAGGAAAAAAAATATTTAATGAGATAGGTTGTGTAAAATGCCATGTAGCAAGTTATCAAACAGGTCATCACCCAACCTTTTCTGCATTGTCATATCAAAAAATATGGCCGTATACAGATCTGCTTTTACATGATATGGGGGATGGATTAGCTGATAATCGTCCTGATTTTTTAGCTGATGGAAACGAATGGAGAACACCTCCACTTTGGGGAATAGGATTATTTCAAACAGTTAATAAACATACTTATTACCTGCATGACGGTAGGGCTAGAAACCTTTCTGAAGCTATTTTATGGCACGGAGGGGAAGGAGAACATGCAAAAAATAAATTTAAATCGCTAGATAAAGAAGAAAGAGCCTATTTAATACAATTTTTAAATTCATTATAAAGAAATGATCAAGTATAGTATACTATTTATTACAATAATATTTTTCTTTTCTAATTGTAAACGAAAAGAAAAGATAGAAGAAAACACTTTTGATAAGCAACAAATGCTCAAGGATATCGCAGATAATTATATACTTCAACGTATAGAAGCCTTTGAAATAGTATTAGGGGAACTAGAAGAGGCTGTTGAAGGCTTTGTTGATTCAGTAACGTTGAATCAACTAGATAAAGTAAAGTATAAATGGAGAATAGCAAATAGCGTATATAAAGAATGTAGAGCTTTTAATATAGGAGCTGTTAAAGAAACATATTCACATCTTAGAATAGAAACTCGGCCAGCTAACCCTAACTTTATTGAAAATAATATAGCTGATTCTTTAGCTGTAATTAATGATGGTTATTTTGAAACAATCGGTTTCTCTTCAAAAGGATTCGGGGGAATAGAATATTTATTGTATCATGATACTCCACAAAATATAATCAGCGAGTTTCAGGATGAACAAAGAAGAAACTATTTGAAATGGGCAATACAAGACATCAAAAAGAATATGGGGGTTATTGTGAGTACTTGGGAAATGAGTTACTATAATCAATTCTATACTTCTGTTTCCACTGGAATAGAATCTTCGGTGAATATCATTGTCAATAAGTTGGTAGAGGTAACAGAGAAAATTTATCAAGAAAAATTAGGCAAACCGTTGGGTAAAAAAGATGGAATTGTAGATGCAAACAATACAGAAGCGCCATTAAGCAGACAATCTGTCAATTTTATTAATCATGAATTAAACGCAATTGAACAGGTCTTCAAAAATGGTTTGTATCATTATCTAGATGCAATGAAGTTGACTAAAGATGAGGAAAAACTATCAAAGGTGATTCAATTACAAATTCAAGCAATTAGAACTACAATAGGAGGAATTGAAAGTATTGAAGAAGATATTTTAAACCAAACAGGAAAATCAGAAGAACTATATAACGAATTTAAAGAGCTGTTGGTTTTATTAAAAGTAGATGTAATTAGTGGGTTGAATATTGTATTTGTAATCAACGATAATGATGGAGATTAGATTTGCTGATTCTCTAGAAAAGCCTTTTTGTCATGTTTTTTGTTTTGGTATGAATTATGAATAGCTAAAAATCCATAAAAAGTACATAAATAACCGACAAATCCTTTACTTTTGTCAGTTCAAAATAAAAATAAGCAATGATAAGCGGATTATTAAAAAAGATATTTGGGGATAAATCCCAAAAAGATATAAAAGCTTTACAACCTTATGTTGATCAAATCAATGAAGTATACGAACAGCTGAAAGGAATTTCTGATGATGAACTAAGAGCGAAAACAATCGCTTTTAAAACTAGAATCTCAGAGTATACAGAGCAAACACAAACTCAAATTCAAGAATTAAAAGAGCAGGCAAAAAGCCATACTATTTCGATTCACGATAAAGAAGGACTTTTCAATAAAATTGAGGAGTTAGAAAAAGAAGATGACGAATTGTTAGAAGAAGTTCTTTTAGAAATACTACCTGAAGCATTTGCTGTGGTCAAAGAAACTTCTAGACGTTTAGCAGAAAATAAAAAGTTAGTTGTTACGGCTAACGAAAACGATAAGAAGATAGCTGCAAACAATGATTATGTAGAAATAGAAGGTGATAAAGCTATTTGGCATAATGAATGGGATGCTGCTGGAACTCAAGTTGTTTGGAATATGGTACACTACGATGTCCAATTAATGGGTGGTAGTGGACTACATCAAGGAAAAATTGCAGAGATGCAAACAGGTGAAGGTAAAACATTAGTATCAACTTTACCAGTTTATTTGAATGCATTAGCAGGTAAAGGTGTACATGTTGTAACTGTAAATGATTACTTAGCACGTCGTGATGCACAATGGATGGGACCTCTATATGAGTTTCATGGGATGCGTGTAGATTGTATTGATAATCATCAACCACATTCTGAAGGAAGAATTAATGCCTATAAAGCCGATATTACATTCGGGACGAATAATGAATTTGGATTCGATTATTTGAGAGATAATATGGTGAACTCACCAGAAGAGATTGTTCAACAAAAGCATCATTTTGCGATTATAGATGAGGTAGATTCTGTATTAGTCGATGATGCAAGAACGCCTTTGATTATTTCTGGACCAACAGCAAGAGGAGGACAGCAAGAATTTGTTGAATTAAAGCCACAAATCGAACGTTTAGTTACTGCACAGCGTAAGTTAATTACAACATTGTTGAGCGAGGCAAAAACAAAATTAACTAAAGCTGAAAAATCTCAAGATAAAAAAGAGATTAAAACCTTACAAGAAGAAGGGGGATTAGCGCTTTTACGTTCTTACAGAGGATTGCCAAAAAACAAGCCTTTGATTAAATATTTGAGTGAGCCAGGGATTAAAGTTCAGTTACAAAAAGTAGAAAATTTCTACATGCAAGACAATAACAAAGAAATGCCAAAAGCAGATGAGGTACTATACTTTGTAATTGATGAAAAGAGCAATACGATAGACCTAACAGAAAAGGGAATCGATTTAATTTCAGGAAAAGATAATCCTAATTTTTATGTTTTACCTGATATTGGAGAACAAACTGTAGAGATTGAAAGCTCTGAAAAATCTGATGAAGAAAAATTAGCAGCTAAGGATGCTATGATGAGAGATTACACTGTGAAAGCAGAGCGTATTCACTCTATGAATCAACTGTTAAAAGCGTATACACTTTTCGAAAAAGAAGTAGAGTATATTGTTCAAGAAAATAAGGTGAAATTAGTCGATGAGCAAACAGGTCGTGTAATGGACGGTCGTCGTTATTCAGATGGGTTACACCAAGCAATTGAGGCTAAAGAAAATGTAAAAGTAGAAGCTGCTTCACAAACTTATGCAACAATTACATTACAAAATTTCTTTAGAATGTACCATAAGTTAGCAGGGATGACAGGTACGGCCGAAACAGAAGCTGCAGAGTTATGGGATATTTATAAATTGGATGTTGTAGTTGTTCCTACCAACAAACCAATTGCAAGAAAAGATAAAGAAGACTTAGTTTATAAAACCGCTCGTGAGAAATACAACGGGATTATTGCGGAAGTTGAACGTCTAAGAAATTCAGGAAGACCTGTATTAGTAGGAACTACTACAGTAGAAATTTCAGAATTATTAAGTAAGATGTTGAATATGCGTAAGATTCCACATCAAGTATTGAATGCAAAATTACACCAAAGCGAGGCAGAAGTTGTTGCTAAAGCTGGTCAGCCAGGTACTGTAACTATTGCAACGAATATGGCAGGTCGTGGTACCGATATCAAATTAGGAGAAGGTGTAAAAGAAGCAGGAGGTTTAGCTATTATAGGTACCGAACGCCATGATTCTCGTCGTGTTGATAGACAGTTAAGAGGTCGTGCTGGTCGTCAAGGTGATCCAGGTTCTTCTCAATTTTTTGTTTCTCTAGAAGATAACTTAATGCGTATGTTTGGCTCAGAGAGAATAGCCAAAATGATGGATAGAATGGGACATAAAGAAGGCGAAGTTATTCAAGCTGGAATGATAACCAAATCTATCGAAAGAGCACAGAAGAAAGTAGAAGAGAATAACTTTGGAATTCGTAAGCGTCTATTGGAGTTTGATGATGTAATGAATGCACAAAGAACTGCAATTTACTCAAGAAGAAAGAATGCATTATTTGGAGATAAGTTAGACTTAGATTTGGATAACATCTTTGATGAACAAGCTGAGCAATTGGTTAAAGAATATAAAAAATCAAATGACTTTGAAGCATTTAAAATGGGAATGATTACTTCTTTTGGAATGGAAACTCCTGTAGAAGAAGACGATGCCATGTCAATGGATTTTAATGCATTAACTGATGCTGTCTATCATAAAGCCGTTGAAACATATCAAAGAAAAGTTAAGGGTAACCTAGAAAAGATAGCCCCTGTTGTCAAAAAAGTGTTTGAAGAGCAAGGGGACAGCTTCGAAACAATTCAAGTACCATTTACTGATGGGAAAAAGATGATTAACTTAACTACAGCTTTAAAAGAGGCAAATGATACAGATGGTGTAAGCGTTGCAAAAACATTAGAAAAAAGAATTACACTGGCGTTAATCGATGAGGAGTGGAAAGAGCATTTAAGAGAAATGGATGATTTAAAGCAATCTGTTTATCATGCACAATACGAACAAAAAGATCCATTATT
>JAUHZI010000149.1 GCA_030426105.1 Bacteroidia bacterium | reverse complement strand
AATATGTTTTATAATAAATGAAAAAGCCTAAAACAATTCTTGTTTTAGGCTTTTTAAATACTATTTAGTCAACTTTAGAATAAACCGTGTAACTCTGCATCAATAGCTTGAATAATATTCCCTAAATCCTCTGGATTATCTCTAAAGTTATTTTCTTCAACATCTATTATCAACAATTTACCTTTATCGTAAGTAGAAATCCAAGCCTCATACCTTTCATTTAAGCGCTTTAAATAATCGATACGAATACTCTCTTCATAATCTCTACCTCTACTCTGGATATTCTGAACCAACTTAGGAACACCAGCTCTTAGATAAATTAATAAATCTGGTGCAGAAATAAATGACTCTAACAAATTAAATAATGAGAAATAATTCTCAAAATCTCTTGTTGTCATCAATCCCATTGCATGCAAATTGGGTGCAAAAATAAAAGCATCTTCATAGATAGTTCTATCTTGGATAATTGTTTCAGAGCTTTGTTTAATATCTTGAATCTGAGTAAATCTACTATTTAAGTAATACACTTGCAGGTTAAAAGACCATCGTTGCATCTCATCATAAAAATCCAATAAATATGGATTTTCCTCGACATCCTCAAAATGAGGTTTCCAATTATAATGTTTTGCTAAAAGATTGGTTAATGTTGTTTTTCCTGCTCCTATATTTCCGGCAATAGCAATATGCATGTTGATATTCTTTTTATTAAATTAATTCACTAATTAGCTAACGTAAAGCGTACTTTTAATTGCTTCAATTAACTTTTTAATATTTGGCAATGCTTCATCAATTAAAGGCTGAGCAAAAGCAAATGGCGTATCTGTTTGTGTAACTCTATGCACAGGAGCATCTAAATAATCAAAAGCATAACGTTGAATATGGTATGCTAACTCACTAGACATCGAAGCTATTGGCCAACTTTCTTCCAATACTACACAACGGTTTGTTTTCTTAACAGATTCTAATATTGTCGGATAATCAATTGGACGAATTGTTCTTAAGTCAATGATTTCACATTCGATACCATCCTTAGCTAGCACTTCAGCTGCTTCGTAAGCTACTTTAATCACCTTTCCAAAAGAGACTATTGTAACATCCGATCCTTTACGTTTTACAGCAGCTTTTCCAATAGGAACTAGGTATTCATTCTCAGGAACCTCTCCTTTATCTCCATACATTTTCTCAGACTCCATAATTAATACAGGGTCATTATCTCTAATAGCTGACTTCATTAATCCTTTAGCATCATACGGATTAGAAGGAGTGACTACTTTTAACCCTGGAACATGTGCATAAAATGATTCAAAACTCTGTGAATGTGTTGCAGCTAACTGACCCGCAGTACCGTTACCTCCTCTAAAAACGATAGGGCAACTGTATTGACCACCACTCATTTGTAACATTTTTGCTGCACTATTGATAATTTGATCAGCTGCTAAAATAGCAAAGTTCCATGTCATGAACTCAACAATCGGCCTTAATCCATTCATTGAAGCACCAACAGCTATCCCCGCAAATCCTAGTTCAGCAATAGGAGTATCAATTATTCTTTTTGGACCAAACTCGTCTAACATTCCTTGGGAAACTTTATAAGCTCCATTATATTCTGCTACTTCCTCTCCCATTAAAAAGACATTTTCGTCTCTTCTCATTTCTTCGCTCATCCCTTCTCTTAGGGCTTCTCTGAATTGAATTTCTTTCATGTGTCTATTGCGTTTTAGGTTAACAAAAATAGTCTTTCTATTTGAAATAAAAAACCTGAAATAAGAATTCTAACATTTATAGATTAAATATTTTTTATGGACTTAAAAAAAAAACACAAAACTGTGACTAAAAAGTATGCGTGCATAACATTTTTTTATTACTTTTGAGAGAATTAAAAAAATAAACGATCACAGAGATCAATATATATTAACATTAATCAAGTAAAATTATGAAATTATTAGTTTGTATCAGTAAAGCACCAGATACTACATCTAAAATTGCATTTACTGATGGAGACACTAAGTTTGATGAAAACGGTGTTCAATACATTGTAAATCCATATGATGAGTGGTATGCATTAGTTAGAGCTTTAGAATTAGTTGAGGCTAACGGAGGTACGGTAACAACAATCACTGTAGGTACAGCTGCTGATGATCCAACAATAAGAAAAGCATTAGCTATTGGAGCAAATGATGCTGTAAGAATTGATGCTGAACCAACTGACTCTTATTTCGTTGCAAAGCAAATTGCTGATTATGCAAAAGATAATGGGTTTGATATTATCTTAACAGGAAAAGAGACAATTAACTATAACGGAGCTCAATTAGGAGGAATGATTGCTGAATTTTTAAATCAGCCTTATGTTTCTTTAGCTGAGAAATTAGAAGTTGCAGGAAATGTTGCTACCTTAGAAAGAGATGTTGCAGGAGGATCAGAAGTTATTGAAGTTAACACTCCATTTGTGTTGAGTGCTGCAAAAGGTATGGCAGAGCAAAGAATTCCTAACATGAGAGGAATTATGGCTGCAAGAACTAAACCTTTAAATGTAGTTGCTCCTTCAGGATCTGAAGCACTTACAGAAGTTGTTTCATACGAATTACCACCAGCTAAATCAGCTTGTAAGTATATCGATGCAGACAACATGGATGAATTAGTAGATTTATTACACAACGAAGCAAAAGTTTTATAAGATATGTCAGTAATAGTATTTGTAGAATCAAAAAATGGAAGCGTTTCTAAAGCAGGTTTAGAAGCTGTTTCTTATGGAAGTAAAATTGGAGATGTTACTGCTGTAACTTATGGAGATGTTGACGCTTCTGTATTAGGAGAATATGGAGCTAAAAAAGTTTTAGTACACAAAGGATTAAGCGTTGCTAACGATCAACAAGGAACAAGATTAGTTGCTGCTGCAGTAGCTGAAACAGGCGCTGAAGTTGTTATCTTTTCTCAAGACCAAACAGGAAAAGCAATTGCACCTAGAGTTGCTGCTGCATTAAATGCAGGACACGCTTCTGGAGCGATAGCTTACCCAAGTACTGATGCTGGTTTTGTTGTTAAAACCAATGTTTTTTCAGGAAAAGCATTCGCTAATGTAAAAATCAACTCAGATAAAAAAGTTGTTTCTTTATTGCCAAACTCTTTCTCACCAGAAAAAGTAGGAGGAAGCGCAGAAATTGCTGAAGTTTCATACGACTTAGGAACTGCAGGAATTACAGTAAAAGAATTAAAATCTCAAGGAGAAGGTGTTCCATTACCAGAAGCTGAATTAGTTGTTTCGGCTGGAAGAGGGTTAAAAGGACCTGAAAACTGGGGAATGGTTGAAGATTTAGCTGAGACGCTAGGAGCAACAACAGCTTGTTCTAGACCAGTAGCTGATATTGGATGGAGGCCTCACCACGAGCATGTTGGACAAACAGGTTTAGCTATTCGTCCTAACTTATATATTGCAGCAGGAATTTCTGGTGCTATTCAGCACTTAGCTGGAGTAAATGGAAGTAAAACTATTGTTGTAATTAATACTGATAGTGAAGCTCCTTTCTTTAAAGCTGCTGATTATGGTATTGTTGGAGATGCTTTTGAAGTATTACCAAAATTGAACGAAGCCATCAAGAAGTTTAAAGCAGCCCAATAAGTAGCAATAAATTGAATACATGAAAACGTCCTATTAATTTCTAATAGGGCGTTTTTTTATTCCCTAAATTGTTATTAACTAACAGTCAATTTTTAAAACAAAATGAAAAGAAAGGCATACAGCCAATAAAATATTATTATTTTCGTATCTAGAGAGATAACTTGAGTTTTGAAAACTCGAATCCCTATTTATGGAAAAAGTAAAATTAAATATAGTTGGACTATCATACAGTCAAACGCAATCTGGAGCCTATGCGCTCGTTTTAGGAGAGGAAAAAGGAAAGAGAAGGTTACCTATTATTATTGGTGGGTTCGAAGCTCAAGCTATTGCCATTGAACTTGAAAAAATGGCACCAAGTCGTCCACTAACACACGATTTATTCAAAAACTTTGCTGAACAATTTGATATACATATCAATGAAATTATCATCTATAATTTGGTTGAGGGAATTTTCTTTGCAAAATTAATCTGCGAACAAAACGGAAAAGAAATTGAATTAGACTCAAGAACTTCCGATGCTATTGCTTTAGCAGTACGCTTTAACTCACCTATCTATACTTATGAGTTTGTCTTAAAAACAGCTGGTATCGTTTTAGAAGATGATAATTATTCTGATGATAATGACAATGAAGAGTTAGTTTTAGAAGAAGATGCTCCAAAAAACACAATTGAGACTTTATCTACTGAAGAGTTAAATGACCAATTAAATGATGCCATAGAGCAAGAAGACTATGAAACTGCTTCTCGAATTAGAGATGAAATTAATAAGCGAGAAAATAAATAAGTATTTCCTACCTCCGTTCCCACTCATACTTAAATAATAATTATAAAATATTATGAAGCATTCTTATCAATCAGTACTTGTTCTCTTATTTTTAATTATTACCATCCCCCTCTCATATGGGCAAAATCTGAAAGAAGATATAGTTGCTGAATGGAAATTGGCAAAAACTATTTTTTCTGACGATTCGCAAACTCCTTCTGACACGAATAGTTATTTCTTAAAAATAAATTCTAATGGTAGCTATGCCTTTAACTTAGGGGAAGATGCTTCCGATACAATTATTGGTACTTGGGAATTAATGAACCAAGATTTAACCCTTTACTCTTTATCAGATAATTTTTCTGCCAAAATTGATTCAGCTTTTATTGAACTAGACTCTTCTAATCGAGAAATTAAATTCTATGCTAATGGTGAGCATTTAATGTCGAATAAAAATGGTACGTTGGAACAAAAAATTGCCTTATTAAATTTTAAAATATCAAACTGCGATGGAAATGTTCTAAGTTTAATATATGAAGATGAAACATTGGTTTTCCACATCAAAAAATCAAAGCCACAAGCTGAACCTAGCTTTACATTTTCTTCTTTAATTAGAGGATTAGTGGGGATGTTTTTCTTAGTCTTAATTGCCTGGCTATTTAGTACCAACAGAAGTGCGATTGACTGGAAATTAGTTGGAACAGGACTTTTATTTCAATTAATTATTGCCGTACTTGTCTTAAAAGTTGGCTGGATAGAATATGGTTTTGAAAGGGTCAGCAAAGGTTTTGTTGGTTTAATTGAATACACCAATTATGGTGTTGACTTTTTATTTGGACAGTTTGGTATTGGAAAAATCCAATCTCCACTTTTAAACTTCGCTTTCAAAATCTTACCTACCATTATCTTTTTCTCTGCTTTAATGAGCTTATTGTATTACTGGGGAATCTTACAGAAGGTTGTTTATGTATTTGCTTGGGTAATGAAAAAAATTATGCGACTTTCTGGTGCAGAGAGTTTAGCTGCTGCTGGTAATGTATTCTTGGGACAAACCGAATCTCCTCTTTTAGTAAAACCTTACTTAGGTAAAATGACTAAATCTGAAATTATGTGTTTAATGACTGGAGGTATGGCAACTATCGCTGGAGGAGTACTAGCTTCTTATATCGGCTTTTTAGGAGGTGACGATCCTGAGCAACGTATCTTTTTTGCTAAACATTTATTAACTGCTTCTATTATTTCAGCTCCTGCAGCTATTGTGGCTGCAAAAATTTTAGTTCCTGAGACAGAAAAGATTAATACTGACCTCTCTATTTCAAAAGATAAAATTGGTACAAATGCTCTTGAAGCTATTTCTAATGGAACTTCTGATGGATTAAAACTTGCTGTAAATGTTGGAGCTATGTTATTGGTTTTTATTTCATTAATGGCTTTAGGGAATGGAATATTAGAATGGATTGGTGGATTTGGAGGAATCAATGAATGGATTGCTGCTAATACCCAATACTCTGTATTATCTTTTGAGCTTATTCTTGGATATATTGGAAGGCCTATTGTGTGGATAATGGGTATTGATTGGTCTGAATCTATTTATTAGGGACAAAAACAGTTGTCAATGAATTTGTAGGATATATTAGACTTGGTGAAATGAAAAACGCTGGTGTGTTATCTGAAAAATCGGTGATTATGAGCACTTATATGCTTTGTGGTTTTGCAAATTTTGCATCTATTGGTATTCAAATTGGAGGTATTGGAGCACTTATTCCAAGTAAAAAAGGTTTACTTTCTCAATTGGGAATGCGTTCTTTAATTGGGGGAACTGTTGCTTGTTTATTAACTGCTGTTGTTGTAGGAATGATGTACTAAATCAAACATTATGAGTCAACAACGTTTTGATTATTCCGATCTTTTTAAGCTTCAAAAGCAGCATTTCGAGACTGTTCTGCAACAAGAACGCTTATACGCAAGAAAAGAAAGGTTACTCAAAATAAAAAGATGGATTAAAAAGCACCCTGATTTAATTAAAGAAGCGCTCTATAAAGATTTCCAAAAGTCTCCGCAAGAGGTCGCTATATCTGAAATAAAACCTGTAATAGGTGAAATCAATACAGCCTTAAAGAAACTTCGCGATTGGAATCAACCTCAAAACGTAGGAACTCCACTGACACTCATTGGAACTAGAGCTAAAGTCGTAAAAGAACCTAAAGGAGTTACTTTAGTTATTGCCCCTTGGAACTTCCCATTTATGCTTGCTATTGGTCCTGTTATCTCTGCTATAGCTGCTGGGAATACTGTTGTTCTGAAACCGTCTGAAATGACACCTCACACAGAACAATTAATTCAACAAATGATTGAAGCGATCTTTGATAAAAAGGAGGTTGCTGTTATTACAGGAGGAATAGAGGAAACTCAAGCTTTATTGGCATTGCCTTGGAATCATATATTCTTTACAGGAAGCCCACAGGTAGGCAAAATTATTATGCAAAAGGCCGCTAATTACCTTACATCAGTTACTCTTGAATTAGGAGGTAGAAATGCGGTTTTAGTAACCAAAAATACTAATTTAAGAGCTACTGCAAAAAAACTAGCTTGGGGTAAATTCTTTAACAATGGACAATCATGTGTTTCCCCTAATTACTTATTGATTGATTCATCGATAAAAGCTGCTTTTATCGATGAATTAAAATATGAGTTTGTAGAAATGTATGGCAACTACCCTGAAGAAATAAAAGCTAATCCTGCTTTAGCTAGAGTGGTTAACAATAAACACTACAAACGAATATGTAAACTTGTAGACCATACGCTTTCTGAAGATGGGAACATTATTTTTGGAAATCACAGAGACAATGAAGAAAATTACCTTTCTCCTACTGTTTTAACTATTAAATCTACCGATTCCCCTATTTTTCAAGAAGAAATATTTGGGCCTGTCTTACCTATATTGGAATATAAAAACTTGGATCAAGCTATCGAAATTATCAATAATGTAGAACCTGCTTTAGCTCTATATATTTTCTCTAACTCCAAAAAAACACAAAAGAAAATCATAAGGAATACTTCTGCTGGGACAACTGTAATCAACGATACGACAATTCAATTTGCCCATCCTAATTTACCTTTTGGAGGTGTAGGAATGTCTGGAATGGGAAAAGCTCATGGATATTTTGGCTTTTTGGAATTTACCAACCAACGAGCGATCTTAAAACAAAGAAAAAAATTAACTACATCTCAATTAATCTATCCTAAATATAATGCTATTAAAAACCTAATTATCAAGTACATTACTTGGAATGAGTAAAAAAACAACTATGAAATATTTTGTACTATTATTACTGACTATCACGACTGTAACTGTTTTCTCTCAAAATGTAGGAATCAATCAAACCAACCCAACAAATTCATTACACATCTCTCCTGTTAACCTTGGAGATAACCCATTACGTATAGATGGTGTGCAAACTTATTCTGTAGGTGATACTTCACTGTTGATGATTAATACGACAACAGGGATTGTTAAATATATCAACCCTTCTGATTTTGTTTCTATTATTAGTGGTGGGGCTGGATTAGGAACTGATGATCAAAACATCGATAGTCTAACATTGAATGG
>JAUHZI010000290.1 GCA_030426105.1 Bacteroidia bacterium | reverse complement strand
ATCGTAGTTACCACAGATTTGCTTATTGAAAATGTTCATTTTGATTTAAGCTATGTACCTCTTAAACATTTGGGTTATAAAGCTGTAATGGTAAATCTCTCTGATGTGTATGCAATGAATGCTGATGCAGAACAAATTACAGTGTCAATTGCAGTTTCTAATCGTTTTCCATTAGAAGCTATAGAAGAATTATATGCAGGAATACAATTAGCCTGTGATACATATAAAGTAGATTTGGTTGGAGGAGATACTACATCTTCAACAAAAGGAATTTTAATTTCTGTTACAGCTATTGGTAAAGCCAACAAAGAAGATGTTGTATATAGAAATGGAGCTAAGGCTACTGATTTAATTGTTGTTTCGGGTGATTTAGGAGGAGCGTATTTAGGTTTACAAGTATTAGAGCGTGAAAAGCAAGTTTTCCAGGTAAACCCTCAAAATCAACCAGACTTAGATAAATATACCTATATAATAGAACGTCAGTTAAAGCCAGAGGCGCGTAAAGATATTCCTAAGTTATTAGAGGAGTTAGAAGTAAAACCAACTTCTATGATTGATATTTCTGATGGATTATCTTCTGAAATTATGCATATCTGTACACAGAGTAAAACAGGATGTAAGATTTATGAAGATAAGTTGCCATTAGACCCTCAAGTAATTTCTACTTCTGAAGAGTTTAATATGGATAGTACGATGATAGCTTTAAGTGGTGGAGAAGATTATGAGTTATTATTTACGGTTTCTATAGATGTTTATGATAAAATAAAGGGAAATCCTAACTTAACAGTTATTGGTCATATTACCGAAGAAAATGAAGGAATGAATTTGGTAACACGTGCTAATCAGGAAATTGAGTTAAAAGCACAAGGTTGGAATTCTTTTAGTAAAGAGTAGACAATAAACATAATATAATAAGCACCCAAATTTGGGTGCTTTTTTAGTCTTAAAAAGACTCTTTTAAAATTATTGTAGAATAAAAAAGCTGGTATAAAAATTGTATATTAGTCAGATAGTAAAAAGAATATTAACAAAAATCAAAAAAGAGAATGGGAATTTTTTCATTTATTAAAAACGCCGGAGCAAAAGTTTTCGGTATCGGAAAAACAACTGAAGAAGAAGCTGCTGATAAAGCTGCAAAATTAGTAGATGCTGTAAATAAACTGGAGCTTTCTGTTGAAAATTTAGCTATTAATGTAGATGATGATAAAGCTACAGTAGCAGGAGTAGCAGAAGATTTAGCTACTAAAGAAAAAGTAGTTTTAGTAGTAGGAAATACAGAAGGTATTGCTTCTGTAGAAGATAACATGACAGTTAAAGAGGTTGAGGTTATCGAAGAAGCTGCTATGGCTCAGTTCCATACAGTAGTAAGTGGAGATTCATTAAGTAAAATTGCAAAAGAATTTTATGGTGATGCTATGAAGTACCCAGTAATTTTTGAAGCAAACAAACCAATGCTTACTCATCCTGATAAAATTTATCCAGGACAAGTATTAAGAATACCACCTTTAGTGGACTAATCAAAAGTTAATCAACCAAAGGGAAAAGCACTGCATTTGCAGTGCTTTTTTAATTTATATAAGTAGGTATTTAAAGATGAGTGTAGGATAAAATAGTAGTAAAAAAGAATAAAATTATC
>JAUHZI010000148.1 GCA_030426105.1 Bacteroidia bacterium | reverse complement strand
CCATAAATTGATTTTGGGGCTCATTTTTGCCTCAAAATGTGACGATATTTTGATCAAAAAAGCCTGAGAGTGAAATAAATACCTACTGACGCAAAAAGGGCTTGGCCTCAATTTTGTATATATGTAAGGAGGATAACTTGGAATGTATATGCTACAGAAATCTTTTTTTGCCATTTTTAATCCTTAAAAGTAGCTACGTAAATAGCCATAAAGCCAATTTTATTATCTAGTTTAGCTTTATACATGAATTGAATCTAGGTTAGAGCCATTAATAGCTAGTTACGCGATTAATTTCTATAATACTAGTCACACCTGACGCCGCTTTTCTTAGGCCTGACTTTCGTAAGTTATTAATGCCTTCTTGCTCAGCAACTTCTGCGATTTCTAATGAGTTACCACCGCGCATGATTATATCTGCAATCCTTGGTGTTATTGGCATTACTTCATAAATACCTACGCGGCCTTTGTAGCCCTCGGTACATTTGTCACAACCTACAGCTTTGTAGAGTTGCATAGAAGTGACTTGTTCAGAGGTGAAACCGAGATTTAATAACTCTTGTTCAGGAAGTGTTTCAGGTTCTTTACAAACGGGGCATAAGCGCCTTGCAAGGCGTTGTGCAATAATTAAGCTTACCGAACTTGCAATGTTATAAGATGGTACGCCCATATTCATTAAACGTGTTAATGTTTCAGGAGCTGAGTTGGTATGCAGCGTACTTAAAACTAAGTGACCCGTTTGCGCGGCTTTTATTGAAATCTCAGCAGTTTCTAAGTCACGTATTTCACCAACCATAACAATGTCTGGATCCTGACGTAAAAATGCTCTTAGCGCGTTCGCAAAGGTCATTTCTGCTTTTGGGTTAATTTGTACCTGGTTTATCCCTACCAGGTTAATTTCTACAGGATCTTCTGCAGTACTTATATTACGCTCAGGCTTATTAAGAATATTTAAACCGGTATACAGAGATACTGTTTTACCAGAACCAGTTGGGCCAGTTACTAGAATCATACCTTGCGGCTGCGCTAATGCATTTAAGTAAAGCTCTTTTTGCTCTGGCTCGTAACCTAATACATCAATGCCTAGCATCGCACTACTAGAGTCTAGAATACGCATAACTACTTTTTCGCCCCATAATGTTGGAAGAGTTGAGACACGAAAATCAATGCTTTTCTTAGCAGTTATTTTTAGTTTAATGCGACCATCTTGCGGTTTACGTTTTTCAGCTAAATCAAGTTGCGACATTACTTTTATTCGAGCAGAAATACGGCTTTCCAACCCAATTGGCGGGTTTGCTACTTCATGCAGTACGCCATCAACGCGAAAACGAATACGATATACATGTTCATAGGGTTCGAAATGCAAATCGGATGCGCCGCGTTTAATTGCATCCATTAAAATTCTATTGATATAAACGATAATGGGAGCATCATCTTCCTTACTATTTACATCATTATCATCGTCGTCAATTTTAGAATCAACATCTGCACTAATACCGCTAAGCTCACTAAGTTGATCGTCGTTCAATTCAATACCATCATCGCTTTCGAATAGCGAATCTATCGATTTGTCTAACTCATCGTACGCTACAACGATTACTTCTGTTTGTAATCCTGTATTAAACTCAAAATCTTCAAATGCATCGAAGTTGGTTGGATCTGCACTTGCCAAGTATAAAGTTTTTCCTTTTTTGGCGATCGGGAGTACTTTATGCTTCTTGATTAGTTTTTCATTCCGCTCTTTACCATCGGGTATAAAATCTAAATCAATATTTTTGATAGATAAATAGGATGTTTGAAAAAGAGCTGCAGATTTTTGCGCAAGGTCACTTGCAGCGAGATTACTGGTATTACAGATCTGCTCCATTAGTGAAGAGCTACTGTCGGCCAAAGAAAGTTTACTACTATCAATGTAACCATAAGCGTTCAACTTTCGAATAAGAGGGGAATTTAGTTGCATATTTTATTTATTTTTCGCGATTTATAATTATTTCATATGAAAACAAATAATTAGTCAATACCTCCTTTTACTTATAGGTGGGAGAGTGAGTATCGTCACCTGTAAAGTCTCAGGCTTTCAATACCTCAATTACAATTTTTCTATTTAGAATAGCGTATTATGGTTATTTTTTTGATGTCATGTAAGATAGCGCAGCTTAGTAAATAATTTGGCTATTAAAATGATTGGACTGATTTCTAGAGTGGTTGGATACTTTTTTAAAAAATCTCGGGTTTATAGGGAGGTCATGGGGGAAATTGAAAACTTAAGAGCGCATTTTGATATGCCTGAAAGCATCATTGTTCTGAAATCTGGGATTAAAGTCTATGTTCCACAGCATTTAGATGATTATATACAGAAGCAAATTGTTATTCATAAAGACTTTTACGAACGTAAACTGCTGGATTTGCTTATAAATAAATATGAAGTTTCAGGAACGGTTCTAGATATCGGTGCGAACATAGGTAATCACTCATTATACTTTGCCAATTCAAATAATGTAACAAAAGTTTATGCATTTGAACCTGTTAAGGATACTTTTAAAACTCTCGAAAGAAATATAACCCTCAATAATATGCAAAAAAAAATTAGCGCATATAACATTGCTTTAGGAGCACAAAATACGCGAGCTAATATCTGCCACTTCAATGAAATGAATATTGGTGCCTCTAGGGTTAAGGAGGATTACTCTGGAGAAATAGAGGTTTGTTCTTTGGATAGCTTAAATAAAGTTGGCTTTATAGATTCAATTGCGTTGATTAAAATTGATGTGGAAGGTTTTGAATTTGATGTATTGAAAGGAGGGGAGCAACTAATCAAAGCCCATAAACCTATCATTTTTGTTGAAAGTTTTGGAGAAGCGTTCAGTAATGTTAAGAAATTACTTAAAGAGTTTGGTTATACGCTTGATAAAAAGTTAGTTGATGGGAACTATATTTTTACATATTCAGGTTAAACATGACTAAAAGCAGTGAAAGTATATATTTAACATTAATACTTTTTGTTAAGACCCTATTTCAAGCATCATTTTTGATTCTTTTAACATATTTATTGCCTGTAGATGAATATGCTAATTATATTTCAGCTATGACCTTGGCAATAGTATTGGCAAGTTTCACAACATTGGGAGCGAATTATCTTTTATTACAGCAAGCGGACCTTAAGGGAAAAATTAGGATATATCGAGGATATTCCAAGCTTGCTTTAAAGGCTTCACTATTTTTAAGTTGTATGTTTTTGTTATTTGTTAATTCAGTTTTCGAGAATAAATTCACTAGTAGTTTAACATTAGCCTTAATTGCAATATTAGAGATAATAATAGTCCCACAATTGCTTCTTTTTTCTTTTTATCAATACTCAAATTATAAAGTTATATACTCACAGGTAGTATCAGTAAGCCCATTATTATTGAAGCTCGTTGCTATCTTGCTTTGTTTATTTTTTGGTTCAAATACATCACTAGAATCATTTGTTTGGTTATATAGTGTTTTAACAGTTTTTTTGGTAATGATTATAATCTCTTCCCAGCCTTTTCCTGAGGAGCGAAATGAAAAAAGCCCAACAACAATCAGTGAGTTTGTCCAAGGGGTAAAATATTGTGTAATGCATTCAGCTTCTTTTGTTCATGCAGAAGTAGATAAAGTATTTATTAGCATATGGTTACCCTTAAATAGTGCTGGTTTATATGCTTTAGCCAGTCGGATCGTTCACACCACATTAATACCTATAACGGCTATTTATATAAAATTAACCCCCGAGCTTTTTTCATTATCTACTGATAAAAGGGCATTGATTCCTCAAATTTATAAGTTGCTTAGTTTATCAATGCTACTTGGCTGTATCTTTAGTGTTTTGGTATATTTTTTGTCAGATAAAGTGATGTGGTTATTTGATAGTCAATACGCGGGGTTAAGTGAGGTTTTGAGTTTATTAAGTCTCCTTTGCATAAGCTTTAAGAGTGCTTTATTAGTGGTTCTTGCTGTTCTCAAATTACCAATGTTAAGGTTTTTTTTAGAGGTTTCTTCGCTGTTACTTGCGTGTGTATTAGCAAGCTACTTGTCAACATTCTATAGCTTTTATGGTGTATTTGTAAGCTTCTTCATTGGTGACATAGTAGTTATATTGTTTAGTTTACTCGTTATTGTTTATCACTTTTTTTAAGAAAAAAAGCGCTTCACAAACAGTTTTAAAAATCTTATTGTAGAAAAATAGTCAACAGTGAAGTGGCAGAGCTCGATTATATTTAGTTTTCTTTTTGTATCTGAAGCCAGGTTAAGTTCTTGATAGATTGTTTGCTTCTTTGTTAGTTGGTGTTTATGTACCAATTGTTTGCATGCAACAGCTATCTGTTTGGTGTTCGTTACTCTGTTATGAGAATTAGATTGATTTATGAAGTAAGAGTGGTTATTTATGCACTTAGCTGCTCCATATTTTTTTACTAACCTGATCCATAAGTCATAATCTTCCCATGCCTCTAATGTTTCATCAAAGCCATTTAAATTCTTAATCTTTTCGGTAAGAATAAACACTTGATTGCCAACATAGTTTTGCTTAATTAGCGTTTCAAAATTTATTGTTTTCTTTTTATTAATTTGTTTGTGTTTGTTGGTGCCGTCAAAAAAAATGTAATTTGTAAATAAAAAACTGGTCTTTCCATCAATATGATTTATAAAGTCTTCTATTCGGTTTTTAGCAAAGTAATCATCGTCATCTAACCCCGTTAAATAATCACCCTTGGCTAGTTGTATTCCTACGTTTTTAGCTCCAGCAGGGCCAAGAGAAGTAGGGTTATGTACGATTCGCGTGTTTATGCTCTTTAAATTGTCTAAAAATTCCATCGTTCCATCATTTGATGCGTCATTAACAATAACTAATTCAATATTTTTATAGGTCTGGTTTTCAACGCTTGATATTGCTCGTTGTAATAGCTGAAGCCTGTTTTTTGTGGTTATTACTACACTAACTAAGGGGGTCATTGTTTTTTTATCATTATAAAATCAGTCTCGCAACTAGTTCCTTTGGCATATGCAATAGCTGATAAAAGTTTAACTAAAAAAGATTTTAATCGAAAAAATCTGTTAGAGGAAAGAAAGTAGGTATCGAGAAGCTTTGCCATTCGCGAAACATTTATCGGAAATTTACTTAATACTTTACCCAGATAAGTATGTTTAGCATCTATTTTTCCATATAGCGTTTCTAAATAATACTGTTGGTGATTTTGAAACATAACATTTGATGAAAACTTGCCGCTTTTGAACATTTTTTGGCAAATATTATTTAATAATAGATTATCTAAATGAAAAGTAATCGCGTGCTGTAGAAGTAAAATCTTGAGGTTTAGAGCTATTGCTCTTAGAATAAAATCTTGGTCTTCGAAACCGTACTGCGTAAAACTGACGTTGTAACCTCCCAGTTTTTCAAAGCTACTTTTCTTTATTGCAAAAAAAGCCGTTGATTGTTGTTTTATGTCGGATTTAGCACGTTTTTTATACGTTTCCCTTTGGTATTCACCCCAAAAATCATTGCTTTTAGCAGAGACAATACCCAAAGTTACATCTATATCGTCTTCTAAAATAGGTTTTATTAACATTTGTAGTGAGATGTTGTCCTTTATTTCACAATCACTATCTATAAAAACCAATACCTTACCATTTGCGATCTCAGCTCCTTTATTGCGCGTAAAGCTTAGTCCTTGATTCATAGAGTTTCTATGTGTTTTTAGGTTAGGCAGTGAGTGGTCAAGAAGATAAATAGGAGGCTCAGAAAAGTCATCAATAACAATTGTCTCTATAGTATATTTTGATATTTGCTTTTTGATAGAGCTTATTACGTGTGGAAGTGTTTCATTAGCATTATAGCTAGGTATAATTACACTACAGTCAATCATTATGTTGTAACACCTTTGAATATTCTTTAGCCACGTTATTCCAGTTATAAGTAGAGTATAGATTTTCGGGCATTTCAGGCTTTTTATATGGTGTTGTTATATGGCGTTTGATAGCGTTCGATAGTGCCGAGATATCACCACTGGGAAAACGTGTTACATAATTTAATGTCGATACAACGTCATTGCACGCATTTAAGTCTGAACATATAATCTGACACTGACATGCAGCAGCTTCGATAAGTACTAACCCCAGTCCTTCTTGGTCGCCTGATTGTGTAACCTTAAAAGGAGCAATAAACACCTCTGCTTTTTGGTAAAAAGGTACTAGCTCCTTCTGCGATTTTGGGCCATGAAAAGTAATATAACTATTTAGTTTATAATTATTAACTAGCGCTTTAGCAGGTGCTAAGTCAGGTCCAAAGCCAACAATATCTAAATGATATTCAAGATCATATAGTTTAAGGTTTTTTAATGCTTCTATTAAATCTAAAACGCCTTTTTTTTCTACCAAACGGCCAACAAATAAAAGACGATTTTTTTCTTTTTTCTTAATGGGACAAAACAAAGTGTCTAGGTCCACTCCCATAGGGATGACGTTTACATTGTTAAGTGTAGTTCTTTTATCAATATGATTTTTCATTGAATTGCTAACAACGGTAACTGCTTTTGCTTTTTTAAGAACTTTATATTTCAAATAGGTAAACACTTTATTTTTAAGTGAGAATAAGTCAGCCCCATGAGAGGTAACTAAATACTCTGGCATTTGCTTAAATAATGATAAAAGATAAATACACAATCCTTGGGGAATAATCCAATGCGCATGGATAATTACGTAATTATGTTGTTTACAAAGGCGATACAACGCAATTATCTGCGCTAAAAAAAATAGTGGTAGCAAAAACATATTTAGCTTATTTTTTTTTATATTTGCTAGCATGCCACCATTATTAATCAGTGTTTCAAATTTCTCTGGTGCATACTTGTACCTATGGACTTGAACACCATCGAGCAATTCATATGTTTTAGCTGCTTTACTATGAGGACACAACACGTGTACTTCAAAGTCCTTTGTCAGCCTTTTCGATAATTCATGGACAAATCCTGGTTCTTGATCAGCTTGCCATCTTGGATAAGTTGACGCGGAAACAAGTAGTTTTGGTTTATTTGTCATCTTTATACATTAAAGTGGTGATTTGTTCTGATACAAGCCCAACCATAAAAATTAAGAGGGATGTAGAAAATAACAATGCACTCATATTAGTAAATCGGCTGAAATAAAAAAAAGTATAAGCGTAATAACTTAGTCCTGTTATGAAAAGTATAAGAGAAATAGGTAAAAACACTTTAAGTGGAGAATAGAGTGTTCCAACTTTAAAAATTATCATTAAAAAGCGGATACCATCTTTAAGTGGTTTTATGTGACTTTTACCTTCACGCTGTTCTGCGTGAATTGGCACATAACTTACGGAGTAACCAGCCCTAAAAAAGGCCATTGTGGAGGTGGTAGGGTAGGAGAATCCATTTGGCAAAAGTGATAAAAACTCTTTAAATTTTTTTGCATTTGCAGCTCGAAATCCTGATGTAAGGTCTTCTACTTTTTGGCCTGTCATATAGCTTGCGAACTTATTGTAAATACCATTTGCTATGGCACGGCCAGTTGAGGCTTGAGAACCTTTTTGTCTTGCCCCTACAACTAGGTCGTATCCTTGTTCAATTTTTTCTAGCAAGCTAGGGATATCTTCAGGCTTATGTTGGCCATCAGCATCCATAAACACAAGTATCTCACCTGTTGCAGCACGAGCACCTGTTTTAATTGCAGCACCATTTCCTTTACTGTAGGGATGTGATATTACCTTGGCGCCCGCGTCTTTAGCCACGTTTTTTGTATTGTCTGTTGAACCATCATTTACAACGATTATTTCAGAAACGATGGATAATTCAATGATTCTTTTTATTACAGACGCTATTGACCCTGCTTCATTTTTTGCAGGTATTACGACAGATACGTTAAATGTCATCAATTGATACCTTTTCCATTATTTGGGTACATTCAGTTTTATATTGGGTGGAAAGCCAAGGATTATATGTGCTCCTAGCGCATAGTGAGTTTTGAACGTGTTCTATTTTTTCATATTGTTGA
>JAUHZI010000013.1 GCA_030426105.1 Bacteroidia bacterium | reverse complement strand
TTGTCTTATAATAGCTTTTGATTTTCTGGACTATGTATTTTAAATGCATCATTTTTGGCAATGCATAGAGCATTAGATCAATTATTCCTTAGACCAGAAGCAATCTTGGTAGATGGGAATCGATTTAATGCTTATGAGGACATTGCACACCATTGTATTATCAAAGGAGATGCGAAGTATTATAGTATTGCCGCAGCATCAGTTTTAGCCAAAACTTATCGAGATGATATTATGAATCAATTACATAAAGAATATCCCTTATATGATTGGTTAGGAAATAAGGGCTATCCAACAAAGAAGCATCGAGCAGCCATTAAAGAACATGGTCCAACTCCTTATCATCGAATGTCTTTTAAGTTATTACCAGAAGGAGAATAACTTAATATAAGTTAATAAAATAATAAAAACTTCTTGTTTTTGTGTAGTGCCATTTATTTTAAGTATTTTTGAACCCCTAAAATAATTTTAGGTCTTTTATGTGGCAAAAAATAGCTCGATTAATATTAACAAATAGGATTCCAATACTTGTCGTATTGCTTGCTATTACTGTGGTAATGGGCTTTTTTGCAACTAAAGTAGAGATGCTCTATGAGTTTTCTAAATTATTACCAGATAATGATCCTGTAAGTATCACTTACAATAAATTTAAAGATGATTTTGGGCAAGATGGATTAGCTGTTGTGATAGCTACAACCAATAAAGATTTTTATGAAGCCGAAAATTTTAAAAAATGGTATGAATTAGGTAATGAGTTAAAAAAAATTCAGGTTCCTTTAAAAGGGACTAATCCTCAACAGTATGGAAGTCCTGTTGATTCAGTTTTTTCGGAAGCACACCTCTACAATATTGTCAAAAATAAGAAGCGGAAAAAATTTGAAATCAAACCTGTTTTTCCTTCTTTTCCTGAAGACAAAGCTACAATAGATAGCCTGCAAAATGTTATCGTAAACTTACCGTTTTATGAAAATATAGTTTACAAAAAGGATGATGATCTACATCTAATGATGTTGTTTTTAAATCGAGAAATCTTTAATTCAAAAAATAGAGGCTCATTAATTCAAGAAATTCAAGCTAAAACAGAAGAATATGCAGATGATATTGGACCGTTTGTGTATTCAGGATTACCATATATTAGAGATGTCACGATGAAAAAAGTTCAACAAGAGCTTTATATGTTTACATTGTTGGCATTATTAATTACATCAACCTTATTATACCTATTCTTTAAATCCTTTAAGGTTGTTTTAATATCAATGGTTGTAGTAATGATTGGTGTAATTTGGTCTGTTGGAACAATTGGTCTAATTGGTTTTAAGATAACGGCGTTAATGGGGTTGATTCCTCCACTAATTATTGTAATAGGGATTCCTAATTGTGTGTATTTAATTACAAAATACCAACAAGAGTTTAAAAACCATGGAAATAAGGCTAAAGCGCTTACAAGGGTTATCAGGAAAGTGGGAACAGCAACTCTGATGACAAATGCCACAACGGCAATGGGATTTGGAACATTTATTTTTACTCATAGTAAGATGATGCAAGACTTTGGAGTAATAGCATCATTAAATATTTTACTACTGTTCATAGTTTCTATTTTAGTTGTACCAATAATTTATAGTTTCTTAAAACCTCCTAAGGTGAAGCATACCAAACACTTAGAGAGACAATGGCTGTTTAATGTGGTAGAAAAACTAGTCGTATGGAGTGATGGATATAGAACTTGGGTTTACATTTTTACGGCTATAGCTTTTTTTGCGGGAATATATGGTATGACTTTAATGAAAACATCAGGAAACATTGTGGATGATTTACCTAAAAAAGATATCGTTGTACAAGATCTTAAGTTTTTTGAGAGCAAATTAGGAGGAATAATGCCTTTTGAAATTATTTTAGAGTCTACAGATACAATCTATAATAGTTATGAGAACATTAGAAAAATAGAGGAAATTCAAAATACATTAGCATTAGAAGATAAATTGTCGAAATCTATTTCTATTGTTGATGCAATTAAATTTGTAACACAAGCCTACTCAAACGGGAACCCTGAAAAATTTGTGTTGAAAGATAAAAGAGGATTAAGTAAAATTCTTTCATCTAAATATTTTAAAAATACTTTTAATCTTGATGCCGTTGATACGACGAATCAAATGTTAAATGGATTCTTGGATCGATCTAAAAAGCAGACGAGAATAACAGTACAGATTGCTGATGTAGGTATTGATACTATGGACGCTGTTGTTGGAAGAGTTTCTGATAGAATTAGTAAAATTGTTAATGAAGAGAAAATATTAGTTGAGCAAATTATAGCATCATCCAAACCAGCAGAGAAAGAAGAAATACTAAGTACTTTATTTACTAAATACTCATGGATAGAAAATGAGGTTAAAGATCATTACATTGCAATAGATTCTTCAATGTTAGAACAGTTTTTTGATGATGAAACTCTGGTGCTAAAAATGCATGAAAAAGAAGATTTTAATTCCGTTCTTAAAGAAACTTTATCAAGTCATAGTCAGTTAACATATAATGTTACAGGTAGTGCTGTGAATTATACCAAAGGGACTACATATTTAGTCAACAACTTATTTATAAGTTTAGCTTTAGCCATATCTGTTATTGCAGTTTTAATGTCTGTTTTGTTCCGTTCGTGGAAAATGGTTATTGTTTCATTAATTCCAAACTTGTTACCATTAATAATTACCTCAGCGATTATGGGGATTGTTGGAATACCAATAAAACCATCAACCATTTTAGTTTTTAGTATCGCTTTTGGTATCTCAGTGGATGATACCATTCACTTCTTGGCAAAATATAGACAAGAGCTAACGCTTAAGAATTGGAATATTAAAGAGTCGGTAGTATTAGCAATAAAAGAAACAGGAGTAAGTATGATTTATACTTCAATCATTTTATTCTTTGGTTTTGGAGTGTTTACAGCTTCAAACTTTGGTGGAACTCAGGCGTTAGGTGTTCTTGTGTCGATTACCTTGTTTGTAGCAATGTTGGCAAACCTTGTGTTATTACCATCTTTATTGTTAACTTTAGAAAAAAGAATAACAACTAAAGCGTTTAAAGACCCACTATTAGAAGTGGTCGATGAAGAAGAAGATATCGATTTAGAACAATTAGAAGTAAAAAAATCAAACCCTAAAAAAGAAGTGCTATGAAAGGAATAATATTAGCAGGAGGATCAGGAACAAGACTACACCCGTTAACATTGGCAGTTAGTAAACAATTAATGCCGGTTTATAATAAACCTATGATTTATTATCCACTATCTACTTTGATGATAGCTGGTATTAGGGAAATCTTAATTATTACGACTCCACATGATCAAAAAGCGTTTCAAACGCTATTAGGAGATGGTAGTCATTTGGGTTGTAAATTCGAATATGCAATTCAATCAGAACCAAATGGTTTAGCTCAAGCATTTGTTATTGGTAAAGAATTTATTGGCCAAGACAAAGTGGCATTGGTATTGGGTGACAATATCTTTTTCGGAACAGGAATGGGGTCTATGTTGAGGTCGAGTTTGGATCCAGAAGGTGGGTTAGTTTTTGCTTATCATGTTTCAGATCCAGAGCGATATGGAGTGGTAGATTTTGATGAAAATAATAACGTATTATCTATAGAGGAAAAACCAGAAGAACCAAAATCAAATTATGCGGTTCCTGGATTGTACTTTTATGATAATGACGTAATAGAAATAGCAGAAAGTTTAGAGCCTTCAGCTAGGGGAGAGTATGAAATTACGGATGTAAATAAAGCTTACTTGGAACGAGGAAAATTGAAAGTTCAAATTCTAGAGCGCGGAACAGCTTGGCTAGATACTGGAACGTTTACTTCTTTAATGCAAGCAGGGCAGTATGTTCAGACGATAGAGGAAAGACAAGGTTTAGGAGTAGGTTGTATAGAAGCTGTAGCTTATTCTAGAGGTTTTATTAATGCAGAACAATTAAAAAAAATAGCAGAGCCTCTAGTAAAAAGCGGTTATGGTAAATACCTAATGAGCTTAATAGATTAATAATCATTTTTTGAAATGAAGACAATAGCAGAATATCAAGAATTAATATCAAATCAAATAGATATACTAGAGGATAATAGGAGTCAGTTGGCCCTATACGACCCAGTAAGTTATATATTATCTATTGGAGGGAAAAGGCTAAGGCCTGTTCTTACGTTGATAGGTACTGATTTATTTGATGGTAATTTGGAGGATTCTTATAAATCTGCATTAGGAATAGAGATGTTCCATAATTTTACTTTGCTGCATGATGATATTATGGACGATGCTCCATTAAGAAGAGGCAAAGAAACTGTGCATGAGAAGTGGAATATTAACTCCGCAATCCTTTCTGGAGATGTCATGTTTGTTCAAGCCTTTGTTATGGTAACCTCATGTAAAACAGAGTATTTACGTTCTGTTCTAGATTTGTTTAATGTAACAGCAATAGAAGTTTGTGAAGGACAACATTTAGATATGGAGTTTGAAACAAGAGAGGATGTTACAATTCCCGAGTATATTGAGATGATTAAGCTAAAGACTTCTGTTTTAGTTGGCTGTGCATTGAAATTAGGAGCAATCTTAGCTGATGCAACTGAAGCAGAAGCAAACTTAATCTACGATTTTGGTTTAAATTTAGGAATAGCATTCCAAATTCAAGATGATATTTTAGATGTTTTTGGAGATGCTGCATTGTTTGGTAAACAAGTAGGAGGAGATATTCTAGCCAATAAAAAAACATATTTATTGCTCAAAGCATTAGAAAATGCTAATGAAACTCAAGAAGAAGAGTTAAACAGCTGGATGAATGTTACAGATTATCAAGCTGAACAAAAAGTAGAAGCTGTGACTGCAATTTTTAATGATTTAAAAGTAAAAGAGCAAGCAGAAAGTGTGATGTGGTCTTATTACGATAAGTCAATAGAAGCATTGAATAAGATAGGTTTACCTAAAGATAAATATGACTATCTACTTAATTTTTCTAAGAGCTTAATGGTTCGTACAAAGTAAAATTAATACAGAAGGTTTTTATAAGTAGTTGATATTTAATATATTTATAGGGAATCCTTATAGATATTCCTATGTATTATACTACACGAAATATTATCGCGCTGCTTTTTAGTGCGATTATTCCTGCTTTTTTTTACGCACAGTCCAATCGTTTTGAAGTATTAGAAAGAAGTAAAATCTCTGAGTTGCCGTCATTGGTGAAAATACAAGAGGAAGTAAAAATACAAGATTTCCAAAAATGGTTTAAAAGTAAGTTTCAAGTAGAAGAAGCATTTGTTTTAGTTTTAAAATCTAAGCAAGATGATAATCTAGGGCAATCTCATTACCGATTTGACCTGTATTATGAGTCAAATAAGGTTATAGGAGCGAATATTATTGCACATGTAAAAAACAATAATGTCTTTTTATTTAATGGGTATTATTTACCTAAGCTCAATAAAAATGAAACACTAATATCAAAAGAAGAAGCGTTTGAAATAGCATTGAATAAGGTTAAAGCAAAGCAATATAAGTGGGAAATTCCAGCTGAAGAGGAACGATTAAAAAAAGATACTAAAAACCCTTTTGCTTCTTATTTTCCAAAAGGAGATATTGTATATGCTTCCAAAAATGGCAAGTATACTAGTGAGAGTTATAGAAAATGTTATGAATTTGAAATTTATGCACATGCACCACTTTCAAAACAAGCAATTTATGTAGATGTTACAACAGGAGAAGTTGTTTTAAAGCATGATTTGATTCATATTGCTGACCAAGTAGGGACAGCTGTTACTGGTTATAGCGGGACACAGACAATCACAGCAAATTCAGCCAATGGAGGGTTTACTTTGGAGGAGTCAGGAAGAGGAAATGGGATAGGAACTTATGATATGCAAAATGGTACCAATTATAATAATGCGGTTGATTTTACAGATGCAGATAATAACTGGAGTTTTAATAATGTAAGTAGATATGCTTTAGATGCTCATTGGGGATCAGAGATGACCTATGATTATTTTTTAAATAAACACAATAGAAATAGTATTGATGGTAATGGACATGTTTTAGTGAGTTATATCCATTATGATGTTAATTATGGAAATGCTTTTTGGGATGGGTTCCGAATGACATATGGTGATGGATCTAATGGAAATAGTCCATTTACTACACTGAAAATCTCTGGGCATGAAATCACACATGGATTAACTCAAAATTCTGCAGGGTTAGTTTACCAAGATGAATCAGGAGCTTTAAATGAATCATTCAGTGATATTTTTGGGAAGTCAATAGAGTCTTATGCTAGGCCAAACAATACGAATTGGATTTTAGGTTCAGATTTAGGGTTTGTTATGCGTAATATGAGTAATCCTAATCAAGCTGGAGACCCAGATACATATCAAGGAACTAATTGGTATACAGGTACAGCAGATAATGGAGGGGTACATACAAATAGTGGGGTACTAAATTTTTGGTACTATCTATTAACAGATGGTGGATCTGGAACAAATGATATAGGGAATAACTATAACGTAACTGGTATAGGTTTAGACGATGCTGGAGCTATAGCTTTTAGAACATTAACAGTTTATTTAACTACAAACTCTCAATATCAAGATGCTTATACTTATTCTTTACAAGCAGCAGAAGACCTTTTTGGACCTTGTTCACCTCAATTAGAATCAACACATAATGCTTGGTATGCTGTAGGTTTTGGAAGTGGGTATTCTGGAGCAATATCAGCAGAGTTTACACAAAGTTCTCAGGGAGGTTGTGCAATGCCAATGGACATCTTTTTTACAAATAATAGTTCTTCTAGTTCTAATTTCCAATGGACGTTTGGAGATGGAGGAACCTCTACACAGGCCAACCCAACACATACTTATACTGCACCAGGCACATATACTGTTTCTTTAATTGTAAGTAGCAATAATTGTGGAAGTGATACATCAGTGGTTTTAAATGCTGTAACAGTAGGAAGTTTACCATCACCTGTAGTTCAGGATGTTAATTTGTGTAGTTCAGATTCTGTTGAGTTAAATGCAACTGCTAGTGGAGATATTAAATGGTATGATGCGAGTTCTGGAGGAAATTTATTGGGACAAGGAAGTGCTTATACAACCCCTTTGTTAAACACAAACACAACATATTATGTTGAACAAACGACAGGAGGAAGTTCTCAAACTGTGGGAGCTCTAAATAATACAATTGGAAATGGAGGTTTTTTTAATGGAGATCAGCACTTAATCTTTGATTGCTTTTCTGCTTGTACACTAAATTCTGTATTAGTATATGCAAATGGTACAGGAAATAGAACAATAGAATTAAGAGATAATACAGGAACAGTTTTACAAACAACTACAATCAATATTCCTGATGGGCAAAGTCGCATTAACCTTAACTTCAATATTCCTGTTGGACAAAATTTACAATTAGGGTGGGCGCAAGGAAGTCAACCAAATTTATATAGAAATAGTGATGGACCTTTATATCCTTATACATTGAATGGAGTACTGTCAATTACGAACAGTAGTGCAAGTCAACCAGGATACTATTATTGTTTTTATGATTGGGATGTGACTACACCTACTTGTTCGAGTGCAAGAGCCCCTGTAAATATAAGTGTTGCTCAAGCTCCTTCTGTAACTGATGCAGATCGATGTGGCACAGGGATATTAAACCTTGGGGCAAATGGGTTTGGCTCAGGGGTATTAAATTGGTATGATGCACCTTCAGGAGGGAATTTAGTAGGCACTGGGACATCTTTTACAACCCCTTCATTAAGTACAACAACTAGTTATTATGTAGAAGAAGTCATGTCAAATCCAACAATAACAGGAGGAGCTTTTGATAATACAATTGGTACAGGAGGGTACTTTAATGGGGATCAGCATTTGGTGTTTAATTGTTTAGCACCAACTACCTTAACTTCTGTTAAGGTGTATGCAGACGCAGCTGGGACTAGAACAATAGAATTAAGAGACAATACTGGTGCAGTTTTGCAAACAACCACCGTTAATATTCCAGCGGGAGAAAGCAGGGTAGCACTTAACTTCAATATACCTGTTGCTAATAATTTACAATTAGGAGTAGCTAATGGAAGTGCTTCAGGACTATGGAGAAACAATACAGGAGGAAATTACCCATACAATATAGGAAATCTTATAACAATAACAGAGTCTAGTGCAGCAGCTCAAGGATACCCAGGCTATTATTATTTCTTTTATGACTGGTGGGTGGAAGAGCCAGCTTGTATCACTTCTAGAACAGAGGTAACAGCAACAATTAATGGTTCAGGAGATGCAACAATTACACCTGTTTCAAATTTATGTATATTAGATGGTTCTATTACATTAACTGCTGCTACAAGTGGAGGAACATGGAATGGTAATGGTGTAAATGCAAATGGAGTCTTTGATCCTTCAATTGGTGTAGGAACTTATCCTATTACTTATACATTGGGGGGAGGCTGTGTAACAGCTGATACTCTTGATGTTATTGTTCAAAGTGCTTCAGATGCGACGATTACGTCAGGAACGACATTTTGTATTGGACATGGTAATGTTCAATTGACAGCAAATTCTTTAGGGGGAGTATGGTCAGGTAATGGTGTAACAGATGCTTCACAAGGAACATTTAACACTGCAACTGCAGGGATTGGTTTACATACCGTTTCTTATGTTATTTCTGGTTCTTGTGGTGATTCTAGCAGTGTTAGTATATACGTTTCTCAGAATGGGGATGCTTCGTTTACTGTACTCAATTCGACATTGTGTGAAGAAGATAGTCCAATAACATTAAATCCAGCAACAGCTGGGGGAACATGGAGTGGAATAGGAATTAATCAAAGTGGTGTTTTTGACCCTTCAATAGCAGGTGTAGGAATACATACAATAACCTATGATTTAACAGCAGGATGTAACAGTAGTCATTCAGAAACAATAGTAGTGGAAGAACAAGCCAATGCAGCAATTAATTATGTTGGTGCTATTTGTGTTGATCATGCTCCTATAACAGTAACAGCTGCAACAGCAGGAGGAACTTGGATTGGTCCTGGAATTATAGATAATACTGCAGGAACTTTTGATCCAGCAACAGCTGGTGTAGGATCTCATGATATTACTTATATTATTACAGGTAATTGTGGCGCTACAGCTACTTCAACTATTGAGGTAGAAAATTGTACAACAATAGAAGAGGAACTTTCTTTTGGTATTCAACTGTTTCCTAACCCAACAAAAGAGAGCCTAAGTATCATTATTGATGGAACAAACAACATAAAAGAAAACCAGTTGGTAATATACAATGTGTTAGGTGAAATTGTTTTTACAAGGACGATTACGCCTATCGCCAATAGGTATTATGAAACGTTTGATGTATCGAGCTTCTCTCAAGGTGTATATTCTGTTCAAATAGGTAAATTTACCAAGAGATTTACAAAATTATAAAAAGGAAAGGGCAGTAATCACAGCCCTTTTTTAATGTAATCTAAAATTAATAGGTAAGGTAAATTGTGCTCGAACATTTTTCCCTCTTTGTTTAGCTGGTGTCCATTTTGGCATATTCGAAACTACTCTAATAGCTTCCTTTTCTAGTGACTCATGAGGAGATCTAATAGCTTCTACATTGGAGATACTTCCATCTTTTTCCACAATAAAACGAATATAGACACGTCCTTCTATTTTATTTTCAATTGCTATTTGCGGGTACTGAACTTTATTTCCGATATATCTCATCATTTTAGATGAGCCACCAGGAAACTCTGGTTGTTGTTCAACAACTGTAAAAACAGGGAAATCTTCTTCAAGCACTTCTTCTTCTATTAATTCAACACCATTACGATCAAATCGTCTTGTGCTAATTAGTACTCCCTGTTTGTAGCTATTGACTTCTCTTACTCTTCCATTGTTGTGGTAATAAGTCGCATCTCCATGCTTTTTTCCGTCTTTATAGAAAACAGCTTCTATAGATATTCCAGAAGTACTTGCTGTGCTCCATAATTGATCTTTTAAGCCATTTTTGTACGTTCCTGATGTTATTTTATTGTCTTTATAATCAAAGTAGATACCGTGTTTTATATCGTCCGTATAGTTCACGATGCTTTGCTTTTCTCCTTGAGTGTTAAAATATACCCATTCGCCAGTTTTCTTGTTGTTATGATATGCTCCTTGCTCCTTTATCGAACCATTTTTGTTGAAGGCAATATAACTCCCCTCTTTTACCATACATTTTTGGGTTTGATAATGTGTATGTTCGTAAGGAGATTCATAATCAAAAAGATAAGTTTCTTTAAGATATAAGTTATTTGTTTTACCCTTTTTAATTGTGTAATAACCAGAAGCTAGTGACTTTTTCGTTTTTTGACCATAACTAGTAATCCAGTGTTTGCGTTGACCTATTATAAAATTAGAAACAATAACTAAAGTTATCAGCAGAAATAGTTTTTTCATGGTATTGTTATGCTAAAAAAAAACACCTAGTTATTACTAAGTGTTTTTTAATTAAATATTTAGAAGTAAAATTATCTAATTTTAAAGTTTACAGGAACAGTATATTTTACCCTTACTGGTTTTCCTCTTTGTTTTCCAGGTTTCCACTTTGGCATGCTCGAAACAACTCGCTTAGCTTCTTTCACCAATAGTTTATGAACCTCTTTTCCTGGAGGTGCAGCAGATTGAACATCTGTTATACTACCATCTTTCTCAACAGTAAAGCTAATAAATGCTCTACCTTGGATGTTGTTATCAATTGCTTGAGGAGGGTATTTTGTTTCAGTTGCAAGAAATTTCATCATTTCTCCCATACCTCCTGGAAATTCAGGTTGATCCTCAACAATCTGGTATACAGTATTATCCTCTTCAGGTTCTTCTTCTACTTCTTCAGGAACATCAACAACTTCCGTTTCTTCACTGTCTTGATCAAAGTCAGTAATTTGGTCAGCTTTATCTTCATCATCCTCTTCCAATACCTCAAGCTCTTCTGGTGGAGCTGGTGGTGGTGGTGGCGGTGGTGGTGGCGGCGGTGGTGGCGGAGCATTACTTAGGTCAATAACCTCAATTTCTTCGTCATCCATAAGTTTAGCCGAGTCCAATTTCTTCATCTCAGCTTCTGCACGACGGTATTCAATTGTACATAGTACAACAGCCATAGCAATAACTCCTCCCAAAGCGGTGTACCCCATCTTTGTCAGGAAGCCTTCCATATTTGCTTTGCTACTTTTCTTTGGTTCCATACTTTTCGCGTATTTGATAAATGTAAAGTTAATAAGAATTTTTTAATATCTGAGTACTTATACACTCCTTTCCTACATTGGTTCAAACCGAAAACACTTTTTTGTAGTTGAAGTAAATGGCTTAAGAAACAAATGTTACTGATAATTCTATCAAAAAATTGTCATTTTGTAGTTAGGTACTCAAAGACAAATAAAATCAATGATATGGCAAAAATAGTCGTTGTGTGAGCTGGTCGTGGCGGTACAAGAAAATAAAGAATTATGAAAAAATATGTATATCTGCTGGCGATATTAGGACTCTTAGGAGGCTGTAAAAATGAAGAAAATAATCAAAGAACAACTGTTTCTGTAGAAGAAGAGCATCCAGGGAAGGCGCTTATGGAATTAAATTGTAACGCTTGTCATAGTCCAACAGCAGGTAAAAATGATAGAATAGCACCCCCTATGATTGCTGTGAAACGTCACTATTTAGAACAAGGCATGTCTAAAGATGTTTTTCAAGCAGCAATTTTGAAATGGATTGAAAACCCTATTGAAGAGCATACCAAAATGCCAGGAGCAATCAAAAAATTTGGAATAATGGCTAAGGTGGATTATCCAAAGAAGACAATAAATCAGATTGCTGATTATTTGTATACCAACAAAATTGAAAAGCCTGATTGGTTTGATGAACATTATCAAAAAAATAAGGGTAAATATGAAATAGCTTCGGAAAACGGATTACCTTCCTATGCAGAAATAGGGATGAAATATGCAATTTCAACGAAATCTCAGCTAGGAAAAAATCTGATGGGAGCTATCCAATCAAGGGGAACAGAAGAAGCAGTTTCTTTCTGTAATACACGTGCAATCTCTATTACAGATAGTATGTCTGTTGTAAACAATGCTACGATTAAGCGTATTTCTGATAAAGCAAGAAATCCTAAAAATAAAGCGAATGTAGAAGAGCTAAGGTATATTGCTTCTTTTAAGGAGTTATTGGCTAATGAAAAGGAGATTAAACCGATAGTTGAAGAAGGTGAAGAAAGTGTTCGTTTTTATTTTCCTATAAAAACAAATGCAATGTGTTTACAATGCCATGGGAAACAGGGGGAAGATATAAGATTATCGACATATAATCGTATTAAATCTTTATACCCTAGTGATGAAGCAATTGGTTATGAGGCAAATCAAATTAGAGGGATGTGGAGTATTCAATTTGATAAGTAAACAGAAAAAGCTCCTATACAGGAGCTTTTTTTCTTTTATATTTTAGAAATGTCACTTCTTAGACCTTCGTAGTCAGTTAATTCCATTTTTATAGATCCGAATAATATTTTGGCTTTTGCTAGTAAAGGAATCTTATTTTCATCATCAGAAATCCAAACCTGTAAATCGTCTTCATTCTTAAAAATACGATCAACTTGAACTACTGGAGAGAACTTTAAAGCATTGTATTTTCCTTTTCTAATTTTTACTTTTTCCCTACCCAAAAACTTAATTTTTAGAGGGTAAACCTCACCATCAACAAACGAATCAAACTCAAAAATATCACCTTTTTTAGCGTTAGAAAAGTCAAGAGTTCTAGCATAATAATATGAAGAGATCATATCTTGAACATTTGTAGGAGCTTTATATTCTTTATCACCCTCTTTGACTTTTCCTTTGTTTTGGATAAACGTATAATCTTGATTTATTTTATAGCCACCTTCATTGACTCTTCTTATAAATACCCATGGGAAAATACCTTCTTCGTCTATGTAACTTTCGTATCGATCATCCACTTTGAAAAACCAATTAAAAGAACCAATACTTTTTCCTTTTCCAATAACTCGATATAAACTTCTTCCACTGATTTTTCGCTCCACTTTTTTTACTTCAAGTGTTGCTTGAGCTGCATCAATTAGGCCATAGTGTAAACGATAAGTTAATTTTTCTCCTGCTTGAAAAGCAGTGTTTTTAACAGTTCTATATTTAAAAGCTGAAGCTTCTAATTGTTGGTTATAAACACCATCCGAAGCGCTAATACTACCTATTGTTAGTAGTGATATAGCAAATTTTGTTAAAAGTTTCATAGCAATAGTTTTTTAGTTTCTATGAAAACAAAAACAAATTTAATGCCAGAAATAGGGGTTATTTCGTTCTGATTATTTTACCTGAACTCATTTCACCATTGTTAATGAGTGAATAAAAGTAAAAACCAGGGTTAACTTGATTCTTTGAACGATTTTCTCCATTCCAAACTATAGCATGTTTCCCGCTAGGAAGGTTATTTTTGTCCAATAACTTAGTTACAAGTTGCCCTCTAATATCATAGATGTATAAGCTTACTGTACCAGACTTATTGTTATTTATTTCAATCGTTGTACTTTCATTAGAAGGGTTAGGATATACTTTAACATCTGATTTTTTGTTCTGTTCTTGAACTTGTACGGAGTAAAACTCATGCGTTAAACTATCTAGACTTAGGTATTCGTCACCTTGAAAATAAAGAGCAGAGTGAAAGTATACTAAAAACATTTCATCTGTTGTGTTTAATCCAGCACTAATGTCAATAGGAGGGTTATTAGGGTTATGATGGTTGTTACTTGTATTGTCATAAGTTCCTATTCCTTGTATGGTAGAATTAGCAGGCACCTTTTTGATGTATCTGAAGAATAAAAACTCTTGCCAATCAAAATCCCATTCATTAATTCTAGCAAACTTCACAGTGTCATTATTAGGGGTAACAGCAAACGATTCTATACTCTTACCTATTAAATGCATATGAGGAAAAACACTCAATACTGAGACATTAATTGGTAAGTCAGAAGGGTCTGTACTCGCAGTAACGGTGTCTATAGTATTAGCTGGAATAGTGAAGTTCCAATTTTGAACAGCAGCACCGCTTAAAATCTCTCTTATTTGTGTATTATCATCATAAAAGTATAGTCTTAATTTAGAACTGTCTTTTAAACCTGCCGAACCAGCTGGGTAATGCATTGCAAAAACAATATCAGAGCCAGCTTCTAATGTATATCCGAAGTTAATATTTCCTTGTCCTGGAAAAACAGTTGGCAGAGCCCCAGGAGTATAACCTCCTAATAATCCTTCAGTAGGGCCGTTACAAATTCCTGTTGTAGTGTCTGTTGGATAAGTTCCCCCATCTGTACTATAAACCAAAGCATGATGAACAATGGCTGGGTTTCCAGGTACAAATTCAAAAGCTCTTAATTTTTTATTGGCTAATAACCCTGTAGGTATAGAAAAACAAACATAATCATCATGAGTGAAAGTAGCTTTACTTGTATAAGTAGGCATTTGAATTTCTAAGTCAGGCGTTTGTGTTAAGAATCCATCATTGCTAAACACTGGAGGAGGAGGGGTATTTGCAGGAGTTCCTTCAGGAGCACCTTGAGCAATCCAATCTAATATTGTGGTGCGTTCAGCAGTTGTTAAAATGCGTTCGTGAGCATAGCGTTGGTAACTAGTATCTGCTGTCCATGGCGGCATATCTCCATTGGCAACAGCTGGAGAAATAGCTAGTCTATAGTTATATGCATCTTGATAATCAATTAAACTAAAAGGAGCAATTCCTGTGGGGTTGTGGCAGACAGCACAGTTGTTATACACTATTTCAGCAACGTCGTCACTCCATGTTAGCTGAGCGTTTCCTGAAAATGATAAAGAAATTAATACAATTAAAAAATAGAATCTTTTCATTAGTTGATGTTTTTGTATACGCAAGATACAACTATAGCGCTAAAAAACAACTTTTTACGAATCAGATTTGTTATGTTGGAAAAGCAGTAAGCTATTAAAAAAAGCAAAAAACATTACACCTGCTTGTCTTTCTAAAGTATTATCAGTTAAAAAACTTAATGAAATAATAAGTAGGAATAAAAGATAGAGCTTTTTACTTTCTTTGATATTAAAAGCTGGATAGTATAAGAATAATAACCAAAGAGTAAGCCCTATTACCCCTAGCCCAACAGCAAAGCTCATATATTGGTTGTGGACTCTTTTACGGTTTTTACCTTTAAGTAATGAGTTGTTTTTTTCGTAATAAGTTAAAAACTCATCGTGAACATCTCCTAAACCTACACCAAACCATAAGTTATCCTTAAATAGTTGAATGCTAGCTTTTAGATAAATAATTCTTTGAATAAAAGAATGTCCATTAGGATTTTGTCCTTTTCGGTACCTCTCAAATTCGAAAATGACGTCCTTAATTTTTTTATCAAAGCCATTTAAAGTTTCACAACAGTTTGTGGTTCCCCTTTCAATTTTTAAGATTTCTTCGTTGCTTATTTGTGCTAGACCTTCTTTGTCTTTTCTAAGGTTTTTAGAGGTTAAATAACGGTATAGAGTCCCCCACATAGGTTGTCCCTTATAATCAAGAGAGTCAAAAGGAATGCTACTTCTTTTATTCCACGCTTCTTCAAGTTCTTTAGGTGCAATATAAAGCCAAACTCTATTCCCATTTTCAACCCAATCATCTTCAAGCTTGTATTGATAGGTTTCTCCAGATTTTGAAGCAGAGTCTAATTTTGATAGGTGAATAGGTGGAGCAATAAAATTGTTACTATATATTGTATAGGCTTTATGAGCAAAGAAGAAACATATTCCAATGAAGGTCAATACAGCGACACTTTTAAATAAGTTATTGTGCGTCCTGAAAACTAAAAAGAATAGATAAATAATAGCAAGAACAAATAGAATAAACAACCCTGTAAAAGCTTGTAGTATGAACAGAAACAAAACCAACCACAGTCCAATAATTATTGAATAGATAGGAGGGAATAATCCCCTTTTTTTATAGAAATAAACCAACAAAACAATAGCAAAGCAAATCAATAAACTTAGTCTGATATGTGAGATGAAAATAGAAATATTTCTAATGTCAGAAAGGTCTTTAGAAATGGGAATGATTTCTAGATAAACCAATAAACTAACAATTGTACTAAAACATACTCCTAAAATAAAAAAGCGAAAAATAAATTGTTTTTGTTGGGGAGATAATGAGATGGATCCCAAAACTAAAGGAAACAATAAAAGGGGGAGTTTTACTTTTAAGTCGTTTAGTGCATATTCAAAATTAGAAGTGTTGATTAACCAAAATAGAAGAGAGAAGTAGCCAACGATTAAAAGGGTTGGAGTATGGTTTCGTTTTTTGATTAAATCAATTTTATTAGAGAATTTCCCTTCTATAATCCAATTAACAGCTAAGCTAATGCTCGCAACACTCATGATGATTTCGCTTGTTGAAAGCCCAACAACTAAAGCTATACTAAAAAAAGTATAATTATATTCAAAAAAGTTTTTTTTGTATAGCTCAAAAAGTTCTGAAATTGGACGCTTGCTTAATCCCATTATAGAGTTGTTATGCGACTATTGAACTGTAAGGATTTGTTTATATTTTGCTTCATTATTGAGCACTTCAAGAGCTTCTTCAATATACTTATCGTGTTTTAATGAAGCTTCAACTCTCCCTTTTTGAAAGTAATAACGGGAAATAATTTCGTTTTCTAACAGTTCCTTAATTTCATCTTGATAACGTGCTAAATCGGTTTCTAAATTTGGTGTTAACTTTTTCAAAAGTTGCTCAAATTCTGTCTCTGATTCCGTTAAGTATTTTTCATCTTCTGCTACATCTTTGAGTTGTTCAAGAAGCTCTTGAGAATCTGTTGTGTAACTAATGTCTTTTTGGTTTTTAATAAAAGAAACAAAGTCATCATATTCTTCTGCTGTTAACTTAAATTCTTTGCTTGTAGCTATAGAAGGGTGTGTTCTCTCATATTGAGTAGCATATTCGAAAATATGATTTTTAGTAACCAAAACAGCAGTTAACTTACTGTAGAGCTCTGCTTCAATTTCAACATCAGGATCAATTCCTCTTCCGTCTTTTACCGTTCTTCCATTCTTTGTTTTAAATAGATGAATTAAGCTATCAGAAACTTCGTGCACTTTTCCTTTTTGGTCTCTATGGGAATAATCAAGTTTTTGAATACACCTTCCACTAGGAGTATAATACTTCGCTATTGTAACTTTTACTTTGCTTCCGAAGTTAATATCTTTCGTTTGTTGCACGAGTCCCTTACCAAAACTACGTTCACCAATTACTATACCTCTGTCTAAATCCTGAATGCTTCCAGATACAATTTCACTTGCTGAGGCAGAGCGATCGTTAATAAGTACTGCTACTGGCATTGTTTCATCAAAAGGGTTATTCTGTGTTTTGTACGAACGATTCATCGTTTCTAACCGCCCTTTAGTTTCTACAACTAATTCTCCTTTTGGAACCCAGAAGTTTACAATGTTAACCGCCTCATGAAGTAGTCCTCCTCCATTTCCTCTAAGGTCTAAAATTACCTTTTTCATACCCAAACTGTCTTTCAATGTTCTTAAGGCTTTACCTATATTTTTACTAGCAGTATTTGTAAAAGAAGTCAATTTAACATAGCCAACTTCATCATCAATCATCCCAAAATAAGGGACTTCAGCTATTTTAATTTCTTCTCTTTTAATTGTTATTTCTTTAATTTCTTCAGCTCTTTTATATTTTATTTTTAGTTCAGTTCCAGCCCCACCTTTTAGTATCTTGCTCATATCACTAGTTTCTTTATCTTTTACAGAAACACCATCGACTTCTAATAGGATATCGCCAGCTTTTAGTCCTCCTTTTTGAGCAGGGAAACCTTCATATGGTTCAGAGATAACGATATATTCACCCTGTTTTTGAATAAGAGATCCAATCCCACCGTATTGACCTGTGGTCATATAACGATAATCTTCGATTTGACTTTCAGGGATATAAACGGTGTAAGGGTCCAATGATTTTAACATTGCATCTATGCCTGTTTTCATCATTTTCCCTGGTTGTGGTTCATCGACGTAATACGTATTTATAACATTGTAAACAGCAGACATCGTTCTGATGTTTTTGGTGATTTCAAAGTAGTTATCATCATCTTTATCATCAAAATAATACGATATGGTATAAGTCGTAGCGCTTGATAAAAGAATACCAATAGTTAGAAATGTAATAATATATTTGAGTTTCATTATTCTTTTGTTTCTAGTTCATTTAATAAACGAACTAAAGATAGTTTTATTTTTTTTTCAATCACAGAATAATTAGGCATTTCCTTTCCTACATAACCAATATATATGGCTATACTTTTGTTTTTCGCTTGTAACTCTTCGATAAAGTTAGATTGATTTAGTCTATAAGCCTCTCTCATTAAACGCTTAATTCGATTACGGTCAACAGCTTTTTTAAATTTTCTTTTAGGAGCCGAGAAAACAATTTGAACGGGAACTTTTTGTACAGTTTCTATATAGCTAACCCTTATAGGGTAGTTAATGAAACCCTCTTTGTTCTTAAAAATACGAGAAATAGTTATTTTGTTTTTTAAACTATTAGCTCTATTTAACCCTTGATTCATGGTGTGAAAATAAAAAGGTCGATTTTAAAATCGACCTTTTATAGTATTAAATTTATACAAAGAGGTTTATTTACTTTGTTCTTTGATATATTTCTCTATTGCCATTGTCATAGATGGTGTTCCTGGTTGAGGAGCACTAACATCTATTCTAAGTCCTGCAGCTTCAACAGCTTTTTGAGTAGTAGGACCAAAAACAGCTATTTTTGTATCGTTTTGAACAAAATCAGGAAAGTTTTTAAATAACGACTCTATACCTGATGGACTGTAGAATACAAGCATGTCATATTTTACATCTTCTAGGTCAGATAAATCACTACAAACTGTTTTAAATAAAACAGCATTCTGAAAATCTAAACCAGCTTTTTCTAGCTGTTCTGGAATGATAGAACGTTGTATATCAGAACAAGGAACAATAAACTTTTCCTTCTTTTGTTTCTTTAAAACATCTATTAAATCTGTGATTCTTTGTTTTCCAACGAAGATTTTTCTTTTTCTATATACAATATAATTCTGTAAGTAGTATGCAACAGCTTCAGAAATACAAAAGTATTTCATATCGTCAGGTACATTAAATCTTGTTTCCTTAGCCATTCTAAAATAATGATCAACAGCATTTCTAGATGTTAAAATAACAGCTGTATAATCGGCCAAAGATATTCGTGACTTTCTAAACTCTTGTTCCTCTACACCTTCAACATGTATGAATGATCTAAAATCAACTTTTAAGTTGTTTTTTTGCGCTAAATTCTCAAAAGGGTTTTTACCCGCTTTTGGTTGAGGTTGAGAAACTAAAATAGATTTTATCGGCATAGTAATTTCTGTTTTATTCTGCCCTGAAAAAATGACATTACATAGTGTTTTGGCTAATTATGAGTTGAAAACCAACACATAACGGCAAAATTTCAAGGGTGCAAATGTACAAAAAAATATAAAACCACGAAATTTTTATTTCAAAGCTTTGAAATATACTTTGTATTAACTTATTTAAAAGTAATGCTATTATAACAATAATAATATATTGTTCGGCGATAGTTTTTAGGTCGTAACCTGCTATTTGGTTAGGGAAAAAATATAAGCCAATAACTCCAGGAAGTAGGAAAAGACCAAGTACTTGAAAAAAAAACTGGTTGTAACGTACTGATTCGTTTTCTATAACTTTAAGGCCACTAACTCTAGAAATAAAAAATTTTATTGCAATATTAACCATGTATAAAGAAGAAATAGCGCCTAATAAAATCAAGAATAGGAGGTATTTATTTTCTATTTGGTTGGAGATATTAAAAGAGAAATAAAATAAAACGATACTAATAATAACAAAAGAGTTAATTAATAAAACTCGACCAGAGTATATCGTTGAATTTGTTTCTTCTCTTAGTGACTGCCTGAAAAAACGTACATTAAAGAAACTCTTTAAGGCTATTTGAATAGCATTATTTTTTTGTCTAGAATATGCAATAACAGCTAGTGTTAAAAAAATCACAACAGAAACCCAATGTAATGTATCGTTGGGTCTCAAACGGTTCAATATTTCAACTGATTCTTCCAAAATTTTCTAAATACTGACAAAAGTCATGTAAATGGCTGTTGCTTCTCAAATTATTTTTATTAACTATGTCCTTATCTTTGTTTACTGTGTTGTAGTTCCAGTGATTAATTTAAGTTTTATAAAGCAAAAATACGTACTACATTTTATTAAAATTAATAATAAATGAAAAAAATACTTGTTCCTACTGATTTTTCTAAAGCAGCATTTAATGCATTAGAGTATGCTATCAATTTATCAAATAAGCTTGAAGCAGAAATTGTATTGTTAAATGCATATGCTGTACCTAATTCATCTGTAATGATTGACTTAACAGATGTATTAAGGGAGGATAGTATAAATGGTTTGGATAAAGTAAAAACTGAAGCATTAGAGAAATATCCTAATACTAAAATAGAAACAGTAGATTATAATGGAGATTTAACAGCTTCTGTTAGCCATTGCTCTAAAAATTATAATATTGATTTGGTGATAATGGGTACTACTGGAGCTTCAGGATTAAAAGAAACTTTTGTAGGGAGTAATACAGCTACATTAATTCAGGAGATTAATATTCCTTTAATTGCTATTCCTTATAATTCTAAGTTTGAAGATAAACTCAAAATAGCTGTTTCAACAGATTTAAAGAATTTAAAAAATATAGGAGTTTTTGAGTCCGTAAAGGAGTTGGCTAGATTGTTAAATGGTGAGTTTCATTTAATTAATGTTTCAGAGGACTTGTCTAAGGTGGATCCGACTAAGTTTGTTGAACATGCAGCAGATGTAGATGACATCTTTACTGGGTTTGAACATACATTTAAGTTTTTAGAAAACAGTGATTATGAAGCTGAAATTCTCGATTACATTAATGCTAATAACATCAACCTTTTAGTTGTGGTTTCTCGTAAAAGGAATTTCTTTGAAAGGTTATTTCACAAAAGTATTTCTAGAAAATTAACAATGCATTCTCCTGTTCCAATTGTTGTGCTTTCTGAGTAAAACTCTAGGAAAGTAATCCCGTAATAATAAGAGCAAAGCCTACAGTTGCGCAACCTATTGCTCCATAAAACATCCATTTTGCAGATGAGCTGAGTTGTTTGATGATTTCATCTTCAGACTTTGTTGATACAATGAATGGTCGTTTGTCTGTTGGTTTCGAAATTTGTAGTCTTCCCGATCTGTCGTTAGCGTCGCCAATTACATAAAGAGGTGTTCTTGTAGGGATAGCATACTCTTCATATTTAAATCCAATTGTTCTGTAGTTGGAACCAGATGAAATAGAAAAGCTACCTATAGAAATATTTAGTCCCCCTTTGGGGTCGTCATTTCCCTCTTCAAATTTAGAGAATGTTTTTTTAGTGTGTAATTCAGAACCTTCTGTTTGAAGTAAGATTTCACCAGAATTGTCTTTAATTACAAAATCGTGAGATTTATTTTCATTGTTTGAAACAACTTCAGATTTTCTCACCCACCTTTTTGAGGTTTTACCGCTTGCATCTTTTGTTTTTTCAAGTACTTCATATTCTCTTGTTACGGTAGATTTATAATATACGCACTCTTGTTGTGAAAACTCTGTTCTTATTGGAGAATTTGCCGTTGCTATGCCTTTTACCTCACTATAAAGACTAAATGAACCAGGGCCAAATGAACCAGACATTTCATTATGGTTTTCTATAATTTGATTGATGCTAGTTGTTTCATTATATTCAATGTGATGTAGCTTACCACTTCTCTTTCTTTGAATTATAAACAATATAATAGCGATAATGAATAGTATCGCACCGCCGATATAAAATCCCATATTTTCAGTTTTTCTTAGCTAAATATAAGAAGAAGTTCTGAATATTGCCTTAAAAAAAATTAAAATGCTAATAGTTTTAGCAGTCCCTATTGTTTAGTGTATAGTTGTTCTATTTTTTGAAGGCGATTGTCTAACGTTTTTATATAAGATAGGATTGGACTCTCAAAAGTTAATTCTGTTGTAAACTTTCCTTTAATTTCCCAAATCTCCAATTGATCTATATATGCAATTTTTGTTGCTTTTTTATTGCTGTTTAATGGCTGTATTGTGATTGTGTTTTTTTGTGTAGAGATAATACCTTTATATAGTTTTTGGTCATCTACAACTACACCTAAAAAATAGTTTAATTTTTCCTCAGCGGCTTCTAAATAAAGCAAGTCGCCATGAAAAAAACCATCATTCCCTGAAAGTAATTCGTTCCCTTCGTTAAAAAGAATTAAGGTTTGATGTTTTGTCTCTATGCCTGGCATTCTAGCTGTTTCTAAAGTGTTTATAAACTTCTTGTCTTGCTTAAGTTTGGGGTAGTGCTTTAAGTCAGCCTGAGCAATAAATCGAACTTCATTTTGTTGCTTTCCTTTATCTGGGGTTGGAATGCTTGAAAAAACATCAAAATTTGAAATTTCATTAACTGTTAACTCCTTTCTTACTAATTTGTCAATAGGTATCTTATAGTGTGTCGCGATTTTAATTATGGTATCAATTTTAGGTTCTGCTCTTAACTCTTCATATGAACCAATGTTTGCTCGTGTTAAGCCAAAAAGATTAGCAAAGTCTGTTTGGTTGAGGCCCTTAACGCTTCTTATTTTTTTGATATTAATTCCTATTGTAGACATGCCAACAAAGTTAGTAAAAAAAGTTGCTAAACAAAATAAATGCAAAAAAAATTAGTTTTTTCTTGCTAATTTAATTAGTTGTTTGTAGATTTATCAAAAATTTTAATTACGACCTATGGAAACACAACAAAATCACTTCCAAAAAATTAAAGATTATTTAGTTGATTTAAACTATGTGATAAAAGTGGAAGACGAAGAAAATGGACTATTTGTAATCGAAAGAGAAGAGGAAGGGATATTTAATTTAGTATTGGACTGTGAGGATCCGATACTAATTATGGAGCAATTTCTTTTTGAGATTAAGAATGAAACACCTGATTTATACAAAAGTTTATTAACGAAAAACAGGGATATTGTACATGGTGCTTTTGTCTTACATGAAAATAAAGTTTCGTTTAGAGATACGTTACAAATCGAAAATTTAGACAGAAATGAAATAGAGGGGTCAATAAATTCATTGAGTTTGTTGATGACAGAGTATAATAGAGAATTAATAGAATTCTCAAAATAATTAAATTATAAATAAAGATAATCATGAGTATATTTAGAAGACTTTTTAAAATAGGACAATCGGAGGCGCATAACTTAGTTGATAAGTTAGAGGATCCAATAAAACTAACAGAACAAGGGATTAGAGATTTGAAGAAAGACTTAGATGCGTCTTTAAAGGCTTTGGCTGAAGTAAAAGCTTTAAGAATCCGTTCGAATGCTGATTTAAATAAATCAAAATTTCAAGTAGAGGATTTTGAGAAAAAAGCGATGACGCTTTTAAATAATGCTAAAGAAGGTAAAATGGATGCTGCAGAGGCTGATCGTTTAGCAACAGAGGCGTTAAAAAGAGTTCAACAAGCTAAAGAAAATGGGGCAAGAGCACAAGCTGAAGTTCAAAAGTTTGATCAATCAATAGCTCAATTAGAGGCTAATATTAACAAAGTAAAATCAAATATTACTAAATACGAGAATGAGTTGAAGACATTGAAAGCTCGTATGAAAGTAAGTAAGGCGACGAAAAAGATTAACAAGCAATTGTCTCAAGTAGATTCTACAGGAACAATAGCTATGTTGGAAAAAATGAAAGATAAAGTTGCTGAAGAGGAAGCTTTAGCTGAAGCATATGGAGATATTGCAGAACAGTCAAAAAGCGTTGATGAAGAAATTGATGCAGCATTGGATAATGTAGATGCTGGAGCAAATGATGCTTTAGCTGAGTTGAAGAAAAAAATGGGAATGTAATTTCTAATAACTAACAGTCTAACGAACTCTAAGGTTCGTTAGACTGTTTCTAAAGTATTGCTGGAACTATTTTTAGATATTGTTGTTCATGTTTTTCCAGACTTTTTTTTCGACAAAGTTATTTTCCCTTTTTTTAAAATGATAGGTCGGATTGTTAAAAGAATATGGGGTTGCATAAAGATTAATGATAAAGAAAATAGATAAAGGATATAGTTTTAGTTTAGGTTTAAGGGCCATTGGTTTCATACTATTGTTTTTGAGCCTTTTTATTTTAATAGGTGATTTATATATCCTTTTATCTAGTTACAGCTTTTCTTGGTTCTTGTTCATTCTAGGGAGTGTGATTTTTACTGTTGGAGCACTTTTTAGTTTTAGTAAAGAGTATTTAATTATCGACTACAAGGCTAAACAGATTTTAAACGTTTTGAATGTTTTAGGTGTTAAATGGAGAAAGAAAAATGATTTATCCTTATTCAAGCATATAAGTGTCATTTCAAGAAGGTTTAAGTATGATAGAGAATACCTAGATGAAAGTTCCCTAGCGATTCCTTCTTTTAACGATTATGTATACAAGCATCATTTAGTTTTTCTAACTCCTAGACATTTAGGTCAATTGCTCATTAGTGAGTTTGATGATTATGATGAGGCAGTTGAATTGGGAAAAGTTGTGTCAAAATACACAGGGATGCCATTGGTAAGATATGCGCCTAAACGATTAACAAAAAGAAGATAATGCAGGTTCTTGGTTTTCATACATTAATTGAGTTACATGGTTGTAATTCTAAAAAAATCAATGATACAATTCTTGTAGAAAAGACGTTGTTAGAAGCAGCAAGAATAGCTAGCTTATCGGTTGTAAACACAACAATACATCACTTTAACCCAATAGGAGTGAGCGGAGTTATTGTGATAAAAGAGAGCCATATTGCAATACATACTTGGCCAGAGCATAATTATGTAGCATTAGATTTTTTTACATGTAATGAATCTTATGAGTTGACAGAAGCTTTGGAGTATATAAAAACAATGTTTGAAGCAAATTTAATGGAGTTAAAAGAGGTTAAAAGAGGAACAATTAGTAATTTAACCCCAAGTTTTAATAAAGAATATGAGTGATTCATCTTTTGAACCAAAATTGACAGATTTAAAAGTAGGTTATACTTTTGATTACAATCTAAAAACATGGATTGTAGAAGAAGTGTACCACTATAAATGGGGAAATAACTTTACAAGTAAGGAGTATAAAATCTATGCTGGAGATGAAGAGGGCTACTTAGAGGTTGAAGATGACGGTATTTTAAAAATCCTTTTTAGTAAAGAAATAGATCTTCCTTTAAAGTCATCTGATTTTATACCATATGCTGATCCTATACCAACAATTGGTTATCAAGGTAAGACATATTCTTTTAATGAAAAGTTTAATTCAGAAGCTCGAAATGATGAAGATAATTATTGGGAGTCATTTTACCTTTGGGATTATTACGATAGCAAAGGGGAAGAGTTTATCTCTGTAGAAAATTGGGATGGAGATATCGAGGCTTGTCATGGGTATAAGGTGCAAGAGTTAGAGATAAGTAATATAACTCCAGGCGATCCTAATAGAGCTCGAGAAAGAAAATTACAACGTAAGCACGGTTATAGTTCTACCTATAAATCGGGAGGAGATGATAATCCCACACCTGTTAAGATTATTCTTTTTATGATAATTCTTGTTGTTTTCATCATAATCATGTCTAGGGGGTGTGGAGGAACATATATTCATACAGGAAACTCAGGCAGATACCATCATATTGGTGGGGGGAGTTCTTGGTCTGGCGGTGGCGGTGGCGGCTTCCGTGGCGGCGGTGGCGGCTTTGGAAAGTAAGAGTCAATGAAAAGAGGTTATTTGAATAAAAAATAAAATTTAAATGTTTGGATTTTTTAAGAAAAAAGAGGAGCCTGTAGAGGCAACACTTCATAATTTAACTATTGGGGCTACTTTGGAGTATGATATGAAAAACTGGGTAGTACAAGAGGTTTACCATTATCTTTGGGAAAACAATTTTAAATCTCGAGAGTATAAATTAAGTGATGGTAGCTCAGTACTGTTTTTAGAGGTTGCTGATGATGGTGTGTTGTATATAACTGGACCTGCGGAAATCCTTAAGGTTGCTCCAAGTTTTAAAGATGAAGTATTAACTTATGCCTCAGTTCCTGAAACCCTAATATATAATAGTGAAATCTATAAGCTGGATGAAGAATCTTTTGGAGAGTATCGAAAAGATGGTGCAGAAGGTTGGTCAGAACTAACTTCATGGATGTATTGGAATGATAAAGAAGAGTTCATCTGCATTGAGCGATGGAGTAAATTTGAGTTTGAGGCGCATTTAGGGAAAAAAGTTAATCCATTTGCAATAGATAATTTATTACCAGGGAACTAATTATGAATGAATTTTTTACAAATCCAGATAGTTATTTTGCAACATTTGCTTATACAATTTTAAGCCTTTTGTTTTTAATTGTTAGTAGGAAAGTATATCAACTGTTGCATAAAGAAATTAATATGAACCATGAGTTGGTAGAACAAGATAATTTTGCTTTTGCTTTTGCAAATGTCGGTTATTTATCTGGTATTGTAATAGCTTTAGGAGGTGCCTTGACAGGAGGTACAACAGGAAATTTAATAAACGACTTGTTAGATTTTTCTTTGTATGCTTTTATTAGCATTATATTGCTGAATTTAAGCATTGTCTTAAACGACTTCTTGATCCTAAGAAGAATGAATTTAAAGCACGAATTAGTTGAGGATCAGAATGTTGGTGTGGGTGTTTTGGAAGCGGCAATTTCTATAGCTACGGGACTAATTATATATGGAGCTGTATCAGGAGATAGTCATCATGATGTTATTAATGGGTTTTTAAGTACTGTTATTTTTTGGGCAATAGGGATGTTGATGTTTGTGCTTTCAACTTTTGTATATAATGCCATATTAAACTTTAATTTATTAGATGAAATAAAGAAAAATAATTTTGCTGTGGGGATTGCCTATTCAGGGGTGATTATATCAATTGCAAACTTGATTAGACATGGAATACAGGGGGATTTTGTTTCTTGGGAGGTCTCAGCTTATTCTATTTTGTATAATTCAGTGATAGCTTTGGCAATTTTACCAATTGTAAGAGTTATAGCTGACAAATTATTGTTGCCTGGACAAAAATTAACAGATGAATTAGTGAATCAAGAAAAGCCGAATATTGGTGCAGGATTAGTAGAAGCATTCGCTTATGTAGGTTGTTCTATTTTATTGGATTGGACTTTATGATGAAAGGAGAAAGTTCTTTTTTTAATCATCCAAATCTACTGTTCAAAGGTTTAGCTTTTTTTGGAGCAATATGCGTTGTTTTAATTGTCTCATTGTTATTTTGGGCCTCAAACAAAGGTTTTGAATTATCTGATGAAAGTTTTTATACAATTGGTTACTATTTCAATATAGAAATGGATAATCCAGTTATATTATTTCACCGGATTTATAATGTTTTCTTTGGATGGTTTAATTTATCATTAGCTGGAAATCGACTTTTGGCTTCAGCATTGGTAATAGGAAGCTCCTTGTTTTTAGCTAAAGAAGTGGAGACTACAGCGGAGGTAAAGCATAAACTGCTTTATTATTTTTTCATTGTTGTAATGAGTGGGCTTTACCATACTATTTTCCCAATGGCAGTGTCTTATAATATTTTATCAGTAGTATTTATTAATGGAATAATGGCAAGTGTACTGGCTTATTTTAATAGAGGTAAATGGATTAGTATTGTACTGGTGGGATTCTTTATTTCTTTATTGATTTTCAATAAGTTTACCAATGCTGTTGTTGCCTTGTTTTTTATAGTGGGAGCCGCTGTTTTGTTTTTTGAAAAGATTAAACAAAGAAATTTAGTGATAGGAATAGTCTTGTTGACCTTAGGGCTTTTAATAGGGACTTTGTTTACTTTTGGAGGGGTAGAAAGTTTCTTGTCAAGCTATGAGGAGTTGAAAAAAGGATTAGCGCTATCAACTGAACATAGTTTATCAGCAATGGTTATAAAGTTTTATAATGACTCTATTGCGATTCTATCAGAAACCGTAAATTTAATTCCTTTCTTCTTGTTGTTATTTTTGTTGAAAAGGTATAAAACACATTTTGAGAATTACATTGTTGCTTTAGGAGTTGTTGTTACATATGTATTTCTAATTTTTAAGTTTCGATTTTTTATAGGAAACTACCAAATAGCATTGTTCTACTATTTAACTTTTGTAGTTGTTTTTGCGCTCTTAGTATACTATCAACAGCTTAAAAAGAATAGGAGCGTACTATTATTTGCAATGCTGTTAATTGCAGTTCCTTTTGTAAGTAGTTTAGGGACTAATAACTCGTTGTATCTTCAGTTTCTATTTTATGGAGGCGCTTTTGGAGTGGGATTGTTTTTATGGATTGATCAATTGAAAAATCCTTATGTTAAACAGGTCGTTTTGCTTTTTGTGTTTGTTATAGCTACTGTCCAAATCACCTATAAAAAAATAAAATCACCTTATCGAATGAAAAGTTTGAATAACCAAACTGAGGAAGTGATAGGAGTTCCATATTTAAATAAAATACAAGTTGATTCGGAAACGGCAGAACTGATTCAAGAAACGGTAATGCTTCAGGAACACCCAAGTGATTATATCTTCTTGTTTTCTGAACAATTAGGCTTAAGTATTCTTACCAACAAAAAACCATTACTATTTACATGGCTAAATGAATCGAAATATCATCTAGTACCTCAACTTTTAATAGAAAAAAAAGAACTTCTACAAGAAAATATTCTTTTTGTTTTGCCTAAGTCTACTGATAAAAAAGGAAAAGTGATAACCGAGCTTTCGAAGGTAAATGAAATCGATTTTCATAATAAATATGAAATGTTTAGCACATTATCCATAAAGGGTGAAGAGTTCGAACTGTATGCTAAAAAATAATTAAATTAAAGTTGAAGAGGATAAAACAAACAGATAAACAAAAGTCAGCTATTCTTAAAATAGCTTTGTTTGCTACAGGGATAAGTGGTATTGTTGCTGAATATATTTTATCAACATTAGCCTCTTATTTTATTGGCAATGCAGTTGTTCAATTTGCTTTAATTGTTTCTACTATGCTTTTTGCAATGGGTTTTGGTAGTCGTTTGAGTAAGTTGATAGAAAAAGAGCTGTTAGTTAAGTTTATTTATTTAGAACTAATCCTTTCCTTTTTGGTTTCATTTTGTGCTTTAGCGGTATATGTTACTTATGGAAGGTATTCTCCAGTTTTGATCTATGCCTTGTCTATTGTTGTAGGGTTGTTAATAGGGTTGGAAATACCTTTGGTAACAAGGCTTAATGAAGAATTTGAAGAGTTAAAGGTAAATGTTGCATCTGTTTTAGAGAAAGACTATTATGGAAGTTTAGTAGGAGGGTTATTTTTTGCTTTTGTGGGGATGCCTTTTTTAGGTTTGACTTATACACCTTTTGTCTTAGGAGCGCTTAATTTTATTGTAGCGTTATTTACTTTTTTGTACTTAAGAAAAATTATCAAGAAAAGAAGTAGGGCTAATTTAGCGTTATCTTTTGTTTTTGTCGGAATCACAATTTTTGTAGGCCTCTTATTTGCTAAACCAATTGTATTGTTTGGTGATCAAAAAAAGTATAGGGATAAAATAGTATTACAGGAGGAAACGCAATATCAAAAAATTGTAATGACAGAATGGCAAGAGAATTATTCTTTGTTCATTAACGGGAATTTGCAATTGTCTTCTTTTGATGAATATATGTATCACGAACCTTTGGTTCATCCTGTAATGAATTTGGTGCCAAAAAGAAAAAGAGTTTTGGTATTAGGAGGGGGAGATGGCTGTGCAGTAAGAGAACTGTTAAAATATCAAGAAATAGTGTCTATTGATTTAGTTGATTTAGATCCAAAAATGACAGCGTTAGCAAGAAAAAATGAGTTGTTTTTAAGCATGAATAAGGGGGCATTAAATCATAAGAACGTAACAATTAAACACGAGGATGCTTTTCAATTTTTAGAGAACAATAAGGTGTTATATGATGTTATAATTATCGATTTGCCAGACCCCAATAATGTTGATTTAAATAAATTGTATACAAGAGAATTTTATTTTTTATGTAGTAAGCGATTAACCCATAATGGGGCCATGATTACCCAAGCAGGAAGTCCATATTATGCTAGTAAAGCATTCTATTGTATAGAAAAAAGTATGCAAGCTAGTGGGTTTAAAACGCTACCATTGCACAATCAAATTTTAACCATGGGGGAGTGGGGATGGATTGTAGGAAGTAAGGTGCTTTCTCAAAATGAAATTAAGACAAAAATGATCGCGTTTGATTATGAAAAATTAAAGTTAAAATGGTTAAATAATGAAGCAGCCCAAGCTATTACATTGTTTGGGTATCCATTAGTAGATACAACAAATACATCGATTAATACATTGTTTAATCCAGTTTTGTATACTTACTATAAAAGTGGGAATTGGAAGATATATTAAAACCGCTTATAGGAGGAGAGTTAATTAGGGCAAAACGCACAAAAGTATGAAGATTTAAACCGTAGAATAAAAATGGGGACTAAAATTTAAAGAATCCCTAAAAAAGATTACATTTATAAACAAGAAAAAAGATTAAAACGAATACGATGAAAACACATTTCGAAAAAATTAAAAACTACCTAATAGAATTAGGACATAATATAACATTTGAAAATGCAGAAGATGAAGTTTTTGTAATTAACCAGCCAGAATTTGGATTACAAAATTTAGTTATAGGATGTGCGAACCCTATTCTAATTTTAGAGCAGTTTTTATTTGAAATAGATGCTTCAAATATGGAAGCGCTAAAGTTTTTATTAGAAAAAAATAGAACGATTATCCATGGAGCATTTACATTAGATGAAACAGGAACAAAAGTAATCTTTAGAGACACTTTGCAATTAGAAAATTTGGACCTTAATGAGATTGAAGGAAGTATAAATTCTTTAAGCCTATTATTGTCAGAGCATGCTTCGGATTTGATTAATCTTTCTCATCAATAATCAATTAAATGAACGAATTTATAAACATTGTTTTTTCGGGAGTAAATTTCATTCCGACAACCCTCTTTGTGCTTGTGCTCTTCTATTGGCTTATTGTTTTGATAGGAGCAGTAGATACTGATTTTTTAGATTTCGATGTGGAAATAGATGCCGACATTGATATAGACGCGGATATTGAAGTAGAAGGGAATTCAGCATCAAACTTATTTGCCCTTAATAAAATCTTGGCCTTTTTCAACTTAGGGAAAATCCCTTTCATGGTTTTTTTAACCTTTTTGGCAATACCAATGTGGGTATTATCGGTTATGTCTAATCACATATTAGGGAATACATCTTTTTTACTCAGTTTAGCATTATTAGTTCCTATTTTTATTGTCAGTTTATTTATTGCCAAAATATTCACGACGCCTTTTGTGAAGTTATTCGCGGTATTGGAAAAAGAGAGTGACGAAGATGATATTATTGGAGCTATCGGAGAAGTTAGGCTGGGAGCAAGTTCAACACAAAAAGGACAAGCAGATGTAATGGTAGGAGAATCTTTTTTTACTGTTTTCATCAAAACCCATGAAAGTGCTCAAACAGTTAAGAAAGGAGATAAGGTTTTGGTCTTAGACCACATTAAAGAAGAGGATTATTTCCTCGTAGAAAAGTATAATCATTAATTTAAAATAAATAGATAAAAACATGGATACATCAGAGTTATTTGGAAACATTTTTGTAGTTATTACAATTGTTGTAGTTGTAGTCTTATTGGGGACATTTGCAATTATTTCTAGATTTTATAAAAAAGCTGCGCAAGGTCAAGCCTTGGTGCGAACAGGGGTAGGAGGAACTAAAGTTTCTTTTGGAGGTATTTTAGTCATCCCTGTTTTACATAAATTAGAAATAATGGATATTTCATTGAAGAATATTGTCATTGAGCGTAGTGGTTCGGACGGATTAATTTGTGCTGATAACATGCGTGCAGATATTAAAGTAGCCTTCTTTGTACGTGTTAACAAATCAGTTGAAGATGTAATAAAGGTAGCTCAATCAGTAGGGTGTGCTAGAGCAGCATCTAAACAGGCAATTATAGAGCTGTTTGAAGCAAAATTTTCAGAAGCGTTAAAAACAGTAGGTAAACAAATTGATTTCGTTGACCTATACAACGAACGTGAAAAGTTTAAGCTGGCGATTATCGATATTATTGGAACAGACTTAAATGGATATCGATTAGATGATGCAGCAATTGATTACTTAGAGCAAACAAACATCAATGCATTAAGCCCAAATAATATTTTAGATTCAGAGGGGATTAAAAAGATTACTGAGTTAACAGCTAAACAGAAAATTTTAGCAAATCAAATTCAAAGAGACGAAGAAAAAGTAATCACACAACAAAATGTAGAAACACGTGAGGCTATTTTGGAGATGGAGCGTCAATTAGCAGAAAAGGAAGAAAAACAAGCGCGTGAAATAGCGAATATAAAAGCCAGGGAGGCAGCTGAGATTGAAAAAGTGAATCATGAGGAGCGTCTTAAAGCTGAAAAAGCAAGAATCGCTACAGATGAAGAGGTGCAAGTTGCAGAAGAAAACAAAAATAGACAAATCGTTGTTGCAGAGAAAAACAAAGAGCGAACAATGGCTGTCGAAGCTGAGCGTGTTGAGAAAGATAGAGCACTTGAAATGAACGAAAGAGAGCGTATCGTAACCTTGGCTCAAATTGAAAAAGAAAAAGCAATTGAGGTAGAACGTAAAAACATTCAAGAAACAATCAGAGAACGTGTAGCTATTGAAAAAACGGTTGTAGATGAAGAAGAAAAGATAAAAGATACAAAAGCATTTGCTGAAGCAGATCGTTTAAAATCTGTTGCAATTACTAACGCTGAAAAATTAGCCCAAGAACAATTGGTACAGCAAATTAAGGCAGCTGAAGCATCACAACAAGCAGCAGAATATGAAGCAAAGAAACGTATTATAGATGCTGAAGCTAAAATGCAAGCAGCAAACCAAGAAGCTGAGGCCATTAAAATTTTAGCAGATGCAGAAGCTACTCAACAAGCAGCAATTGGATTATCAGAAGCTAAGGTGATGAAAGCGAAAGCTGAAGGTACGGAAGAGCAAGGGAATGCTCAAGCAGCTGTAATTGAAGCTACAGCAGAAGCAGAGGCTAAAGGAATTGAGATGAAATCTATGGCGCAGGCAAAAGCAAATACAAATATTGGTATTGCAGAAGCAGATGTGATAAAAGCGAAAGCTATAGCAGAAGAAGAAAGAGGGTTAACTGAGGCAAATGTTATGACCAAGAAGTTTGAAGCCGAAGCCAAAGGAATTGAAGAGAAGGCTGCTGCTATGAAGAAATTAGATGGAGTAGGAAAAGAGCATGAAGAGTTTAAACTAAAACTGTCTAAAGAGAAGGAAATAGAACTAGCTCAAATCAACATTCAAAAAGATATTGCAGCTGCTCAAGCAGAGGTATTGTCAAGTGCGTTAAAATCAGCAAATATCGATATCGTTGGAGGAGAACCTGTATTCTTTGATAAGATAATGGGAGCAATTTCAAATGCTAAAGCTATCGATCAATATTCTGATAAAAGTGAAGTTATCAATGATGTGAAAAATCAATTAATGAATTCAGAAGATGGGACAACTGTAGTTGATAAAATAAAAGGTTTAATTACTCAATCTGGGCTAGGGTCAGAGGATATTAAAAACTTCACGGTTTCTTCTTTATTATTTAAGTTGATGAATGACTCAAAATCAACAAAAGATAAAAATTTATTAACGCAGTTAATTGATTTTGTTACAAAAACAGGTTTAGGAGATACTAACGCAAAAGATTTGATATAGAATAGGCAAATAGCCATTACCCAACAGGTTAGAAGCTGTTGGGTGTTTATCATGCGAAAGGCTATATTCTCTTTTTTAGCCTTTCAAAATAAGTCATAAAATTAAGACTATGGGAGAGTGAAAGTGCTTTCCAAAATCTTAATAGCGTTAAGAGGATAAGAACAACCAGAATAAACCATGGAGAGTAACGAAGAAATACAGTTAGAAGGCGGAACTTATGAAATCATAAAAGATCGTTTATCTAAACATGGAAAGCAATTACAGGAGCAGTTAAGGTTATTAAATACTGAACGTAAAAATGTTTTTGGAGCTATAGAAACAACATTAGTTTCTACAGAACGAATTACAACAGAAAATAATTGCCTACCCCGTGATATGGTTCCAGTTGGAGACGCTTTTATCTTTGGCTATAATGTTCACATAGGTTTACGGACAGAAATTAAAGTTAGTGATGTATTCAGTTTATATGAGTATGCCGATCATAATTTCACCCCAATAGCCTACGATTTAATCAATGATGAAGCATTTCAAACAGATTTTCATAACTTATATAAGTATTACAAAAATGCTGAGTTTCTAAAGTTTGTAGAACAAGGACCGTATTTATACTTTGTCTTTCAGGTAGGGAATTCTGTTAACGATATCAAGGCGTTTAAATGGAATGTAAAGGGACGACAACTAACATACGTTGATAATCGTTCTGAATATGAAATTGCTTATCCAGAACAGCATGAATTCCAGTGGATTCGTACTACAAGAGATCAACATGTAAGTGGAGTACACCCTCATATCTCTATTGAAGATATTGTTTTTGTTGAAACAGTAGGGGGAGACTTAACAATAAAAATTGAAGATAATACAGCCTCTGGAAAAGGGATTTATACTGAGCCTGTTGAGCATAAAGATCAAACACTGGATGATGCGTTAGTTTATTATGCTATTGTTGGAAATTTGGTTGTCTTAAAAATTCAACCCTATCAAGAAAAAGAGTTTCGTTATTTGGTGTTTAATAATAAGATCAAAACAGTAACTCGAATAGATGCTCTAGAAAAATCTGGAGTTTTATTACCCGATGATCATGGATTAATCTTTTCAAAAGGTTATTACTTACAATCAGGTGAGTATAAGTTGTTCGAAAATCAATTGGAGAATATGATTTTCGAGAAAAGAGTTGCTTCGCCAAATGGAGAGGATTTTCTTTACGTTTTTTATAATGAAATATCTGGCGTATATATTCTATTAAGTTATAATATCATTGAGCAAAAGGTTGAAACGCCTATCATTTGTCATGGTTATTCGGTTTTTGATAATGGAGAAATGTGTTTCTTTAAAAATGATGATGAACAGAAAAAACATCATGCAGTTCAAATTTGGCAAACACCATTTCTAGATCATAGTTTTGTCCCAGAAGAGAAAAATGATTCAGAATTACAGAAAATTGGTAACAAGGATATTGTAAAAGCAATGTCTGAGTGTAATGAGGTAATACGTTTGATTAATCAAGAAGATTCCTATGCTGATTTGTATATTGATATTGTTAAAGGAACCAATGACGTGTTGGATTCATACCATTGGATTGATAGAATAGTTATAGCTAATATCCATGAACCTTTAACAGCAATCAAAGAATCTGCTTCCTCAGCCATAGATGAGTTTGATAAAGTTGTAAAAGTAAAACAACACACACTTGAGGAGACTCAAAGAACTCAAGAAATTGTTGCGAACTTATTGCGAGCGATTAAAATTAAAAACTTTGATTTAATTGACCACTTTGTTGAGGTATTGGGGGAGATAAGAGGAGTTAGAGGGAGTATTATACAATTAAAAGAGCTGCGTTATGTTGATGTTGATTTAGTAGAAGCATTAGATCAAGAAATAGCTCAACATCAGGAGAATATTTCACAGCGCTGTGTTCAGTTTTTGTTAGATGAAAAATCACTTGCTCCATATTTGGTAAAAGTGGATGGCTTAAAAGAAGCTATTGAACAATTAAAAAAAGTTGTAGAGGCCAACGAATTAGAAAATAAAGTATTAGCAGTTTCTTCAGAGTTAGAGTTATTGATAGAAATTGTTAGTAATTTAAAAATTGAGGATGCTACTCAAACTACAAAAATAATCGATGCTATTTCGGATATTTATGCACAGTTCAATCAAATTAATGCTGCACTTAAGAAAAAGCGAAAAGTATTATTAGGAGAAGAAGGAAAAGCAGAATTTAACAGTCAAATTAAATTAGTTAGCCAGAGTGTTGTTAACTTTTTAGATATCTCAGAAACTCCTGAGAAATGTGATGAGTATTTAACCAAACTCATGGTTCAACTGGAGGAGTTGGAAGGAAAATTTTCTGAGTTTGATGAGTACATTACGTTAGTAGGAGAGAAACGAGAAGAAGTTTATAATGCCTTTGAGTCACGCAAAATTGCGCTAATTGAAAGTAGAAATAAACGTGCAACAACACTACAGCAATCAGCAGAAAGAATTTTAAAAGGGATTAAGAATAGGATTGCGAACTTTAAAACGCCTGTAGAAATAAATGGTTATTTTGCATCAGATATCATGGTCGGAAAGATCCGTGATATTGTAGCGCAATTAATCGAATTAAAAGATGCTGTTAAAGCTGATGATATACAAAGCCAGTTCAAGACTGTAAAAGAAGATGCGCTCCGACAATTAAAAGACAAAACAGAATTGTTTGTTGATGGTAAGGATATCATTCAGATGGGAAAACATCAATTTTCAGTTAACACACAACCATTAGATCTAACAATTGTTTTAAAAAACGGGACAATGTGTTTTCATTTAACAGGAACAAATTATTTTGAACCTGTTACGAATCCTGATTTTTTAGCAACAGAAGAAGTTTGGGATCAAGCTTATATTTCAGAAAATAAAGAGGTATATAGATCTGAATATTTAGCATATCAAATTCTACAAAAATTGGCCAATAAGGAGCCTGTTTCTGAAGCTGATTTTTTAACCCTTTCAGAAAAAGAACAAGTCGCAATTATTCAACAGATAATGGCGAATAAATATGAAGAAGGTTATGCTAAAGGAATTCATGATATAGATGCTCACTTGATTCTTAAAACAGCATTGACAATAGCTAAACACGCTGATTTATTAATTTATAATAGTTATGAAAGAGCTTGTGCTAAGTTCTTTTGGGAAAAGTATATTGGAACAGAGCAAAAGGAAATTCTGAATGCTCGATTAAAAGCAGCTGGAGTTGTA
>JAUHZI010000147.1 GCA_030426105.1 Bacteroidia bacterium | reverse complement strand
GTAGCTAGAAATTTCCTTGCCATCATAGATTACTTTCCCAGCAGTTGGTTCAATCAATTTTAAAATAGTACGGCCTAATGTTGTTTTTCCACAACCAGACTCACCTACTAACCCTAATGTTTCTCCTTTGAAAATTTCAAAAGAAACATCATCTACAGCTTTAACCCATTCCTTTGGTTTACCTATTAAGCTTTTTTCTTTTGGAAAATAAGTCTTTAGTTGCTGTATTGAAACAAAAGGAGCTTGACTATAAAGTATTTTTTGCTTTTGAAGTATTGTTTCTTGATCCAGTTTTAACTGTTCTAAAACCTTATTTACAGAAAGAGTAGTTGCTTGCATCTCATTACCAACTTCGGTCATGAATAAATCACGTGTAGGCAGTTGACTTAATCGAATATCTAAAGGAGGTCTACAAGCTAATAACCCTTTAGTATAAGGGTGTTGAGCATTGGTGAAAATTTCTTTAACAGAACCTTGTTCTACAATGGTTCCTTTATACATAACTAAAACTTTATCAGCTAATTCGGCAATGACACCTAAGTCATGTGTAATGAATATAATCCCCATTTCAAATTCATTTTGGAGGTCTTTCATTAATTTTAAAATTGACTTTTGAACAGTAACGTCTAAAGCTGTAGTTGGTTCGTCAGCAATAAGCAATGAAGGATTACAGGATAAAGCCATTGCAATCATTACACGTTGCTTTTGTCCCCCAGATAATTGATGAGGATAACTATCAAACAAGTGATCAGGTCGAGGTAGCTGAACTTTTTTAAAGAGTTCAATAGTTTTTTTTCGAGCTTTTTTTTCGTTTGGCGTGAGCCATTTTTTATTGAATAAATTAGATTTTCCTACAGTAGCTATATTACCTATTTTTCTAAAAAAGTTGAAGAACTGATAACCAAGTTTTGTCGCAATTTTTGCTCCAGTTGAAGTGTTAGTTAAGTCTTGTTGGTGTAATAATAATGCTTCAGATACTTGGTCGCCACATGTAAATACAGGGTTTAAAGCTGTCATAGGTTCTTGGAAAATCATTGCGATATCATTTCCTCGAATTTTACGCATTTCAACTTCAGAAGCTTTAGCTAAATCTATTGTTTGTTCAGTATTAGTAAAAAGAATTTCACCTGTTCTTTTTACCTTCTCATCTTCAGGAAGAAGACGCATGGCGTTCAATGAAGTTACTGATTTTCCTGAGCCAGACTCACCTACAATACCAACAGTTTCTCCTTTTTTTAATTTAAAACTAATTCCATCTACAGCAGTAAAATACCCTTCTTCGGTCTTAAACTGCGTAGTTAGATTTTTGATATTCAATAAGGTGTTTTCCATTTTGAAGTCTAAACATCTTTTAGATATAACCTCCAAAATAACAAACTTTTCTGATGTTTAGCCTATTTTCTTTTAAATAAAGTATAAATGTAAGGTCTTGTGTCTCCTGATGGCATAGTATACGTGTAGTTGAAACTATCTATTAGGTCAAAATTATCTTTTAATTTCTCTTTCAACATTAATTCGTTGTATCTTCTAACTGGCAAACCACTACATTTAGTAGCCCCATTGAGATTGAATGTTGCTAAAATAACGTAGCCGCCTGTTAGAACTTTATCTGAAAGTAGTTTGATATATTGCTCTTGGTCTTTTGGCTCTGTAAAAAAGTGGAAAACAGCGCGGTCTATCCATAGATTAACTGAATCAATGTTTTTTAAAAGAGTTGGTTGTGTCAAATCATCGACAATCCAATCAATTTGATTTGCTTTGTCTTGAAGGCGCTCTTTTAGTAAATTAAGAGCTGTTTCACTAATATCTGTAGCTGAAATATTAGTGAAGGACCTAATGAGAAGCTCATCAACTAATGTTGTAGTTCCAGCCCCAATATTGATAATATGTGCGTCTTTAGCTAAGTTAAGCTGCTCAATTAGTGCTAATGTTTTTTCAGGAACTTTCTCATACCATCCGTTTTTTTCATAATCAACTACGGTGTATATAGTGTCCCAATAGTCTTGTAAGTCTTCATTGACTTTTGTTTTTGTAATTAAAGGTTTTGAAGAAGCTGTAGTTGTATTGTTACAACCACAGCTTCCATTTGTTTCGCAAGAATTAGCCATTTTAAAATAATTATCAAATATTCGTCAAAGTTAATGCTTTCTATTCTTATTAGAAGTGATAAAAGTTACTATTGGATAGTCCATCTTAAGCCTAGATAATAATTGCTCCCCATAATTGGTCCCCAAATCAATGAGCTGTCAAAGAAATTTCCATTGGGATTATCCACTTGAACTATAGGGTTCTCCTGTTTAAAGTTGGTCAAGTTTTCCCCTCCTATATAAACCTCAAAATGCTGATTAAAGATTCTAGTAATTTGACCGTTAATTAAAAAATAATCGGGAGAGTAGCCATTAAGTTGGTATGGAGTAGGGTTGCTCTTTGTTGAAGGAATTCGTTGTTGCCCAATCCACTGAGTTGTAAGCTCTCCTTTCCATAGTCCTCCATTTTTTGTTTTTCTAGAAGAGTAAGATAAAGATGTAAAAGCTCTGTTTTTAGCCACAAAAGGTAAGTTCTGTTCACCGGACTCGTAAGTTGTCTTTACATCTAAATATCTGTAGGCTAAACGGATATCCCAACGTTTGTTTAACTCATAATTCATTTCAACTTGAAATGAGTTTGCAAAGGAATTTCCATCTAAATTGTAAACATTAATTTCTTGGGTTGATTGTTCTAAATCGATAACTACTTGGTTGGTAAATTCCGTACGATAAATATCAATTTGAATATTCCCATCTCTTCTGTTTAGTTTAAACTCTTGGTTGATTCCTAATCCAAAGTTCCATGCTTTCTCTTGCGTTAAGCCATAACGAGGTGAATTATTTTCATTATTAATTATCCATCTTCTTGAACTTGCCATCAAACCAATATTTTCCATGATGATATTAGGGGTTCTTGTTCCATTTCCAACAGCAAATTTAGCAGTTGTTTTTTCTGATAAGTTATACCTCCCATGTAAACGAGGAGTCAAAAAGGCTCCATATACAAAGTTGTAATCAGCTCTTAAACCTGAGATTAAACTAAATCTGTTTTTATTTAGCGTATGTTCGAAATACCCCCCTATAACTTGTTCTTCTAATAAGAAGTTAGCGCGTTCATTAGTGTCTATATCTATAACTTCTTTATAGTTGTCATAATTACCACTAATTCCAGTTTTAAAAGTTTGATTTTCATTGATTTTATTTTGAAAAATAGTATTGATATATCCAGAAGTTTGTTCACCAATATAAGCTTGGCTAGAGAAGTTTCCGTCATAATTGTAATAGCTACTAGCGAGTTGTATAGCTATGCTTTTATAGTCATTGTCAGGGAATAAATACCCCACTTTTCCATAAGCGTTAATTTGTTTGGTTTGAGAGTTAACATTGTAATCAGGGATAGCAGTTTGATTAAGTAGTGTTCCTGCTTTACTATCGGTAATAAGTCCGCCAATGCCATAAGTCATGTGTATTTTATTTTTAGAATACTTCCATTCATTACGAAGAATTAGATGGTTAACTAGTGGTTGGTCTAAAAAGTTGTCGTTGTTTTGGTCAAATTCAAATTGTTGATTTTTACCATGTAGTAGAAGTGTAGACTCCCAATGCTTTTTTATTGGATGGTCTAAATAAATGTTGGCTTCTAAACGACCTTGAGCACTTCCAAATAGGTTAACATGTAATCGTTCCGAATTTCCTGGCTTTTTCATCTCGATATTGATTTGGCCTGTTGTGCTTTCAAAACCGTTAACAACCGAACCAGCACCTTTGGAAACTTGTATTGAGTTAATCCATGTGCCAGGGATATAATCAAGACCATAAACGCTCGTTAATCCTCTTACTGAGGGGATATTGTCTTGCATGATTTGAACATATTTCCCTGATAAGCCAAGCATCCGAATTTGTTTCGTTCCTGTGATAGCATCAGCATAGTTAGCATCAATTGAAGGGTTGGTTTCAAAACTTTCTGCCAAGCTACAGCATGCAGCTTTTCTGAGTTCACCTTGTCCCATTGTGTGTGCATTAATTGGATCAACTTTGGAAAGGTAATAGTCTCCTTTTTCAAATACAATTTCGACGTCATCTAAGATATTACCTTCTTGTAATACGACTCTTAAGGTGTCCATTGTTGTATAGGTTAGGGTATCTGTTTTAAACCCAATAAAACTAAAGGTAAGTTTAGGGGAAGAATGTTGAGATTCAATTGAAAAGTATCCTGTAGAAGAAGACACTGTTCCAGTGTTTTCTTCTAATACTTTGATGTGAACACCTGGTAATGCTTCTAACTTGTTACTTTCACTTAGTGTATAAACGTAGCCTCTTATGGTCTCTTGTCCCATAAGTTGATTTATCGTACTTGCTGCAAATACGATAAATAGAATAAAATAGAAACGCATTAGTCTCTATATTTACAGCATCCGTGAATGTTATTATAAACTTCTTCAGTTGCTTTTATAGAGTCAGTGTCGTGTCCTACATTAGCAATTAACTGATGAATTTCTTTAACCGAAATAATAGCTGGTTTGTATACTACAGTGCAGTTATGTGTGTCTACATTCCACTCAGAAAATTTAATGCCTTTTACATCTAGTGCATTTTCTATTCGCTCTTTGCACATTTCACAAATTCCGTCAACTTTAAAGTTTATTTCGGTAGTTTTTTTCTTTTTTTCTTGCCCAATACCAGCTGTGGATAGAAGGCTTACTACGATTGTAATGAATATAATTTTGATTGTTTTCATAAGATTTGATATTTAATAGTTCTTTAATTCTTTAGTGTGAAGATTTACCATTTTAATCAATGGTAGAAGAATTAAATATCATAACCTATAAACTTGGAGTCGCGCCTGAAGATCTTCATTTTGAAGTATTAGTGGAGGAGCTCTTCCTTTTAAAACATTTACTTCAAATGTATTTGAACCGAGACTTTTGTATTCTAGAGGTAAAAGTGAAAAATGACTAACTAATAGTTTCGCTTCAATAGATTCTGACTGAAAATGAATGTCATGATCTAGATGAACAATATTAACTTCATCAGAACAACAGTCATTTTTTTTCTGGTGAAATGGGCAGCTATTTTGGGTTTTAGGACAACAGTCTTCGACTTCAAAATAGGAATAACTAGTTGTATTACTAATTTCACAATAGTGCTCATTTATACGAACGCCAATAGTTGTATAAATAACAGTGAAAATTAATAATATGCTGATTATCTGCTTCATTACCAGCTAATATACGCAAAAAAAGCTAAAAGGTTTATGCCTTAACAGAACTTAACTTTCTGTCATACCATTTTAAACGAATTAACCACAGAGCCATTATTGCAGTAGCAGCGATAATACCAGTTGTTAAATATGGAGAAACATTTTCCATATTAGAGAAAACAAAAGGAACGATTAAAGCAGTTGCAATTAAACGAATGCTATCCAATACTCCTGATCCTCTCTTTTGATCCATAAAATAGCCATGCGAAAGAATAGAAAATAAAATCAGACCAATTAATGCAAGTACATAATCTTGGAATAAAAATTCATAAGCTTCTTGCATGTAAGCTTGTGCTACAGACATTTCAACTTCCCCTTCTGGTTTAGGAACAATTAAACGAGTTAATAGGAAAAATAAAGAGAAAGTACTGATAACGTTAATCAAAATATAAGCACTTTTTTCGATGCCAAATAATTGGCGAAAATGAATTCGCTCTCCTTTTGTATCTGTTTTATACTCTGATGGGAGGTGTTCAACATCTTCAGGAGTGAACTCAGGACCTTTTAAAAAGACAGCGGCTTTATTTTTTAAACCTTTAGTTCTAGAAGCTCTAGTAAAGAGGTTTTTCCAATAAGAAAATTGAGCTCTAAAGGCATTTGAACTTTCAAATCCGCTTGTGATTCCATAATCTGGCTCTTCTTGTTCTTCCATAAATGTACCAAACATTTTATCCCATATAATGAAGATATGGCCATAATTTTTGTCCAAATACTTTGGGTTTCTTGCATGATGAACTCTATGGTGAGAAGGCGTAGTCATGAATATTTCTAAAAACCCAAGTTTTCCTACAAATCGAGAGTGTGTAAGGAATTGATAAATCCCTAAGAATATAGCTGTAGAAGCTACAGTTAAGGGGTCAAATCCAAGAAAAGGCATCCAAATAAAAAAGAAAGAGCGGTTAATTACGGCAAAGAACGAAACCCTAAATACTGTTGAAGTATTCAATTCCTCACTTTGGTGATGTACAATATGCGCCGCCCAAAGAAAGTTAATTTCATGACTTAATCTATGGTGCCAGTAGGCTAGAAAGTCGGTAACAAATAAAGCTATAATCCATGTAATGACACCTGAAGGTATTTTCCAAGGAACCATTTGGTAGATGTAGTTAAACACAAAGAATAACATCACTGCCCAAAAGGCATCGAAGGAACGCTCAATCATTCCACATGAGAGGTTGGTTAGTGTGTCAGCTAAGGTATAAACACGTTGTTTTTTTATACGAGAGACAATTAATTCAATTACAAGAATAAGCAAGGCAATTGTAACCCCAGCTGTAAACATTATTTTAAGTGTAGATAACATTTTGAGTGTAAATTTTGTGCAAAATTAGTTAAACTTTGATTTCAAATGCTGATTTATAGCATCTTTTGTAAAGATTTAACGTTTTAAAAAAGAAATATTGCTTGTTCCTTTAAAAATTACAAACATAAATATAGCCATTAGTACGTGACTGATATCATGGTAATTAAACCATTTAGAAACGCTTATTTGATTATTGTATATTAACCCAGGCAGTGCTCCATATATAATCGCTCCAAAGATATAGGCGTGCCCAATTTTCTTTGTCTGAATGTAGGCAATTAATTGAATTGGAATGACAAAAAGAACCAATGAAATAGTGGAGTTTAATTGCGGAATCACAAAGTTTTTTGAGCTAATCATTAAGCTAACCATAACGACATATTGAACAATAAAGAGCACTTGTAGTAATGAGATAATTTTATTTGGAATAATATTTTTAAGCTCTTTGATACTGCCAATCTCCATCGATAACAATGCTGTAGCACTCATTACCCAACCTATAATTTTCCAGTTGAAACCAACATAAGCTTGTAGACCATGCCCAAACCAAGCGGCACTTGTCATTCCAATTGCAAAGAATAGAAAGTAAAATTTATAATTAACGAAACTTTGAGACTGCTTTCCTTTGTACTTGCTGAAGTGATAAAAAGCGTAAAAGCATACTAAAGCAGTTAAAAAATCTGTTAATGTGGTAACTGGCTCCCTCCATTCAAAGCTTCCAATCCACAAAGTAGGGTTCAAAATCGGATCTTCATTTTCTACAGTAAACATTTTGCAAAGTTAGTTTTAAATTTAGATAGAGCGTAAGATGGAGATTAAAAATATAATTCAATAGAAAATGTATAGGAAATATGACATAAAAATTAACTTTAAAATAATATTAAAATTCACTATAAGTTCTATATTTGATTACCCATTTTTTAACCTAGTCTCAAAATGAACATAATCAACAAAATATCAGTATTCTTTTCGGTTACTTTTCAACCGCTCTTTATGCCGTTTGTAGCGGTATTAATGATGTTGTTATTAAATGATACGATAAATAATGAAGTACCTGTAGAAACTAGAAAATATGTTGTTTGGATTAGTTTTCTGTTTACAATAATACTTCCTGCAATGATGTTTTTATTGTTCTATAAAATGGGGTGGGTGAGTGATTTAAATTTAACTGTTCGAAAAGAAAGAGTAGTTCCAACCTTTTTGGCCTTGTTGCTTTATTTTACATTATATTACCTAGTGCGTAATGCAGAAGGAATGATTCCAGAGTTAGTTCATATTCTGGTAGGGTGTATCGCGGGAATATTGGTTGCGAATATAGTGACAGCGTTTTGGAAAATAAGCATTCATGCATTAGGAGTATTTAGTGTTGTTGGCTCTCTAGTTGCTATTTCAATTGCAACAGGTCAACAAATACCAATTTTTTCCTACGTGTTTTTAGCGATTGCTATTACTGTTGGTGTTAGTCGAATTATTCTAAAAAGGCATACTCC
>JAUHZI010000146.1 GCA_030426105.1 Bacteroidia bacterium | reverse complement strand
GCTAACTAGCTCTGGGTAAGGGGTTCCAAAAAGATTCTCAGTTTGATAATATTTGTCGTAAGCTACTTTCATCTATTAAGTTTATTCAAAAGTGAGGTTATACCATTGTTCGGCTACCATTTCTACATCATGCACGCTAAAAACCTTCTTAACCTCCGCTTTAATCTCAGTTAGATCCTCTGGTTTTTCGGAATATCGTTCATTCAGATACACAAACACACGCACCTTTAAACGCCCAAATTCTGTACCATCAAGAAACTTTGTTATGTCGACATTCTTCTTCATTTAAGGACAAAAATAGATGTTGAGTTTAATTTTTTCTAATGATTCAAACTAAAATTTACTTTTTCCATAGCACGTAACTAGTTTACGTAGTACTGATTTAAACTTGTAAAAAGTTTAAATAAAAATATATGATAATATCGGCTGTTTTCTGCTTGCAGATTACTATATTGTCAAACGTTCTTAAAATGACAATATGAACCGAATAAAAGAGGTGTTGCAAGAGAAAGGTATTAAGCAAGTTTGGTTATCCGAGAAGCTCAACAAAAGCTTCAGTATGGTTAACGAATACTGCAATAACCGAAGGCAGCCGAGTTTAGAATTATTGTTTGAAATAGCAAAGCTATTAGATGTAGAAGTAAAAGATTTGATAAAAGAAGAAAAGAAATAAGATGTCAGAAGATCAAAAGAAACAATTAGAGCAACAGCTCTGGAACATAGCAAACACTTTACGTGGTAAGATGAATGCTGATGAGTTCCGAGACTACATATTAGGATTCATTTTCTATAAATATTTAGCGGAGAAAATGGAGATCTACGCAGATTCTATCCTTAAACCTGATGGGATTAAATTCAGAGAGATTAACGAGAATGAGGAACTAGGGCAAGAATACATTGAAGCGATTCGTGAGGAAGCTCTTGATAAATTGGGGTATTTCCTAAAACCATCTGAATTATTTGGCGAAGTAGCCAAAAGAGGTAACAGTGATGTCGAAGGAGTGTCTAATTTTATTCTGGAAGACTTGCAAAAAATTCTGAACAACATTCAGAATAGCACCATGGGTACAGAAAGTGAAGAGGATTTTGACAACCTTTTTGAAGATATGGATTTGAACAGTACCAAGCTAGGCAAGACACCTGAAGCACGAAATGAAATCATTTCTAAAGTATTGTCACACCTTGACAAAATCGACTTTAAGCTAGAAAATACTGAGCTAGATGTTCTGGGTGATGCTTACGAATATTTGATAGGTCAATTTGCTAGTGGAGCTGGAAAAAAGGCAGGAGAATTCTATACTCCTCAAGAAGTAAGTATGGTGTTGGCTAAGATTGTGACCACAGGCAAGTCTAAATTACGTTCTGTTTATGATCCTACTTGTGGTTCTGGATCATTATTGTTACGAGTAGCAAAAGAGGTGCAGGAAGTAAGTAATTTTTATGGTCAAGAATTGAATCGTACTACTTACAACTTAGCAAGAATGAACATGATTCTACATGATGTTCATTACAGAAAATTTGATATTAAACAGGAAGACACACTTGAGAACCCAATGCACATGGATATGCAATTTGAAGCGATAGTTGCAAATCCACCATTTTCAGCAAAATGGAGTGCGAATCAAATTTTCACAAGTGATGATCGATTTAGCCAGTATGGAAAATTAGCACCAAAAAGTAAAGCTGATTTTGCATTTGTTCAACACATGGTATATCATCTTGCTGAAAATGGATCAATGGCTATTGTTTTACCTCATGGTGTATTATTTAGAGGAGGTACAGAAGGACATATACGAGAATTCTTAATAAAAGAAAAGAACTACTTAGATGCGGTAATTGGTTTACCAGCAAATATTTTCTATGGTACAAGTATCCCAACTTGCATATTAGTTTTCAAAAAGTGTAGAGAAAACCCAGAAGATGTGCTTTTTATTGATTCAAGCGAATTCTTCGAAAAAGCTAAAACTCAAAACTACCTTAGACAAGGTGATATTGATAAAATCACCACAACCTATAGAAATAGAAGTGTTGAAGAAAAGTATAGTTATAGGGCTTCATTAGATGAAATTGCTGATAACGACTATAATCTAAATATATCTCGATATGTAGATACATTTGAAGAGGAATCTCCAATTGATATTGATGCAGTTGCAGATAGAATCGTATTTATTGATAAAGAAATAAAAGAAACCGATAAAGTATTAGCTGAATTTTGCGAAGAGTTAGGAATCAAAATGCCATTTTAAAATGAAATTGAATAAAATAGAATTTGGCACAATAGCTGAAAGACAAAAGGAAAAATACAATCCAGTCACAGAGAATGCAGCATACCCTTGTATAGAGTTAGAACATTTGAGTCAAGGAACAGGTATTCTATTGGGATATACTAACTCAAAGGATCAAAAAAGCATCAAAAATAAGTTCAAGAAAGGAGATATATTATTTGGAAAACTGCGACCGTACTTAAAAAAGTACTTACAAGCTCCATTTGAAGGAGTTTGCTCATCTGAAATATGGGTTCTAAAAGGGAAAATGGTTACAAATGAATATCTATTGTATTTTATTCAGTCTCCAAAATTTAATTTCGAGGTCAATTTAACTTCTGGATCAAAAATGCCAAGAGCAGATTGGAATTACATATCTAATGTTAAATTTTATGTTCACAATGAAAAAGAACAAAGACAGTTAGCTAATCTTTTCCTAAAAATTGATTTAAAAATTTCATTAATTATTAAAAAAATTGAAGAATTAGAACAGTATAAAAAAGGAATAGTTCAAAAGATTTTTTCTCAAGAAATTCGATTTAAGGATCAAGATGGTGATGATTTTCAGAGTTGGGAAAATAAAAAATTAGGAAATTTTTTATTCGAACATAAATTGAAAAGTACTGGAAATGAAGAGGTTTTTTCTGTATCGGTTCATAAAGGGTTGGTAAATCAAATTGAACATTTAGGAAGAGTATTTGCTGCAAAAAACACGGATAAATATAACCTTGTTAAGCCTTATGACATTGTTTATACTAAAAGTCCAACAGGAGATTTTCCACTAGGGATTATAAAGCAAAGCAAAATAAAAGATAAGGTAATTGTATCTCCACTTTATGGCGTTTTCACACCAAAAACTAAGGGATTAGGATATTTGTTAGATGCATATTTTGAATCCCCTGTTAATACCTCCAACTATTTAAGCTCTATAATACAGAAAGGAGCTAAAAACACTATCAATATAACCAACAACACATTTTTATCTAAGAAAATTACTTTACCTACTTCCACGGTAGAACAAGAAAAAATTGGAAGATTTATTGAGAGTATAGATCTCAAGATTAACCAGACCAAACTGAAGTTAGATGAAATGAAAAACTGGAAAAAAGGACTTTTACAAAAGATGTTTGTATGACAGGATTAACTGATGTAAATATTAATGAAATATATGCACGTGCGGATAGAATGTTAAAAACGAATCCAAGAATTGCATTTTCATTTGATCGTAAATGGTCGAATAACTTCCCAAGTAATGCAGGTGTATATGCAATCTTTTATGACGGTCAATTATTTTACATTGGAGAATCAGCTAATATTAAAGAAAGAATGAAAGAGCTAAAAAGAACAGTTAATCATTCTTTTAGGAGAAAGTTAGGTCGTTTTTTTGAGCCAGATTCTGTGATAGAAAGAGGCAAGTTTTCTCCTGAACTTGAAACTAGACTTAACGAAGAATACGAAAGAAATATTTCTGTTTCATTCATTGAAGTAAATTTTGGAAGAATTGAAATAGAAAACTATTTAATGCAAATAAATGATGGAGTTTTAAACTCAATCGGAAACAGAGCAAGATTATAATGAGCAGACAACCAGAAGCCATATTAGAAGAGCAATTAATTGAGCAGTTAGCCAAAATGGGATATGGTCGTGTGACAATCCCTGATGAGAAGAGCTTAATTACTAACCTAAGATCACAATTAGAAAAACATAACGGTATCACTTTTACTGATCCTGAGTTTGAAAAGGTGTTGAATATTTTAAACAAAGGTTCCGTTTTTGAGAAAGGTAAAACCCTAAGAGAACGTCAACATATTATTAGGGATAATGGTGACAACCTCTATTTTGAGTTTATTAATACAGAGCATTGGTGTCAAAATCAATTTCAGGTTACCAATCAAGTAACTATTGAAGGAAAATATAAAAACCGATATGATGTTACACTACTCATAAATGGGCTGCCATTGGTGCAAATTGAATTAAAGCGCAGGGGGATTGAGCTTAAAGAAGCATTCAATCAAATAAATCGCTACCAACGTCATTCATTTGGTTCAAACTCGGCACTATATCAATACGTTCAAATATTTGTGATCAGTAATGGTGTAAACACTAAATATTACGCCAATAATCGCCATCAATCGTTCAAACAAACTTTCTTCTGGACTGATAAAGAAAATAAAAGGCTTACCAATATTCTGAATGGATTTACATCTGAGTTTTTAGAGCCGTGTCATATATCTAAAATGATATGTAAGTATGTTGTATTAAATGAAGCGAACAAAGTACCAATGGTATTGAGACCGTATCAATTTTATGCAGTTGAAGCATTGATTGAACAGGTTAAAAATTCCAACAAAAATGGCTATATATGGCATACTACTGGTTCTGGAAAAACATTAACTTCTTTTAAGGCAAGTCAGATCCTCATGAACTTACCAGAGGTCAAAAAGGTAGTTTTTGTAGTAGATAGAAAAGATTTAGATTACCAGACAACCAAAGAGTTCAATAGCTTTTCTAAAGGTTGTATTGATGGTACAGATAACACCCGTCAGTTGGTAAAACAATTCTCTGATGATACTAAGTTAATTGTGACCACCATTCAAAAACTAAACACGGCAATCAGTAAAAAGCAATACTTGTCAAAAATGGAGAAACTCCAAGAAGAACGTATTGTTTTCATTTTTGATGAGTGCCACCGTTCTCAATTTGGTGAAACACATAACAGAATCAAATCCTTTTTCAAAAACAACCAAATGTTTGGTTTCACAGGGACACCAATATTTGCTGATAATGCAGTAAAAAATGATTTAGGAAAACGTACCACCAAGGAATTGTTCGGAGAATGTTTACATAAGTACGTTATCACTGATGCTATCAAAGATGAAAACGTATTAAAGTTTGCTGTAGAATATGTGGGACGATACAAACAAAAAGATAGCGAGAATGAGATAGATATTGAGGTAGAAGACATAGATACCAAAGAGTTAATGGAATCTCCTAAGCGTTTGGAGAAAATTGTCGATTACATCATTGCTCATCACGACAGAAAAACACAACGTAGAAATTTTACAGGAATGTTCTGTGTAAGTAGTGTTGAAACACTAACAAAATACTATGATCTATTCCAGAAGAAAAAAGAAGAAGGTAAACACGATCTAAATATCGCAACCATATTTAGCTACTCTGCTAACGAAGAAGATGCTGATGCTAACGGATTTATACCAGATGAGCTTTCAGTTGTTGAAGAGCCAAAGGCTTTGTATGGCTTGCATAAACATACCAGAGAAAAACTGGACGAGTACATTGAACATTATAACCAAATTTTTGGAACGAAATTCTCAACCAAGGATAGTGTGTCATTCTACAACTACTACAATGACATATCTAAAAAGGTTAAAGCAGGGGAAATAGATATTCTACTTGTTGTAAATATGTTCTTGACAGGCTTTGACAGTAAAACGTTAAACACCCTTTATGTAGATAAGAACCTTAAATATCATGGATTAATTCAAGCTTATTCGAGAACAAATCGAATATTGAACGACCAGAAATCACAAGGTAACATTGTTGCGTTCAGAAACCTAAAAAAGAATACTGACCAAGCCATTACCCTATTCAGTAATAAAGAGGCAATAGAGGTTATCATCATGAAACCTTATGAAGAGTACGTCAAGAAGTTTAATGAAGCATTTATTGAATTACTAAAAATTGCACCAACAGTAAATAGTGTTAATGACTTAGTTAGTGAAGATGATGAACTAGCCTTTATTCAAGCTTTTAGAGCAGTTATTCGCTTGCGAAACACTATGTCAGCATTTGCTGATTTTGATTGGGAAGATTTAGCCATGTCAGAACAATTGTTTGAAGATTACAAGAGTAAATACCTTGATCTTCACGATAAGGTTAAAACGGATAACAAAAAAGAAAAAGCATCCATCCTTGATGATGTTGACTTTGAACTGGAGTTGATCCACAGAGATGAGATCAATGTATCATACATTCTCAAATTGCTTGCAGCATTGAAAGATGCCAAGAAATCTGAAAGAGAGAAAAAGCAGAAAGAGATTGTAGATATGCTTGCAGGTGAAGCACATTTAAGAAGTAAGAAAGAATTGATTGAAAAATTCATCCTAGAAAACTTACCTGTAATTGAAGATTCTGATGACATTCCTCAAGAATTTGAAAAATTCTGGAATGAAGAACAAGTAAAGGCTTTTGAAAAGTTAGTAAAAGAGGAAAACCTTTCTTCTGAAAAAACTCAAAAGCTTATTGAGAATTATTTGTTTGCAGAGCGAGAACCTTTACGAGATGATATTTTGAATCTGATTGAAGGCGAATCTCCATCAGTACTTCAACGAAAAAAGGTAGGTGATCAAATCTTATCTAAGATTATTGGATTTGTAGATACGTTTATTAATGGAATAATTGGGGAATAGAATTATGAAAATTACTGGTGTAGAATTTGAAAATTTAGTAAAACCTTTCTTTGAAAAGCTTTTTGACGATATTGGTTTCGTTGTACTTGATGTTAGAAATCAAAATTCGGGTACTCAAAACGGATTCGATTTGATCATAGAATTTCTTGATTCAAACAGTATTGATAGACAACTCTTTGTTGAGTGTAAATACTATGATTCAAAGCTTTCCTATACGGAAATACTGAAAAAAACATTTGAGCTGAACTCATCAAACTACACCCCTGATGGCTTTATTGCTTTATCTCCTAAGGTAGATTTGTCAAATATTGAACATAATGTACACGAAGGCTTACAACAGTCGTTTAAATTTCCAATGGAATTTTGGACACCAAGCTTTAAGATAGAGGAAATGTTTGCTCTGGATGCTGACTTATTTAAGAAAGTATATAACAAGAATCTTGATGTCACTTTTGATCGGCAGAAGCGCCTTGATTCTATTAAGGCTAAAATAGATTTAATATTGGCTAAAAAGGATGTATTGCAAGTTGCCAACATAATTGAAATTGAAGATTCCGAAGACGAACCGAACGAAACAAAAGACTTTAAAACAAATCTAGATGACAAGTTAAATTCAGTTTTTGATGAATCGAATGAAATTCGTTTAAGACTTCATCAATACAGATGCAATTACAAAATCTACCTAGAAAAACTAGAGGACTTGAATAACATTTTAAGGAATAACATACTTAAATGGCAAGATAATTTGAGAATTAAAGCCGATAGATTAACTTTTCAATTTCAATCTGATCCAGAATATACGGCAGTTAAATTTTACAGTGATTTTTTTACTGCTGCTGAAAATAGTCTTAATACATTTTTTAGTAATCATGATTTGTCTGGCGATGATGAAAAATTATTGCACGGAGTAGTTCTTGAACTTGCTGCCGAATGTCCATTAAATTGGAAAAAATGAGAAAAAAGAATGATGACATAAAAGCTCTTTTTGAAGAAATTGAAAAAAAACATTTTTCAATTTCAATTAATAATGAACGACCAATTTTTGTTCAGCCTGAAGATCGAATATTGTACAGATCTCACAGAATACTTTTGATATTATTTTTTCTTAGGGCAAAAACGGGACTTTCAAAAGAAGTAGTTGCATGCGTTGACTTTCTTCTAAGGAATTCATCCTTTCAGAGAGATTTTGTAATCCAATATTTCAAGGAAGATAAAAATGTTGTCAAGAAATATGAATTATTTTCTAACGTCTCAAACTTCAATGAACAGGACAAAAATATTGTACAATATAAAAGTGTTCCATGGGACATAAGGTTTAATGATATGTTCCTTTATTTGTATGTACGTGATCTTATCATTTTTGTGGGCTCAGAAAAAAACAGACGTGTCAAAATTTCTGAATTTGGACTTGAA
>JAUHZI010000145.1 GCA_030426105.1 Bacteroidia bacterium | reverse complement strand
AGTTGAACCACTTTTCTAGGGATAACTATGTCTTTTTCATTCATAGTTTAGGTTTAACTTTTTACAAAATCAAATTTTTATGTTCGATAATATAATCGCTTATTCGGTTAAGAATAAGTTTGTTGTAGGGCTATTTGTAGCAGCCTTAATAGTTTGGGGGGTATTTTCTCTCAAGCAGCTACCCATTGATGCAGTACCTGACATCACAAATAATCAAGTACAGATAATCACCATATCACCCACACTTGCTACGCAAGAAGTGGAGCAATTTATTACAACCCCTGTTGAACTTTCTTTGCAAAGTTTGCAAAAAACGAAGGAAATAAGATCTATTTCTCGTTTTGGATTGTCAGTAGTCACTGTAGTGTTTGAAGAAGATTACGATATTTACTTAGCTCGTCAGTTGGTAAATGAAAAACTTAAGGAGGCACAAGAAGATATACCTGATGGGTTAGGCACACCTGAGATGGCACCGCTTTCTACAGGTTTAGGTGAGATTTATCAGTATGTAGTTCGTCCAGAAGAAGGGTTTGAAGAAAAGTATTCACCCACCGAGTTACGAAGTATTCAAGACTGGATAGTTACTCGACAACTTCTAGGAATTGAAGGGGTAGCAGAAGTAAACTCGATGGGTGGCTTCCTAAAACAATATGAAGTAGCAGTAGACCCTGACCTTCTAAAATCACTAGGCTTAAGTATTTCTGATATATTTTCTGCATTAGAAAAAAGCAATGAAAATACTGGGGGTGCATATATCGAAAAAAATTCTAGCGCATATTATATTCGATCTGAAGGCTTGGCTAAATCATTGGATGATATAGGGAATATTGTGGTGAGTGATGCAGGAGATATCCCTGTATTAGTGAAAGATGTTTCGACTGTTCAATATGGCAAATCCCCTCGTTATGGAGCACTGGTAAGAGATGGTGAAGAAGTAGTTGGAGGAAAGGTAATGATGTTCAAAGGAGCAAATTCTGCGCAAGTAACAGAATTAGTCAAAGAACGAATAATTCAAATTCAAAAATCACTGCCAGAAGGTGTTGTTATTGAGCCTTATTTAGTTAGAGATAAGTTGGTAAGTACGGCTATTGGTACAGTTGAAAAGAACCTTATTGAGGGCGGACTTATTGTAATTTTTATATTGGTATTGCTTTTAGGTAACTGGAGAGCTGGACTAATTGTTGCCTCAGTTATTCCCTTAGCTATGTTGTTCGCAGTTTCTATGATGAATATGCTTGGCATTTCAGCTAATCTGATGAGTTTAGGAGCTATTGATTTTGGACTTATAGTTGATGGTGCTGTTATTATAGTGGAAGCAATCGTACATAGGCTACAAATACGGAAGGCTGGCAATTTACTTTCACAAACTGAAATGGATACAGAAGTAATAAGTTCTTCTCAAAAAATAAGAAGTTCAGCTGCTTTTGGAGAAATTATAATTCTGATGGTGTACATACCGATATTAGCTTTAGTGGGTATTGAAGGTAAAATGTTTAAACCTATGGCACAAACAGTAATGCTTGCTATTGCAGGGGCGCTTGTCCTTTCATTGACCTATGTACCTATGATGGCTGCCTTGGTATTGAAAAAAAACATAGTTAACAAAGAAACTTTTGCAGATAAAATCATTGCATTTTTTCAAAAAGGCTATTCACCCATTTTAAATATTGCACTTCGTTTTAAGACTGTTTTTGTAAGTGCTACATTGGTGGTTTTTCTAATCAGTCTGTTTATTTTCGGTAGAATGGGTGGTGAGTTTATTCCTACCTTAGAAGAAGGTGATTTAGCAATGCAGCATATTCTACCACCGGGAAGCTCACTTTCTCAAAGTGTAGAAACAGCAAAAATGATACAGGTTAAGCTACTCAAAGATTTTCCAGAAATAGAGGATATCGTAGCAAATATTGGTTCAGCAGAGATTCCAACTGATCCAATGCCTGTTGAAATAGCTGATTATGTAATTGTCATGAAACCCAAATCTGAATGGACTTCTGCAAGTTCAAGACAAGATATGTTTGAGAAATTTGAACAGTCATTACATAACATTCCAGGAGTAGGCTTTGAATTTTCACAACCAATTCAGCTCCGTTTTAATGAGCTAATGACAGGCTCAAAAGCCGATATAGCCATCAAACTTTTTGGTGAAGATTTAGATGAATTATATCAAATCGCCATTGAAGCTGAAAACGTTATTAAACAAATTAATGGGGTAGCAACGGTAAACGTAGAACAAACCATTGGTATGCCTCAGGTTATGGTAAAGTATGATTATCAACGAATGGCACAGTATGGATTACATATACAAGAAGTAAATCAAGTAATCCGTTCTGCATTTGCAGGCGAAAAGGCGGGCGTAATATATGAAGGCGATAAACGATTTGATTTAGTTGTTCGATTATCTGAAGAGAATAGAACGGGAATAGAAGATGTCGAAAATCTTTACATAACCCTAAATAATGGAAGTCAAATACCTCTTAACAATGTAGCCAACATTGATTTAATAAATGCACCAATGCAGGTGTCTCGTGAAAATACCAATAGACGAATAGTAGGTGATACAGATGTGGAATCATTGGTTGAGCAGATACAATCTGAGTTGGATGCCAAAGTGGAATTACCTGTTGGCTACTACTTTACTTATGGCGGACAGTTTGAAAATTTAAAAGCAGCTAATGCGAGATTATCAATTGCAGTTCCAATGGCTTTAGCTCTAATTTTTATATTGCTCTATTTCACTTTTAATTCAGTATCGCAAGCGGCTTTGATTTTTACAGCTATTCCTTTATCTGCTATTGGCGGGATATGGGCTTTACAACTAAGAGGGTTACCGTTCAGTATTTCAGCAGGTATTGGTTTTATTGCTCTTTTTGGTGTGGCGGTGCTCAATGGGATAGTCTTAATCGGCTATTTCAATCAACTAAAAAAAGAAGGTATGAAAAATATAAAGGAGAGAATAACTACAGGAACACAGGTAAGGCTAAGACCTGTCCTAATGACGGCAGCAGTAGCCTCACTTGGTTTTTTACCAATGGCGATTTCTTCTTCTGGTGGTGCTGAAGTGCAAAGACCTTTGGCAACAGTTGTCATTGGCGGTTTGATAACCGCTACATTCTTAACACTGATTATACTACCTATTCTTTATTACTGGCTAGAAAAATGGGGCGAGAGAAAATCCAAGAAAATTAATATTTCAAAAGGTGCACTAGGGATCTTATTAATTGTTGGTTTATCCTTTTCTTCCCAAGCTCAACAGCAATCTCTTGATTTGGACAGTGCTATTTCTTTTGCTATCAGCAATCACCCGAATATAAAGGCAGCAGAATTAGATGTAGAGAAAAATAAATCACTACAAAATCTAAAATACAATTTAGGTACTACCGACATTTCTTATCAAGGTGATGGTTTGGCTGATAATCAATTTGGACAACAAGTAAATCAAATAGGTATAGTTCAGAATTTTCCAAGTCCTAGTATAACCAAAGCTCAGAATAAATTGCAGGATGCCTATACAAACCAAAGTAGCACCCAACAGCAGATTACAGAAAATGAACTGAAATGGAAAGTAAAAAAGCTATACTTTGAAATCCAGTACAAAAAGGAATTGGAAAAACTTTACAGCAATCTAGGTTCTACTTATAAGGAATACCATCGAAAAGCATCTGAAAGGGTGCAAGCAGGAGTTGCCAATCGAATTGAAGTGCTGACATTACAGTCCAAATGGAATGAATATAAGCTACTCTTAAACCAAGTGAAAATAGAAATTACCAACTTAAATAAGCAATTCCGATTACTACTGAATACTAAAGAGTCTTTTACTACAACCGATAGCTTGTTAGTGGCAAATTATTCTAATCAAATAGATACAACTAATAACCCACTTCTTTTACAAGGTGAGCAAGAAATTGCCATTGAAAAAGCTAAAGTAGATGCTATGAAAGCAGAATTAAAGCCCAGTTTTAATGTTGGCTATGCGGCACAATATTTCAATGAAGGTGGTTGGCTAAGTTCTCCACAAGTGGGTGTAGCAATTCCCTTGTTTAAAAGTCAAGCTAAAAAGAGAATAGAGGCTCAGAAAGTGCAAATTGACATAGGTAACTATCAATACCAAAGTCAGGTACTACAATTCAAACAAGACCTGCTGGAAATACAAAGTTCATTGAACTTATATCAAGCGGGAGTAGATTTTTACAAAGACCAAATAGAAACGATCAATCCAGAAATTATCAGAATAAGTGAACTGAATTATCAAGAAGGAGAAATATCCTACTTAGAATTATTAAACACCTTACAACTGATGGCAACAAATAATAAAAATTATTGGGAACAGGTTTTAGTTTACAACAAGGCTGTTGCTGATTTCCAATATCTTACTAATCAATAAAGACTTTAAATATGAATCATATAAAAAATATAATAGCCCTAATTACAATTTTTTCTGTTGTTGTAATTTCTTCTTGTGGTGAAAAACATTCCGAAGGAGATGGGCATAATCATGGAGCAGAAGAAACTATGCATTCTGATGATGATGGACACGATCACGGAGCAGAGAAAAATTCCCATTCTGAAGGTGATGGACATAACCATGGTGGAGAAAAGCATCACGAAGAAGGTTTACACCTGTCAAAAGCTCAAATCCAAACTATTGGTATTGAATTTGGCGGTTTTTCTTCAGTGAAAGTCAATGACTTTATAAAGGCAACAGGAAAATTGGGTTTACCCTCAAGTGCCTATTCTTCTGTTTCTATAAAAACCAATGGAATAATAAACAGTTCAAAGAAATTTGTAGAAGGTGATTATGTAAACAAAGGAACAGTTATTGCATATCTTGAAAATGTTGATTTGATATTGATACAACAGAACTATTTGGAAGCCAAAGCACAGCTCAACCTAAAACAATTAGAGGTAGAGCGTCAACAAAAATTGATTGAATCTAATGCAGGTGTCAATAAAAATTTACAAATCGCTATAGCCGAAGTAGAAGTATTAACCGCCAATACAGAAGGACTTGCAAAGCAACTAGCTTATTTAAATATATCAACTTCTAATCTGTCACCTAGTACAATAAAAGAGAAAATACCTATAACTGCACCCATGAGTGGTTACATATCTAAGATTAATTTTCATAATGGCATGTACGCTATTACATCAAACTCCATTATGGAAATAATATCATCGGATCAATTACATTTAGAATTAGATGTTTTTGAAAAAGATTTTTCTTCAGTAAAAGTTGGGCAAAAAATTAGTTTTTCTATTCCCGCTCTAGGTAACAAACTCTATTCTGGGGAAGTAAGTGTAATAGAAAAAGAGTTTAAATCTTCATTAAAAACAGTACGTATTTATGGACTTATTAATGATGAAGACCCTTCATTTATAAAGGGTTTATTTGTCAACTCAAAAATTTGGTTAAGCGACACTAAGTTGAATGCTGTTCCTGAAGATGCAATAATTAAAGATGGAAAAGAGACATTTTTGTATGTTGCTAAAAAAGAGGAAAAAGAAACGGAATTTATTAAGATTAGAGTGATAACTGATGCAACAGACAGTGGCTTTACAGCAGTAAAACTAATAGATTCAATACCTGATGGGATGCAAATCGTAACAAAGGGAGCCTATTATGTTTATGCTCAAGCTAAGGCTGGTGAATTGAAACACGAACATTAGTAAAATCATTATGTATCTATTTATATTTTTTATAATCTATTTTTTCTTGGTGTTTGTATTGAGGTCATTTATGCTTTGGAAGAAAACCAAAGTAAATCCTCTCACCTTCAATAAAGGAGATGATGCACACGGCTACAATGGTAAAGTTTTTGGTATTATATCCGTCATAGAACTAATTGTAGTTTCAATTTATGCCTTTGTTCCAAGTTGGCATAAGTTTCTATTGCCTTTTTGGTATTTAGAAAATGATCCCTTGGTTTCTATAGGATGGACATTACTCATTCTTTCCTTACTATTTGTGTGGTTTGCTCAATCCAATATGAGAGAATCTTGGCGTATTGGGATAGATGAAGAAAACAAAACTGAATTAATCACTAAAGGCTTTTTCGCTATATCCCGTAATCCTATTTTTTTAGGTATAATGATTGCCAATATTGGACTATTCTTAGCACTTCCAAATGCATTTACACTTTTAATTATTTCATTATCTACAGTAAGTATCAATACACAAATCAGACTAGAAGAAGCTTTTTTAGAACGGGAGCATGGTAAAGAATATAATAACTATAAACAAAAAGTAAGAAGATGGATTTAGAAAATAACGAAGATTGTTGTTCTATAGAGAATAAAATAAACAGTAATGATTCATCACATTCTAACCATAATTTAGATGAACATTCACATGACAATGCTAATAATAATTGGAAAGTATATTATCCAGCCACTTTAAGTCTTGTTATACTTTTAAGTGGATTAATAATTGATCATCTTTTTAAAGCTCCTTTTTTTGAGGGTTGGATAAAAATTGTGTGGTATGTTGCTGCTTATCTACCTGTAGGGTTGCCTGTTCTAAAACACGCATTTATATCACTTAAAAAAGGAAAAGTATTCACAGAGTTTTTTTTAATGAGTATTGCGACTATTGGAGCTTTTGCCATAGGTGAATATCCAGAAGGTGTTGCTGTGATGCTATTTTATGCTGTTGGAGAATTATTTCAAAGTGCAGCAGTAAACCGAGCAAAAAATAATATTAAAGCATTATTAGATGTTCGTCCTAAAATAGCTAATGTATTGCGAAACAATTCTTTTATAAAGATAGATCCTAATGAAGTTAGAATTGATGAAACCATTCAAATAAAAGTTGGTGAAAAAGTACCACTAGATAGTGTGTTGATTTCTGATAATGCAAGTTTAAATACTTCTGCATTAACTGGAGAAAGTAAACCTCAAACTTTAATCAAAGGAGAAAACATATTAGCAGGTTCAATTAATTTAGAGGGAGTGATAGAAGCTAAAGTAACTAAGTTGTATCATGATAGTTCTATTTCTCGAATTTTAGAACTGGTGCAAAATGCTACTTCTCGTAAATCCAAAACAGAATTACTGATAAGAAAGTTAGCTAAAATATACACACCAATTGTAGTCTATCTAGCTATTGCAATATGTTTTATTCCTTACTTTTTTTTAGAAGCATATGTATTTAGCGAATGGTTATATCGTGCATTAATATTCTTAGTAATTTCTTGTCCATGTGCTTTAGTAATTTCTATTCCATTGGGATATTTCGGTGGGCTTGGTGCAGCTTCTAAAAATGGAATCTTATTTAAAGGTGCTACTTTTCTTGACCAACTCTCAAAAGTAAATACCCTTGTAATGGATAAAACAGGGACGGTTACAAAAGGTGTTTTTAAGATTAAAGAGATTAAGCTATTTAATTCTAGCTCTGAGGTTGATTTTATGAAACAATTAATGGCTATTGAATCAAAATCAACTCATCCTATCGCTAAAGCAATTATGGAATATGACAAAGATTCTCCCTTACTCAAAGTTTCAGATATTAAAGAGATTGCAGGAAAAGGGTTAACTGGGACTATTGAAGGCAAAATAATTGCTGTTGGTAATGGTAAGTTAATGGAACAATTTAATATTTCTCCACCAAGTGAAATAAACGATATTGTTGAGAGTATTGTCCTTGTTTCAATAGACGGAGAATTTGCAGGTTATGTTACCATTGCAGACGAACTAAAGGATGACGCCAAGCAGAGTATAAACTTATTAAGAAGTGTAGGAATAAAAGAAATAATTATGCTTTCTGGCGATAAAGATTCCATTACACAACAGGTAGCAAAAGAATTAAATATTGATTACGCAAAAGGAGGCTTACTGCCAGAGGATAAACTAAATGAGGTTGAAGAACTAAAAAAAGATAAATCAAAGATAATAGCTTTTGTAGGAGATGGAATTAATGATGCTCCAGTAATAGCTGCAAGCGATGTAGGAATTGCAATGGGAGGATTAGGGAGTGATGTGGCAATCGAGACTGCTGACGTTATAATTCAAACCGACCAACCCTCTAAAATTGCAACAGGAATTAACATTGGAAGAACTACTCAAAAAATAATTTGGCAGAATATCATATTAGCTTTTGGAATAAAAGTTATCGTACTAGTTCTAGGAGCAGGAGGTTTGGCAACAATGTGGGAAGCTGTTTTTGCAGATGTAGGTGTGGC
>JAUHZI010000012.1 GCA_030426105.1 Bacteroidia bacterium | reverse complement strand
GTGTCATTTACAACAATTCAAGTTCCTCAAATTAGTGCCGAATTTGAAATCGATAAGGTATATTCAATCCCAAGTGATTCTAAGCCCTACCTTGTTGAAATAGCTAAACATGATTTAAATGCTAAATTTTCGCATAGAGCTGTACCTAAATTAGATAAAGATGCTTTCTTATTAGCAAGTATTGTAGGATGGGAAAAATTAAACTTAATTCCAGGGCCAGCCAATGTATACTTTTCAGACACTTATGTTGGGCAATCTTATTTAGAAACACAGTCTGTAGAAGATACTTTACGTCTTTCTTTTGGAAGAGACAATAAGATCTCAATTGAACGAAAAAACAGCGAGGAAATGAGCGAAAGAACAGTTTTAGGGAATAATAAAAAAGATACCTATACCTATGAAATTACTCTAAAAAATAACCAACCTGTAGCTTCAAATATTAATTTATACGATCAGGTTCCAATTTCTCAAAATAGTGATATTACAGTAACTGTTAATGAAATTTCAGGAGCAAAATACGATGAGGCAACAGGAGAGTTATTATGGGGCTTAACATTACAACCTAATGAAATAAAGAAAGTTAAATTGTCTTTTACAATAAAGTATCCAAAAGATAGAAAAATTGAAGTACAGAAATTTAGAACAATTGCTTGTCCTTCTTTCTAATTTAAAAAAAGATGGTTCTACTCTCAATAATAAGTTTTAGTGTATTAGCCATATATGGAATATTCTTTAGTGCCATTGCTTGGGGGCTTTCCAAAAAAGAGGAAAGCTTTCCCAATGGGACTTCAGTTTCATTAAGTGTAATTATTCCTTTCAGAAATGAAGGGGAGAATTTGGCAACAATTGTCAAGTCTTTTTCTAGATTAAGCTATAACCTAAATATTGTGGAGTTTATTTTTGTAGACGACCATTCAAGTGATAATAGTATAGAAATACTCCGTAATGCTCTAAAGTCAACGAATTTGATTTATAAAATAATCAAACAATCACCTAGCTATTCAGGAAAGAAAAGAGCTCTAATCACAGGAATAGAAAATGCAAAAAATGAATACATTATTACAACAGATGCAGATACTATACATGCAAAGTCTTGGTTAAATGCCTACGCTAGAGCATTTCAAACAGGCGCAGCGTTTATTATTGGACCAGTAATTAATAAAAAAGCTTATTCTTTTTTTCAGCAGTTGCAAAATACAGAAGCGTTATTGCTCAGTGGAGTTACCATTGGTAGTTCTAGTCTCAATAAACCTTTACTATGTAGTGGAGCAAACCTAGGTTATACTAAAACCTTATATCATACCATAGCTCCTTATACCAATAATATAAACATTGCATCAGGAGATGATTTGTTCTTTTTAGATCAGGTTATAAATACAGAGCATAGAATAGCAACGCTAAAAGGAAAAGATGCTCTGGTTTTTACTCAACCTAATCGTCAATATTCGTCAATATTAAAACAAGCGATTCGCTGGAGTTCTAAAAATAAGTACCTAATCAATAAGTCAAATTTATACCTATCTATTCTGATTTTTAGTACCAATATATTACTCTATGTAAATCTTTTTTTAGCGTTATACGGATATGTAGAAGCAGCATTGTTTTTGGGAATAAAATTTATAATAGATCTTACTTTATTAAGCATTTTAATTCACCGCTATAACCAAAAGTATTTAATTTTAAATGCTCCCTTTATCTATATGTTATACCCTATTCATTTAATGATTATATTCGTATCATCTTTCTTTATAGAAGTGAAATGGAAAGGAAGAATGATTTCAGTCAATGAATAAAGTTAAAAAGGGTTCAATATACGCTCAATCTTGGAGCAAATTAAAAAAAGATAAAGCAGCTATGCTTGGTCTTTTTGCCATAGTTATTGCCATCTTTATTTCGATTTTAGGGGGGAATATTCGACCAGATTCATCTCCTTATGCCAATGATGGAATGCCAGCAATTGCTCGATTAGAAACTGGAAGTATAGTAACCATTTTAAAGGTCAAAAAAAATAAAGAAGTAAAACAAGCAAACTTTTTATCTCAGCTATTCTTTGGTGGGCAGGAACCTACTCATAATTCTGTTCCAATTGTTGACTATCGTTTTAAAAATGATGAAATTATTGTTTCGTTATTTTCATCCAATAGTATGACTAACCAAATAGAACGTTATGACCTTACAGATGTTTGCTTTGCAATAGATAAACAAAAAAAAGAACCTTTCGTTATAGGTGATGAAATAGTCAGTTATACGACATTTAAGCAAGAGTTGAAGTCCATTTCTATTGAAGAATTACAAAATAAAATAGAAACAGAAAATATTGTCAGCAAAACTTTTTGGTTAGGTACAGATGTACAAGGAAGAGATTTACTAAGTAGAACAATGGCTGGAACGATAGTATCGCTTTCTGTTGGTCTTATTTCGGTTATTATCTCCTTAGTTATTGGAGTCGTTCTGGGTGCATTGGCAGGTTACTACAGAGGTAGAGTTGATGATTTTATAATGTGGTTAATTAATATCGTGTGGTCTATTCCAACGCTATTGCTCATAATTTCTGTAACGCTTTTATTAGGAAAAGGATTTACAACAGTCTTTTTTGCTGTAGGACTTACGATGTGGGTTGAATTAGCAAGAGTTGTAAGAGGACAAATATTAAGCATAAGGGAGAAAGAGTATATTGAAGCAGGAAAGGCTCTTGGATTTTCAAATTACAGAATTATAACAAGGCATATTTTCCCCAATATTATTGGTTCGATTATTGTGATATCTGCTTCCAACTTTGCCGCTGCAATTTTAATTGAAGCAGGCCTAAGTTTTTTAGGAATAGGATCTCAAATACCTATGGTATCTTGGGGAACAATGATAGAGCAACATAAGAGTTTTATAACGCATCCAGATATGGCTTATTTGGCATTGATACCTGGGATAAGTATTATTTTTCTAGTATTTGCTTTTATGCTTTTAGGTAATGGTTTAAGAGATAGCTTTGATACACGCGTAGATTAAAAGAATAAAAATGTTAGGATTTACACCCAATTTAAGGTTCAGGATATATATGTCGATGTTGGCATTAATCTTTATTTCATTAATTGTTATTGGAGGAACCACAATTTATTTTTTTAATAACCAGAATGAAGAATACCATGTTGGTAGGTTGGAACGAAAGGAAAACACTATTTTAGTCTCTTTACATTACTTTTTAGAAGATTTTCACGTTGATAAAAATACAGATGTAGTAAGTAGAGAATTTGAAAAAGAGATTAAGTTTTTGGCGGATGTAAACAATGTAACACTAAATATATTCAACACTAAAGGAGAGATTCTAATGTCTAGTGATTACAATTATGACGATCCTAATTTTTTTGAAAAGCGTATTAATCCTGTAATCTTTAAAGAAATACAGAAAACAAAAACTCGTAGAGTTTTTGAGGAAGGAAAACATAAAATATCTGCTTACTCGTATATTTTTGATGAAGATCAGAATCAGATAGCCATTGTCAACATTCCTTATAATACAGAGAATATGCCTGTAAAGGATGACTTGGAAAAATTCTTAAATACATTATTAAAGATTTATATTTTCTTATTTATTGGTGCTAGTCTTATTGCTTTTTTCCTCTCTAATTATATTACTAAGTCAATGCATACCATTACAGAGAAAATGCGAGCTGTAAGTATAAATAAAAAGAATACACCATTAGAATGGAATGCAAATGACGAAATAGGAATGTTGGTAGATGAGTACAACAACATGATTGAAGAACTAGAAAAAAGTGCTCAGAAGTTGGCTAAAAACGAAAGAGAATTAGCTTGGAGAGAAATGGCTAAACAAGTAGCTCATGAAATAAAAAATCCCTTAACACCAATGAAGTTGAGTGTACAGCATATAGAGAGAGCTTTAAAACCAGAGGATCCCAATTATCAAGAAAAGCTGCAGCGTTTTTCTCAAAAAATGATTCAGCAAATAGATACTTTGACATCTATAGCCAATGAGTTCTCCAATTTCGCTAAAATGCCTAAAGCTAATATTGAAGAAACCGATTTGCTTTCGATTCTAACAAGTACAATAGAGTTGTTTGAAGTTAGTAATCAATTAGAGGTACAATTCAATACATCTTTAACTACAGCTTTAATCAATGGAGACCAAAAACAGTTAACAAGGGTTTTTAATAATTTGATAAAAAATGCAATTCAAGCTATCCCAGATGAAAAACAAGGGCTTATTGTTGTTAACCTAGAAAGAAAACAGCAAAATTTTCGAATAGAAATCCAAGACAATGGTAGTGGGATATCAGAGGAATTGATTGATAAAATTTTTGTGCCTAACTTTACTACAAAATCGACTGGTACAGGCCTTGGGTTGGCAATGGTTAAACAAATTATAGAAACTCATCATGGAAACATCGATTTTCAGACAGAGATGGGAAAAGGAACAATATTCTTTGTAGAGTTACCTTGTAAATAGGGAGCAAAGAGGAAAAAACAGAGAAAAAAGAACAGAGAGAAAAGACAACCTTACCTAGCATAAGCCGAGAAGTCTTAACACAAAGCAATTACGCATTACGAATAAACACAACCTTGGTGCGTACAACCAATTCTCTCATTATCACATCATCTCATTAGCTAATTCTCTCATCCATTCATTAATTCAGTCAGTTCGAGTGCCGACAAAGGAGGTGTATCGAGAACTAGATGGACTGTTTAAATTAGAACAGAGAAAAGAGAACAGAAATAAAAGACAATCTTGTAGTCATGAGTCAATCTAAATATTAATTGTAATTTTAGCAAAGAAGACATACCTTGTACATAGTACCTGATACATTGAACAATCAAAACCCATAAAGCATTGAACCTAATTGACATTCATACCCATAATCAGAGAGCATATAAAAAAAGCATATTGAATGTTATTGTTGGAAAAGATGCTATACCTGAAGACAGAGACTACTCTTTAGGTATACATCCTTGGTCTGTTGAAGAGGGAGAATTATTACTACAAGATATGGAGCGAGCGCTCAAAAAAGAAGATAAACATCTTGTTTTTATAGGAGAGTGTGGGATAGACAGGATAAAAGGGGGAGCAATGAGGAGTCAGGAAGAACTATTCGAGTCTCAGGTTTTCCTCTCTGAAAAATATCACAAACCATTAATGATTCATTGCGTAAAGGCTTATAATGAAGTCATACATATTAAAAAGAAATTAAACCCTACACAACCATGGGTTGTACACGGGTTTAACCGAAAGGGTACCATAGCAAAAACATTATTAGAGAATGGTTTTTATTTGTCATTTGGTTACAATTTTCTAAAAACTCAAAATGGAGTAGAAGTGTTAAAGAATACGCCAATATCAAAAGTTTTTTTTGAAACAGATGATAATTTAAGCGTTACAATTGAAGAAGTTTATAATTTAGCGAGCGAAATACTACAAATAAACATAAAAACACTAATTAAAAAGATTGAAAAAAACGTATGTCAAGTAACTGGTTGGAAAGAGCCGAACTATTAGTTGGAGAAGAAGGTTCTAAAAAATTAAAGTCCTCAAATGTTTTGATAGTAGGACTAGGAGGAGTAGGAAGTTTTGCAGCAGAGTTTATAGCAAGGGCTGGGGTAGGAAAAATGACAATTGTAGATGGAGATGATGTTGATATCACCAATATTAACAGACAGTTACCAGCTTTACATTCTACAGTTGGAAAGCAAAAAGTAGAAGAAGTGGGAAAACGATTATTGGATATTAATCCAGAATTAGAGCTTACACAGATAGATGAGTTCCTAAATCCTGAGCGCATGGACGAAATCCTAAAAGCAGGCAATTTTGATTATGTAATGGACTGTATCGATAGTATATCACCAAAAGTAAGCCTAATAAAAGCCTGTAGATATAATAAAATAAAATGTGTAAGCTCAATGGGTGCTGGAGGGAAGATGAACCCTCATCAAGTAACGGTTAAAGATATTGCCAAAGTAAAAGGTTGTAAGTTAGGAAAGCGAATAAAGGAGCGTCTTAAAAAAGATAATATAAACAGAGGCATTCGTGCTGTTTATTCACCAGAAAACCCTTTAGAAAGTTCGTTGAAATTAACTGATGGAACAAATTTCAAAAAATCGTTTTACGGAACGAGTTCATTCATGCCTGCAATCTTTGGATTGTATGCAGCTGCTGAGGTAATTAACTACTTAAGAGAATAACTAAAACATTTAATTCTAAAAAAGCAAAACCTACAAAAGTCATCTTTAGAGTGGAAGTTTTAAAGGTAACTTTTGTAGGTCTTTTATACTAAGTATAGTAACTTATTGGTTTTAGAGTAGGCTTCAATTAAAGTTGCTATTTTCCTGTCGTATTATAGAATGTTTGAAACAAATCTAGTGTTTATAGGCGTTTTAAGCAACTTAAACGAAATGATTCTGTTTTTTATTGTTTAAACACTTTGATTTCGCTGACGAAGGGATTACTTAGGTGTATCAAATCTTCGATGTATGAGGTTGGATTCTTAAGAAAAATCGGAATAAAGTTCTCTTTTCTTTCAGCTAGTTTATCGTTTGGAGTTATTTTGGCTTTAATATTTTTAATTTTATTTAAAGCTACTTCTTCACGTTGTTTGATACTCTTTTGAGTTTTTTGGTTAATGCGTTCAACCCCCTTTTGCATTTTTACAAATTCAGCTTCAACCATTCCCGTTAATGAATTGTCTATACTTTTTGACTTTTCTAAAACTTTGGTTTTTAACTCCAATAAAGCGTTCAATTCATTTTCAAAGTCCAGATGAGTAGAAGGGTTACTTCTAAGATATTTTTTGATCAAATCTACCTCATTTAAGAAAAAATCTTCGAGTTTAAGGTTAAGTTTATGAATATTAGTAATTGTTTTTTCATCTGTGGGGATAATGAGATCACGCAAAACAAGAACAGGATAAGGAATGTTTAACTGATCAAAATTAGAACGTAATTGTAACCAGTAAGCCAATTCCCCTGGGCCACCAATATAGGCCAAGTTTGGTAAAATAGCTTCCTGGTAAACAGGCCTAAAAACAGCGTTAGGGCTAAAACGTTCTGGGTGGTTAGAAAGTTCCTCAAATAATTCTTCTTTCGAAAAAGTAAGGTCAGTATTCAATACACGATATTCGTCATTTTCAAAAACAATACGCTCCCTCAAGTTGGTGTCTAAATAGAAGAGGTTTATTGCTCTTGGTGTAACTTGAGCTTTGTAACCTTGAGTTTTTAATGCTTCAGAGGTAACATTTATCGCTTTAAAGGAATTTTCTCCTTCTAATTCTTTTTGAATAGTTGGTATAAAACTTCTTTTTAAGGCTTTATCATCTCCATCTAAAATAATTAAGTCATGATTTTTAAAGAGTTCATCCACCCATTTTGCAGTAGCTTGAGTTAGTGTTTTTGATTCAAAATCTATAGCAAAAAGCTGTTGAATAAGTGGTGCTTTATCACCTAGAAGATCAAAGAGTTCTTGGTATGAATCTTTAAAAATAGTCATTGGCATTCGGCCCACAGCTCCTTTATGTTCGGTAGAGCTTTGTATTGTTGTTCGATAAATATGTGCCAAACTAATCTCTTCGAAATCGTGATCCTCGCTAGCAAGCCAAAACAAAGGCAGAAAATTATAAGAAGGATAGGCTTCTTTCAATTGTTGCGCTAGTTTTATCGTGGAAACAATCTTATGAATAAAATATTGAGGCCCACCAAATAAGCAAAGTTGATGCCCTGTTGTAACAACGAAAGTATGTTCATCCAACAAAGAATTGACAGCTTTTGGAACAGCTATTTCGTTATGGGCATATTGTTGTTTTAGTTGTTCAACGAGTAATGTTCTTTGTGTTTTGGTGAACTGAGTTGATTCTATTTTTCTTTTAAAACCTTCTAGACTGTTAGGGTAAGCATAAAAAGATTGAATAGACTTTTTTTCGTTAGTATAGTCAAGAATCAAAGCAGAAACTTGATTGGTTATAGCTAATGGAATATTTGATTCGTTCATAGTGTTACAAAAGTAGTAGTTTTTTATGTTGAACCGAATTATCAATCCATTCATTATCGAATCCGCTCATTAACTCAGTCAGTTCGAGTGATTGATTTTTGAAAAAAAATCTATTGTATCGAGAACTAGGCGGACTGTTTAATTAGAAAATGGAACAGAGAAAAAAGACAGCCTTACCTGGCATAAGCGAAAGTCATAACATCTTGATTCTTGTAGTCTTGAGTCAATGAAAATAGATGAAAGAATTATGGATTATGTAAGAGTTCTAATATTGTTCACGTAACAAGAATGACTTTTGTTACATTATAATTCCTTTAAATTTATGACCTTTGAATGCAAAAGCAATAATTATGAGTCATAAAATAAAAACAGAATGGAAAGGAAAGATGGCCTTTAATTCATCAGTAATAGGAGGAGAGGTCACTCTAGATGCCGATGACGCTGTAGGGGGAGAAGGAAATGGAGTTCGACCTAAGGCCTTAATGCTTAGTTCATTAAGTGGTTGTACAGGAATGGATGTGGCATCTTTAATGAAGAAAATGCGAACAGACGAAAGTGTTTCTAAGTTTACTGTAGATGTTGAGGGGAACTTAACAGAAGAACATCCTAAAGTTTATGATAAAGTACATGTTATATACACATTTGAGGGAAAGGAAATGAATCAAGCTAAGTTAGAAAAGGCAGTCAACCTTTCAATAGAGCGTTATTGTGGAGTTTTTGAGATGTTCAGACAGTTTGCAACTGTTACACATGAAATTAATTTTATAGAAGAGTAAATGAGCTCAAATACGCCTTATATTATTTTTGGAATTGTCGCTTTACATTTTGTAATAGGAATTGGCTGGTTGATATATAAAATAATGAAAGGAGGAAAGAAGTAATAAAGCTAAAAACTACTAAAATACGCTATTTATGTGTTTTAGTAGTTTGCTGATTCTTCTGTATATAACCCAACAGCTTTATTCAGTTTTTTGTTAATTCTTTTGCGTAATAACCTGGGGGCTAGCACTTCGACTGTCTCTCCAAAACCTAATATCAGGCGCTCTAATTCAAAGTTGAGATGTACTCTTAGTTTTACAGTAATATATCCTTGTTTATCTCGGCTTATAAACTCCTGTGAATGATGTAATGGCTTGGTTAAGACGTAGGGAGCATTGGTCCTTTCAATTTTTAGAATAACATCTTTAACATGCTCTTCAGGGAGTACAGTAACACCTACGGTATTTTTGTAATGCTTGTCTCCATCAAAAGCTTCATTTAAATAGGGAGTATTTAAATCAAAGTCTATTTCTTGAATCCGATCCAAAGCCAAAGTATCTATTTTGTTCGAATTTGCCTTTTTTCCAACAAGAAACCACCTGTTATTGAACTCTTTTAGAATAAATGGATGAAAAGTAAGGGTAGAGGCCTTTCTAGCTTTAAAAGATTGGTAGTCAATCTTTAACACAATTTTTTTAAGAATGGCTTGATACAATGTGTCTAAATGTTCTAACCCCTTCAAATGTTCATTTTTATCTAGATGAATAATTGCAGCTTGATGTGTTTTTTCTGTATAAACTTTATCTTCTAAACGCTGAATAATTCCCCCAAGTTCGGAGAAGAGAGAGAAGTCTTTAAATTGCTTCAACATTTCGACAGTCTCTGTGAGTACATTCATGTCGTTTTCTGTTAAAGGGATGTCTGTAATTGAATAATTTTCGTCATCATAACGATAATATTTTTTATCATAAACAGTAATAGGAGCATTGTATCCCAATTTATCGCTTCGCATCAATTGTATATCAAGTTGTACGGTACGTTTACTCACATTTACTGTTCTACCTTCATATTCGTATAAGGCATCAGAACACGCTTCAATCAAATCATTTAAAGTCCATTTTTTATAGTTATTTTGCAAACATTTATCAATTGTCTTATAGCGAATTAAAGCATTCTTGTTTTGAGCCATTTTAGGATTTTTTTGTGAAATTAAAGAATAAAATAGACTGCGCAAAATAATTGCGTACATCTGTTTAACCTTTGTGTCATCAAAAAGAAAAGAATTATGAAAATTACAGGAAAAGAATTAGTGGAAAGAGGTTTTCAACCAGGTAAATGGTTTGCAGAAGCATTGGAATATATCAATACAAATAATTTAAGCGAACAAGAAGTAGCTAAATATTTAGAGCAGCATCAACCTGAACCAATGTTAGACTTATTGGATAATCCAGCTACTGTCAATATCAATATAAAGGCTGAAAACGATTTAGAAAAGGAGAATGTTGAGAAAGTGATTTCAAGCATGAAAACGTTAATGAAAACACCAACAATTGTAGATGGTTCAATTATGCCAGATGCATGTCCAACAGGACCAGATGGTACAATACCAGTTGGGGGAGTTGCTGTAGCAAAAAATGCAATCCATCCAGGGATGCATTCAGCAGATATTTGTTGTTCGGTAATGTTAACTGATTTTGGAAAAGTAGATCCAAAAATAGTCTTGGATGCAGCGCATTCAGTGACTCATTTTGGTTATGGAGGTAGGGATAGAAATAGTCAATTTAGATTTCCTAAAGCATTATTAGAAGCTTTTGAATCAAATGAATATTTAAACGATAAGCAAACAATTAGTGTTGCCAGATCTCATCTTGGAACTCAAGGAGATGGGAACCATTTTTTATTTGTTGGTAAGTCAAAGAAAACAGGGAATACGATGATGGTAACACACCATGGTTCAAGAGGTGTTGGGGCAAGGTTATTTAAAAAAGGAATGACGATTGCCGATCGATTTAGAAGAACTATTTCAAAAGGGACATTAAAGCAAAATGCTTGGATTCCATTTGATACTGAGGAAGGAAAAACTTATTGGGCTGCATTACAAATTGTCAGAGAATGGACAAAGCAGAACCATGTTTGTATTCATGATGCAACGATGGAAGCTATTGGCGGAACTGTAGAAAATAGATATTGGAATGAGCATAATTTTGTTTTCAAGGATGGTGATTTGTTTTACCATGCTAAAGGAGCTACTCCTTTGGATAGCAAGTTTATGCCAGATATTACAGGACCACGATTAATACCATTGAATATGGCTGAACCAGTGTTAATAGTAGAAGGTGAAACAACAGCTAGTAATTTAGGTTTTGCTCCACATGGAGCTGGGAGAAATATGAGTAGATCAGCTCATAGAAGAAGTAAAGGTGAACAAACAATTGAGTCTATTTTTGAAGAAGAAACTAAGGGGTTGGATGTTCGATTTTTTTCTAATGAAATTGATATTACTGAATTACCTTCTGCATATAAAAATGCTGAGGCAGTTAGAAACCAAATGGCTGAATATGGATTAGGAAAAGTCATTGATGAAGTTCTTCCTTATGGAAGTATTATGGCAGGTGATTGGCAGAAAAATGCACCATGGAAAAAGAGAAAAAGAAAGAGAGGTAATACCTCTTCTGAAAATAAAAATGCATAGAAAATTGATGGAATAACTTAAAATTTCGTTCAATAATTTGGATTTTAGAATAAATCTACTACTTCGTAGTAAGAAAAAAGTTAGCTGTTTTTTTCAAAAAAAGTTTGGAAAAATAAAAATCCTGACATTATCTTTGCAGAAGAATTCCAAGGGGGAATTTACAAAACCAAATAAAAAACCAAAGCAAAATGTTTAATTCAATTAAAATACAAAATCCAATTGCATTCGATGCAAAAGGAATGCTTTGGGCACAATTTTCAGAATAGAAAATATAAAATCTAAATAAATGAAAAGTCCGAAGCTGTAGTAAAAGTTTCGGACTTTTTTGTTTTTAGATCATTAATCATTTAAACAATTCTTTCTCAAACTTTTAATACAAAAGAATGAAGTTGTTGATACAACTTCACAAGTTAAAAGTTAACAAACACTCAAAAATTAGAAAAATGAAATATCAATTTAAATCGTAGATATTCAGCAAGAATGTGACGGCTGAATTTCAACTAGGAACTCGAATAGGAAGTTCGAAATCTTAGCTCATTTTATGTCAATGAAAAGTTGAATGAAATCCAAACACATCAAAACGAAACGAGGGAAAGAAGTTCGAAGTTTAGTAAAGGAAAGAAGAAAAATCTGGGAAGCTAAAGTAGCATTGGGATATGCTAAATTAGAAAAACCCATAAGACATGGCTGGTATAAGGAAATTGTGTTAACAGAAAACCTTGATCGGTACAAAAATCAAGAGGCAATACATGAGGTTTATAAGCTAATTGATCATGTTTTTTGGGGAAAGACCAAATTAGATTGCGAGAAAGCATGGGATAAACAAGTTTCCAAATATTGCATCTATAGAGGTCTTCCTACAATCAGCAAAAAGCAATTTAATCGCTTGGGTAAAAAAGCGCAGCGTTTGTGTACACCTTTCCAATACAAAATAGAACGAAAATTCCGAACGCGATTTTATGTTAGAATTCCCAAGAACGTTTATAAAATTAGATATAGACGAGCTTATGTTACACATACCAAAATCATAGATCCAGCGCTAGAGAGTAGAGGAGATTTGATAGAGCAACGATTCAATAAAGCAGGTTACTATAACACTTATTGGAAAGGAGGTAAGTATAAAGACTGGGGACTTTCAAAATATAAAAAAGATAAACTTTCGGTAAAAAATAAATTAGCTCAGCTGGTTAAAACTTATAACAATGAGCACTAAAGAATTGCAAAATGAAAAATAAAATATCTGGGAAAGACCTAATTAAATTGGGATTCCCTAAAAATAACTCGATAAATATTGCCATAGGGCATTTGAATCGATACAAGAAAAAAGAAAAGAAAGAAAAAGTAATCAACGAATTAAAAGAAGTAATGAAAACTCCAGAAGCGTACCGACTAGATCCGTTTTGGGGTAAAATTATTGAAGCATTATTACAAAAAGAAAAAACAGTACGTCATCAGCTAAATCCTCAAAGAGCACCTTATGTGATCTTTGGTGAAAATGAAATATCAGATGGAGCTAAGCATCAATTGTTTGAGTCGTTAAAATTGCCAGTAGCTGTAGCAGGCGCATTGATGCCAGATGCACATAGCGGTTATGGTCTTCCAATAGGAGGAGTTTTAGCAACTCGAAATGCAATTATTCCTTATGGGGTAGGTGTAGATATAGGGTGTAGTATGTGTTTAAGTATTTTTCCAATTAACGCGACCTATATTGATGGTAAAAGACAATTTTTGGAAAATATTTTAAAAGAGCATACGAAGTTTGGACCAAAGGAGATTCATAAAAAACTGCATGATCATGATATCTTCTATAGAGATGAATTTCAAAGCATTGATGTGGTAAAGCGTTTAAAAGAAAAAGCATATAAACAGCTTGGAACATCTGGTAGTGGAAATCACTTTGTAGAGTTTGGAGAGGTTGATATTACTGATGAAAATAATGAATGGAATTTGCCTTTAGGACGATATATTGGATTGTTGTCCCATAGTGGATCTAGAGGCTTAGGAGCAAATATAGCAATGCATTATACACGTTTAGCCGAAAAGCAATGCCCCTTACCTAAGCAGGTTCAGCATCTAGCATGGTTAGACATGGACTCTCACGATGGTAGAGAATATTGGGCAGCTATGAGTTTGGCAGGAGATTATGCCAAAGCTTGTCACGATGATATTCATGCTAGAATCGCAAAATTACTTGGGGTAAGAGCTGTTGGAAAAGTGCAAAACCTACACAATTTTGCTTGGAAGCAAACTGTAAATGGAATAGAAACAATTGTGCATAGAAAAGGAGCAACACCAGCAAGAAAAGGAGAGTTGGGAATTATTCCAGGATCTATGACAGCACCAGGTTACATTGTTAGAGGTCGTGGTAACAAAAACAGCTTAGAAAGTGCGTCACATGGAGCAGGAAGAGTGTTCTCTAGAAGAAAATGTATGGAGAATTTTACTAAAAGCGAAATGAAGAAAGTACTCAAAGAGAATAAGGTGACATTGATTAGTGGTGGATTAGACGAAGCTCCTATGGCTTATAAAGATATTGATAAAGTGATGGGGAATCAGTTGGAGTTAGTTGAAGTCGTAGGGAAGTTTATTCCGAGAATTGTAAGAATGGATAAAGGAAAAAAATGATGAAGCAATTGATACAAATAACAGCAGGAAGAGGTCCAGTAGAATGCAGCTTTGTTGTCGCTCAGGTATTGAAATTAATATTGGAAGAGTGTAAACAAGAAAACTTTAAGCATACTGTTCTACATCGAACAGAGGGTCTTGAAAACGGTACACTCCAATCTGCAACTGTTGCTATAGAAGGAAAGGACTTATCCAAGTTTTTAGAAACTTGGGTAGGGACTATCCAATGGGTAGGAAAGAGCCAATACCGAAAGATGCATAAACGAAAAAATTGGTTTATAGGTGTTTTTCTATTAGAAGAGAAAATGCTTACAGAATTGGATTTACGCAGTGTTCAATTTCAGACGATGAGAAGTCAAGGTGCTGGAGGACAACATGTCAATAAAGTCAGTTCTGCTGTTCGAGCCATACATAAAAAAAGTGGAGTCTCAGTAACAGTTATGGATACACGTTCTCAGCATCAAAATAAGAAAATAGCAATAGCTCGTCTCACTGAGAAGTTTTATGAGCAACAGTTAGAAGAACTCAAAAAAAGAGTTCAATCAACTTGGGAAAACCATTTAAACCTGCAAAGAGGAAATCCTGTTCGAAAAATTAACGGAACAGATTTTAAAAAGAATAAAACTCAGAAAAACCGCTATAAAAAAGAGCGGAATCATCTGAAAAATGAATTAAGAAAAGAAATATGGAACAAATAAATGCCTATTTAATCAAAGCTATTGATAGCTATCCTTATGATTTGGAAGGAACTGTGGAAGCATTGCAGTATGCTTACTCCATGGACGATAAATCTCCAATGACACTATGCTTAATGGGAAGAGTCCAAGCCGATGTGTTTAAGAACTATGAATTGGCCAAAGCATATTATAGTGAAGCAATTAGTATAGATGTTTATGCTTTTGACGTTTATTTCTATTACGCTGATGTCTTAATGATCAATGAAGATTTTGATGAAGCAAAGCGTTTAATTGATTTTGCATTAACGCTTAAAGGAATAGAAAAAGGACGATTGTATTTGAAAAAGGCAATTTTGCAGGAATATAGAAAGGCATATAATCAAGCATTGAAAACTTTAAAAGAAGCTAAAAAGAATGCATATAGTGATCATTTGATAGATGACATCCAAAGTATTAAAGCTAGAATAAAAACTAAAATGCCAAAAAAGAAAAAAGCAAAGAAGAGTGATGATACAACAATAAAATAAAAAAATAGAAAGTTTTTTTATTGCGCAAAAAGACTGCGTAGTTTGTTTTAACCTTTGAACTGTCAAAAGGAAGAAAACGTTCTTCCAACAATAGAAAAGGTCAAGTTTAAGTTACTTCAACTCACTTTCAATGATTATACTTAAACAATTACCTGCACTATTTCGGACAGTAGCTCAGTTGGTAGAGCAGGTCAGTTTTTTAATTGCCAACCGATGGCCAAAGTAAACTTACTTCGCGCTTTTTACGCCCGGGTCGTGGGTTCGAATCCCACCTGTCCGACAATATAACATTTTGTGGTCAAAACAACCTTACTTCATATTGGAAAATGTAGGTTCGAACCCTACCCTTTGAGGGCAGTTTGTTAATTATCACATAGAATTAAGGTCAATTGTTTCTTACTTCAATCTTTAGGACAAATAGAACACAGAAACAGAATTACCTGATTTAATAAATAAAGAATAAGAATATGAAAAATGAAATCGTAAAAGTTAGTTTAAGACAAGGAGCAATAGTTGTTCCTGCTAAGAACACATTCACAAAAATAAATGAGACAACATCATCATTAGTTGCTCAGGCAAGCAAAATGGGATTTGTTTTTTCAGAGGAGTTATTACATGCTGTAAATGCTTTAACTCCGAAAGACAAGCTGACGATTTTAAAATACTTAAAAGAAATAACTGGTGTTGAAAAAAATTGGACGCCTTTAGTCAAAGGATGGGGAAAGCCTACAGGAGAGACTCGTTTAGACCATATTGTAACATGGTTTACTAATTTGGTCAAATCGAATAAAGGAACAGAGTTAGCTTGTGGGCATGTGATTCCTGAAAATACATTTCCATTAGAACGTTATAATGGTTGTCCTTTTTGCGGTACACCATTCGAATTTGGTGAACTAGAATTAGAGGGACAAGGGAGCAAAATGAAAGTTCTTGAGTTGTGGACTGAGGATGATTTAAAAGCTTTTTACAAGGATTTATTGCAATCAAAAACAGCATTAGATGCTACTCAAATAGATAGTCTAAAAGTGTTGATAACGGAATTAGAGTTCCCTAAAGATGTTGAGGTTACGATAAAAGAAACACAAATGGTCATCATTCAAAATTTAGTGGAATTAGGAAGATCTTCTGAGGTTCAAGAACTCTTAAAATCACCTACAGACGTGTTACGATATTTATGGTATGAACATACAGGGTTTTTGCAGTTGGTAGAGCCAAAAGTCATTATTAAACGTATCACTAAAAATAACCAGCATTTGCATCCAGTTTTAGATACTAGTGAAGCAGCAAAAATTAAATCAGTTGAAGATTTAAAGTTGAAGTATACAAGACAAGAGTGCAAAATGGTTGCTGAATGGTTAAACAATTTACCATTGTCTGTAGCGAAAAGTTGTGAGCAAATGCACCCAAAAAGAGGGATGTGGGTAAGGATGATTCGAGCGTTACGTTTAGCTGAATACAGTAAGCGTAAAGGGTTTGAAAAGTTAGCCCAATTGTTGGATGTTTTTTACAACCAGAAATATGATGTTTGGGCGGGTCATGTGAGCTATTACAAATTGAAGTATGATGAAGAAAGTACTTTTGAGTTGTTAAAGGAAAGACCTGGTTTGTTTGCTCGTTCTTTATTTTCAAATATGTTATGGTTTGGCGATGAAGTAACTTTAAAGCATTTCTCTGAGGTTAGTCATAAAATACCAGCACGTTTGTTGTATACATTAACGATGTATGCGCCATTGTATTTTGATAAAAGTCAAAACCGAATGGTTAAGACTCTAGGTGGGGTAAGTAAAAGAATTCTACCGAATAAATATTTGTCTTTGTATAGGGATGAGGCTCTACACATGATGCAAATAAAGGTTGAAGAGTTATGTTTAGAAACCTTAAAAAAGCGGTTTGCAACTGTAACGAATAAAAACAAAACAATCTATATTGACTCAGGTTTGTATAATATTCCATTGTCGATAGGAGATAGAAGTGAAACAGTTCAGGACTTACCATCTGCATTGATGGGAACAAAGTTTGAGTTAGAAGGAGATACAGTTCGATTGTTTATGCAATGGGGTAAAGGGTTAAAAGCACAACATTTAGATATGGATTTAAGCTGTAGAGTAGCATATAAAAATACTACTGAGTTTTGTTCATACGCTAGCTTGAGAATAACTGGTTGTAAGCATAGTGGAGATATCCAGCAAATTCCTCATATGGTAGGAACAGCTGAGTATATCGACATCAATGTAGATGAACTAGCTAAAAAAGGCGCAAGCTATGTAAGCTTTACCTGTAATGCTTATTCTAATGGTAGTATTTCACCAAATCTAGTTGTTGGGTGGATGAACAGTAAGTATCCAATGAGAATATCTGAGACTACAGGGGTAGCTTATGATTCTTCTTGTGTGCAGCATCAAGTACGTGTTACACAAGGAAATACTAAAGGTTTAGTATTTGGTGTTTTAGATGTTCAAAACAGAACGCTGATTTGGTTAGAGTTGCCATTTGATGGACAAGTTGTTCAAAACTTAGATTTGAAAGGAGTAGAAGCTCTATTGAAAAAGTTAGATTCTAAGTTTACTATTGGTAGGTTACTTGCATTGAAAGCAGATGCACAAAACTTGGTTATTGTCGAAGACAAAGAGAAAGCTGATGAAGTGTATGATATGCAATGGGCAAGAAATACGGCTCAAGTAACACAATTAATGTTAGATTAAAGAATAGCCTCAACAAGCAATTAGTTTGTTGAGGTTCTTTATAAGATGTCGTTCATCTTGTTAGAATTTTTGTTCACCGAAAAATGAAACCATGTAAAGCTTTTTATCCTTTCCTTTGGTAGTGTAAACTTGTAAGTCGACGTAGTAGAAAGAAATTACTGTCGGTTAAATTAAAAAAATATGGAAAGCTTATAGTTGCTCCCTAGGATTGTTTTCATCGCTATAACCAATGCTCAGTTATCCAGGGAGTAGCTATATTCCATATTTACTTTTTAATTTCTACAGCATCAGACAAAATCCTACATCCACGATCGTCGGTAAATTCAACCTCGTAAATACCAGATTTTGTAATGGAGAGTTTTTGAGTCTGTTCATTCATACTAATGCCGTCTAAAAACCAGTTAGGATTGGCCCCTCTATTGCATTTTAGTATGTTTCCTTCAACAGTAATGTCAGCTAAATAATGAGTGGCTTTAGTAACACTTTGTGTATCGATGATTTGCCCTTTTTCGTTAAAGGCTGTAAATGTTACAGTGTCTTTTTTGACATCAAAACGAATAAAATTACTCTGTCTAATTAAAATGTCGACAGTAGGAAAGATGGAAGGAATATTGTAGAATTCTTCTACTTTTTTGCCAGCAATATATACACTGTCTTCAGGTGTTCTTCTAATTTTTCTTTTGATGCGTTTCCCTGTACTGTCTTTCTTGACGTGAATACGATCAATTCCGTGAAAGAAACTACCCTTTACATCATCACTTGTTCCTGCTCCACCTGATAAAACAAATTGAGTCCCTTTATATTCGCCACGTTGATAACAGTGAGAATGTCCTGTAAGCACAAAGTCAACATCATATTTGTCAAAGAGTTGCATCCAGTCTTCTTGCATTTTGTAAGATCCTTTGTACTTAAAAAAGCCTATTGGTAGATAATAATCTCCTGTCCACGCAACCGTATATGCGGGATGATGAAAATAGATAAAAACCCATTTCTTATCATTGCATTTTAATTCTTGTTCTAACCATTCTTTCTGAGCATCACTTTGTACGCCTTCTCCTTTTGGAACGCCCCTTCCATAGTTAGAATCTAAGCAAATAAATTTGGCATCTCCCCAAGTAAAAGAATAGTAGCGTTCAGAAGGTTTTCTTCCATTGTTGACAGGTAGATGAAAAGCGTCTAAGTAGGTATACCCCTCGTTATAATAGCCATCGTGATTTCCAATTGCTGTATAATGACAATTGTGGCTGAGCATATTTTTATATTTTTTAAAAAAGACTTCATCATAATTGTACCCATTATCCTGATCAACATCTCCAGCAACTAAACCAAAATCTACAGTTTGTTTCTCCATCAGTTTAGCAATGGAGTCTTGCACTGGCTTATCGGTTCCACAATCACCGTAATGTAAAAAGGAAAAATCTGTTACCGTTTTTCGCTTGGCGGTATAGAAATAATCAATTTTGCTGTTTTTAGCGTTGGTTTGGTAGTAGTATTTAGTGTTAGGACTTAGTCCAGTTAATTCGAAGGCATGCTTCTGAAGTAATACAGAGTCTTTAATACTATTAAATAACTTGTTAGGATTTGTCCCCCATCTAATCTGACCATGTGAAGCCTCTTGTGTTACCCAAGCAATCGTTACACTTTTATCGGTTGGTTTTTGAATGTAATTATAACGATCAACAACCTTCACCTTTTTGGTTTTAGCAATGTTTTTATTGGGCCTGCAAGACCAAACAATAAGAGGGATAGTCAGTAACAAAATATAGCGCATTATCAATAATGTTTAAGCCAGCGAATATATGAAAAATATAGCCACTTCAATAGGGAAGAAATTTCTGCTTTACATCGTTGGACAGCTATATGTGTCTTTCCTAAATTTAGTAGGGTTCCCTTTAGAGTCCCTAAAATATCGACTATTTTTCTTACGTTTAGAAAATACTAAATTGATTCCCGTTTTTAGATGAAGTGTTTTACTAAATTTTGGGTAAGGAATTGCATCGCTATCATCTCCAACTTGAATTTTCGTTCGTCTTAAAGGGAGTAAGTTGTCAACTAGTAAATAATATTGGAAAGGACCAAGTTTTGCCGTAAATCCAGCTCCTAAATTTTTAAAGTCTCTGTTGATATATGAATAGGAAGCGGTGAGCTGTAACCACCTTCCTACAGTTTGGTAATAAGCTAAAGTTAAGGATGGACGAATTCTCCAATTATAGACCTCAGCATGTAATAATGCACTAGCTTTACCACTTAACTTGGGAGTACTATACAGTTCTCTTATTCCACCAAAATAGATTTGACTAATCAATAAAGTTGTGTATTTGTTTTCATTAAAACTATAGATTCCGTCACCACTAATATCATTAGAAATATCATTGAGAATAGCATCTATAGAGTCCTGGCTGTAGGTTGGACTCGAAAATATTTGTTCTGATAAATCGAGTACTTGATCTCCAATTTCACCATTAGAAGCAATGAGGTTTCTATTGTTAGATTTCCAACGTATAAACCCTATATCAGTTATACTTAATGAAAATTTAGTTTTGTCATCAAATTCGGTTTCTACTCCAAGATCTAATCCCAGTCCTCTGTTTTTTTTTCCAAATAAATACCCCATCGCAGATTGGTTTCCAGCGTCAGAAATACCTGAAGAATTAATCTTAATTTCTCCATCAGTAGTAATCGTTTGGTCTTGCGATGAATAGGTTGCAGTTATGGTGTTTTTTCGAGTGTCAATATTTTCCATTCCATATAAATACTTCAGTTTTACTCCAATATTCATATAATCATTTAGTGGATGAGTAATACCAACTCCGTATTCTCTATAATGGTTGAGGTGAAGGTTAAAGCCTTTAAAGCTTTGAGTGTTTCCATCAAATTGTGTGTAGTCTTCAGTTATTCTGATTGGAAATTCGAGCAAGTCCCCTGGAAGTGTAACACGAGCAGAAGCATTCTCAGTAATGCTAAAATTAACATAGTTTTCTCGAAGTTTAAACCCAAAATGAATGAGGTCTAACTTAGCGTGTAGCCCAATGTAGTTGCGATTGGTCCACATACGTTTCAGGTGTTGAGTTCTTAATTCTGGGAGTGCCCCATTCGTTGGGATTATGATTGTGGGATCTGCATTTTGAAATAAAGCTTTTGGAGTGAAAACGGTGTTAAAATGATTCAAATAGATTCCCGATAGCGCAGGTACACCAATGTTTAAATCAAATTTAGGCCGAATAGCTGGGTTGGTTTGTTGTACCTGTTGTACATTGTCCAAATAATAAAGCCCTAAATCTTGTTGTGCATGAATAGATAAAATGCTCAAGATAAAAAATATAAATAGGACGAAGAACAATCTCATAGGCGATATTTCATGAAGTATTGGTAGGTATATACGTTAGTTTTTTGTTAAAAGGTTGCAGTAAAGTGCTAAAAATATCCTGCAAATTGTGATTTTATTAAAATAAAAATATATTCGCATCCAGAAATTAATGCAATTAACACTTAAAATTAAAAAACAATGTTAAAAGAGTTTAAGAATTTTATAATGACAGGAAATGTCATTGATTTAGCAGTAGCTGTTATTTTAGCTGGAGCTGTTAAAGCTGTAGTAACAGGTTTTGTAAGTAATATTATGATGCCTATTATTGGAATCTTTACAGGAGGGGTTAGCTTCGCGGATATGAAGTATGTTCTTAGTGAAGCAGTAGCTGAAGTGAAAGACGGAGATGTTATCGTTACAGCAGCTAAACCAGAAAACGCAATTATGTATGGACAGTGGATCGATTCAATTATTAGTTTAATTATTGTAGGTTTTGTATTGTTTATGATTGTTAAGGCTTATAACAAAACAAAGAAAAAAGAAGAAGAGAAGCCAGCAGCTCCACCAGCACCATCTAAAGAAGAAGTATTGTTAGGAGAGATTAGAGATTTATTAAAGAATAAATAAGCGCATTAATTATAGCGCATAAAAAAGCCCAATGTTAATCACATTGGGCTTTTTTTTATCCATTTTATTTGCTTAGCAGCAAGCAATCTTGTCTACCCTTCTTTGGTGTCTTCCTCCTTCAAATTCAGCGTTAAAAAATCGTTCTACAATTTCAAGGGCTAATTCTTGGCTAATAAAGCGGGCTGGTAAAACCAAAATGTTAGCAGCATTATGTTGACGAGCTAACTCTGCAATTTCTGGTGTCCAGCTTAGTCCAGCTCTAATACCTTGATGTTTATTTGCCGTCATAGCAATTCCGTTTCCACTTCCACAAATCAAGACCCCAAGTTGACTTTCTCCTTTTTCAATACTTTCACAAACAGGGTGGGCAGAATCTGGGTAGTCCATACTTTCTTCAGAATAGCACCCGAAGTCTTTAACTTCAAAACCTTTGTTGTCTGTTAAGTGTTTGGTGATGACAGCTTTTAGCTCAAAACCAGCATGATCACTTCCAATAGCAATTTTCATAGTACTTATTTTTTCGATTTAATTTTCTTGGCATTCTCTGTAAGCTTTCATAAAAGCTTCTTTTTCATTAGCATCTAAAGTAGATAGTGTATTAGAAAAAAGTTCATTACAAGCATCTACTTTTTTTTGAAGTTCGACTTCATCGCTAGTTAAGACGCTTTCACTATGGATTTGGTCATAACAATTACATATTCTTAATGCGCGCTCATCACTTCCATTTCTTCTACAAGAACTAGAAGTTAAAATAAAAACACCCAATGAAAATATCAAAAATAGTCGCATTAGCTAAAGTGTTCTTTTACACGGTCAAAAAAGCTTTTGGCTTTATTGAGGTTTGGTTTGAAATTATCACTTTCTCTAAGCTTTTCAAGAGCTTTCTTTTCGTCTTTTGTTAAGTTTTGAGGCGTCCAAATCTGAATATTAATCAATTGGTCACCTTTACCGTATCCATTCAATTCAGGAATTCCTTTACCTCTTAATCTTAAAATCTTTCCGCTTTGTGTTCCAGGAGTTACTTTGATTTTGGCCTTACCTTGAACAAGGGGAACTTCTAGTTCTGTTCCTAATGCAGCATCAATAAAATTTAAGTGTAAATCGTAGTGAATATCGTTACCGTTTCTTCTCAGTTTCTCATGTTCAACTTCTTCTATTACAACGATTAAGTCACCAGGTATTCCTCCTCCAGGAGCATCATTTCCTTTACCTTGAACGTTTAACTGCATACCCTCTTCAACACCAGGTGGAATTTCGATAGGAATTACGACCTCTTTACGTTCCAAACCGTTAGCATCAACACCATCTGGACGCTTGCTTACGATTTGCCCAGTTCCTTGACAAGTTGGACAAGTAGATGCCGTTTGCATTGCACCCAATATCGTATTGGTTACTCTTGTAATTTGTCCAGTCCCTCCACAGGCTGTACAAGTTGTAAACTCAACACCTTCGGCAGCGACTAATTTATTGACTTTAATTTTCTTTTCAACACCATTAACGATGTCTTCAAGCGTTAGTTTTATTTTGACTCTAAGGTTAGATCCTTTTCTTCTTCGAGGACCACGACGTTGTCTTCCTCCTCCGAATCCACCACCAAAGATGTCTCCGAATTGAGAAAAGATGTCTTCCATGTTCATTCCGCCTCCGCCGAATCCACCTCCACCGAATCCGCCACCCATTCCTGCGTGACCAAATTGATCGTATTGTTGACGTTTTTGATTGTCACTTAGCACTTCATATGCTTCAGCGGCTTCTTTAAACTTCTCCTCTGCTTCCTTATTATCAGGATTTTTGTCTGGATGATATTTAATAGCCATCTTACGATAAGCTTTTTTTATCTCAGACTCGCTCGCACCTTTGCTAACGCCTAATACTTCGTAATAATCTCTTTTACTCATAATTTAATTGCAAGATTAAGTAGGCTTATTGTCCTACAATCACCTTTGGAAAACGGATAATTGTTTCATTTAATGCATATCCTTTTTCAATAACGTCTACCACTTTCCCCTTTAGTTCTTCTGTTGGAGCAGGAATTTGTGTAATAGCCTCGTGCTTATCAACATCAAAAGTTTCTCCTTTAGCTTCTACTTCAGCTAACCCTTTGTTCTTTAGAATGTTGTAGAATTTATTGTGAATCAAAGAAAAACCTTCTTTAATTGCATCGATATCTTCAGACTTCTCGTTGTTTTCTATTGCTCTATCAAAATCATCAACAACAGAAAGTAACTCTTTAATTACTCCAGAACTAGCTGTTTTAGTAATTTCTAGTTTTTCTTTAGCACTTCGTTTTCTAAAGTTATCAAAGTCAGAGAATAAACGTAAGAACTTATCATTTAAGTCTTTTTTCTCTGCTTCTAATTTTTCTATTATTGAAGTTTCATCTGTCTCTACAGTTGATTCTTTTGTATTGTCAATATTTTCTTCTGTTTGAGCTTCGTTTTTTACCTCTTGCTCCTCTATCTCTTGTTTCGTCTCTTTTGTACTCATTTTCGATAAGAATTTTTCTAAATTTCGTTTAATCAATTTTTTTGCCATAGCTTGTATGAGGTCATTCTGTCAGCTAATAAGGATAAGGAATGTCATTCTTGTCAGTTATTCAAGTAGAATTACTCAAATAAGTTGGGGTTGTTCTCAAAAGCTGTCCCTATTATGACTAAATCTGCTCCAGCATTCCAGGCTGTCTCTAATTGGGTTTTTGTGCTAATTCCTCCTCCAACGATTAACGGTGAAGATAAGGTTGACTTTACTGTTTTTATCATTTCGGGTGAAACTGGTTGGTCAGCTCCAGATCCTCCATCTAAATAAAATAGAGATAAGCCCAATTGTTCTCCCGCTAATGCCGTAGCTGCTGCAATATTATTTTTGGTGTATGGAATCGGGGTGGTATTACTCATGTATTGAGCAGAAGTTGGGTGTCCACAATTAATCAATAAATACCCCGTAGGAAGAAGTTCCAACTGACTCTTTTGTAATTGAAAAGCAGCATTAACATGTTGTCCAATTAAGAAGTCAGGATTGCGACCAGATATCAAAGAAATTAGTAAGATTCCATCTGCGTTAGTATTAACTTGCTGGTTGTTGCCTGGGAAAATGATAACAGGGATGTTCAGTTGTTCTTTTAATACTGAAATGGTTTGCTCAAATAAAGCATTGTTAATTAAGCTTCCTCCCACAAAAACATAATCTGGATTGACTTTCTTTAAAGCCATAGCTGTAGACTCTATCTCTTGAGTACTGGTATATTTATCGGGGTCAATTAAAATACCCAATAATTTTTTTTGCTCAACGATACTCTCCTTTATTTCTGCTAAAATTGACATTCTTCTTTTCAATTAATGGTATAAAGTAAATAATTATTTTCAATATCAACTTGTTTTAAGAAAGTTTGGTGAGGCACGCCATCTATTGTAACAAGCGCTTCGAAGATGTTTTCTTCTACTTGGTGAATAATGCTAATGTTTGGTTTTAAATAGATTTCACTGTTTCCAAACTGCTTAAAGGCAGCCTCTTTACAAGACCATATTTTGGATAGAAGTTGTATATCTTCACTTTCAAAACAGAAATCATTGACGTTGATAAACTTATCTTTTACTCTCAAAACTTTTTCAGTAGGAGCTTGTACATCTACCCCACAGGGAACCTTGTCGACCATGAGTATGGTATAGTCTTGGTTATGAGAAAATGAAATTTCAATACCAGCAGCTTCAACATAGGGTTTGTTGTTTTTTCCTTTTTTGATGTCGTAATCACCAAGAATGTTTTGAACAAGAATACGATTGGTTAAGTACTGTTTGATGCGGTCTTCAGATTTAAATGCTCGAACCTTATTTTGATGTATGGCCTGATTGTTGAGTTGTTGAAGTAGTTCACTAGGAGATTCTTCATTCTTCCAACAAAAAATAGTATCAGATATGGTTTTAATTAATGGCATTCAAAAAATAAGAGAACACAAAGCTAGTTATTTTAAGTAAAATAAAATGAACTATTTCTATTCAATCCGCTATCTTTGTATAGCATAATTAATAATATATAACGATGAAAATAGCTGTTGTAGGAGCAACTGGAATGGTTGGAGGTGTTATGTTAGAGGTTTTAAAAGAACGTAACATAAAAATGGAAGCATTGATACCTGTGGCTTCTGAAAGGAATGTTGGGAAAAAAATCCATTGGAACGATCAAGAGTTGGAGGTTGTTGGATTGCAAACGGCCTTAGAGTTAAAACCTGAAATTGCTATTTTTTCAGCTGGAGGTGGAGTGTCAAGAGAATGGGCGCCAAAGTTTGCAGCAGTTGGAACAACTGTAATTGATAATTCTTCTGCTTGGAGAATGGATGCAACTAAAAAGTTAATTGTGCCAGAAATCAATGCAAAAGAGTTAGGGGAAGACGATAAAATTATTGCTAACCCTAATTGCTCAACAATACAAATGGTCTTGGCGCTAAGCGCATTGCAAGAAAATTTTGGGATAGATCGATTAGTGATTTCAACTTATCAGTCGGTTTCTGGAACAGGAGTACAAGCAGTTGAACAATTAGAAAACGAAAGAAAGGAAGTAAAGGGGAAGATGGTTTATCCATATCCAATAGACAAGAACTGTTTGCCACATGGAGGAGATTTCTTGGAAACAGGTTATACAACAGAAGAACAGAAGTTGGTAGATGAAACGAGAAAGATATATGGTGACGACTCGATTCGTATTACGGCAACTGTTGTCAGAGTTCCTGTATTAGGAGGTCATTCAGAAGCGGTAAATGTTGCTTTGAAAGCCCCTTTTGAAGTGAATGAAGTGCGAAAAATGATAGCGGGAACACCAGGAGTTATTTTGCAAGATAATCCTGATGTAAATCTTTATCCGATGCCATTATATGCACAAAATAAAGACAGTGTTTTTGTGGGAAGAGTTCGAAAGGATAACTCTCAAGAAAACGCTTTAGACTTATGGATTGTAGCAGATAACTTAAGAAAGGGAGCAGCAACAAATGCTGTTCAAATAGCTGAGTATTTGATAGCTAAGAACTTAGTGTAAGAGTGCTGTTGTTTATAGTTTGATAAAATTGTTAAAAAAAGGCGATTTAATTTTGATTTTACTAAAAATCGTCCTATTATTGTCAATCCAAAATAGGATGTTTTTGATTTATTAAAAACCAATTTATACAGATGAGTAAATTATTATTTATAGGATTAATGTTTATCGCTCTACTATCTTTTGGACAAGATAAGGGTGTTATCATATTGGAAGGGCATTACCAAGGGGTTGATCTTTACGTTCAAAACCCATATGGAAGTTCGGGAGTTGGTTTTTGTGCCTATAAGGTGACCATTAACGATAATGTTACTACAGATCAGGTTGAGTCTAGTGCTTTTATCATTGACTTTACAACACAAGGATTAAAAGTAGGAGATCCTGTTACTGTTAAGATTTTTCACAAGAATGATTGTCAACCAAAAGTATTGAACCCAGAAGTTCTTAGACCAAAAAGTACATTCGAAACTAAGAGTATTAAGGTTGGGAATGATCAAGTGTTGAAGTGGGTAACTACTGGAGAGCAAGGAAAATTAACTTTCCAAGTTGAACAGTACAGATGGAATAGATACATCAAGATTGGTGAAGTTGAAGGAAAAGGTACAGCTTCTGAAAACTCTTATGAGTTTAAGATTACTCCAACTTCAGGAGAGAATAAATTTAGAGTTGTTCAAATCGATTACACTGGAAAGAAAAGAATGTCACCTAAGGCAACTTACCAAAGTTCTACTGAGGTTATTAAGTTGATTAGTGCTAAGAGTAAGACGTTAGACTTTACAGGAGAAACACTATTTGAAGTATACGATACATACGGAAACTTAGTGAAGAAAGGATTTGGAAAGAATCCTAACGTTGAGAACTTACAGAAAGGTTTATACTATGTAAACTACGATAGTAAAACTGGAGAAGTTTGGAATAAGAAGTAAGCAATTAAATAAAAGAATAATTATATCCTTCAATATTTTGTATTGGAGGATTTTTTTTGCAAAAAATTATGAAGAATATAGAGCATATAGGAATTGCAGTTAAGGATATGAGTGTTTCAGAAGAGTTGTTTTCAAAGTTGTTGAATGTCAATTCTTATAAAACCGAAAAAGTAGAATCAGAAGGGGTTGAAACTGTCTTTTTTCAAACAGGAGAAACAAAGGTGGAGTTATTGGCAGCGACAAGATCTGATAGTCCTATAGCTAAGTTTATCGAGAAAAAAGGTGAAGGAATTCATCACATTGCGTTTGAGGTTGCAGATATCGATGCAGAAATTGAACGTCTTGAAAAAGAGGGATTCAAATTAATCAATACACAGCCAAAAGATGGTGCAGATAATAAGCGAATCGCTTTTCTACACCCGAAATCAACTAATGGTGTGTTGATAGAGATTTGTCAAGAAAAAGCGAAGTAATTTCTTGCTTGTTATTAAGCCAAATTGTTGATAGACCAATACTTTTAGCTCCTTCAATATGTTGAACGGAATCGTCTATAAACAAGGTTTCTTCAACTTTTAGGTTGTTTTGATCTAGGACATATTGAAAAGCGTTAGCATTAGGTTTACGAAGGCCTATTTCGCTTGAGTAATAATGGTTTTCAAAAAGATTTTCGAATAAGCCAGTTCCAAACTGTTGGTTCACATAAGCTGTAAAGGCCTTTATATGGATTGCATTGGTGTTACTTAGTAAAAAGATACGATAGTTCCCTTTGATCGCTTTAAGCAGCTCAATTCTTTCCTGAGGTAGGTCAAGTAACATAGCATTCCAGGCATGGTCTATTTCTTGGTCAGTTGCTTGGGGGATATATTCTTTCAATGCAGTTCTAAAATCTTGTGGAGATATTTGACCAGTTTCGAGGTCATTAAACAAGTTGTTTTGTTGCGCTTGAGAGTAGATACTATCAAAATCTTTGATTCCTAGATTTTTAAAAGCTTGGGCTGTAAGATGATAGTCGATATTAAGAATTACACCTCCCAAATCGAAGATAATATTTTTGATGTTTTTTTGAATATTCATAACAAAACAGTTGCTTATATGGATACAAATATGTAAAATTGCACTCGCAAAACAAAATTTCATTGTTTTCGGGGCCCTTAGCTCAGCTGGTTAGAGCACCTGACTCATAATCAGGGGGTCGAAGGTTCGAGCCCTTCAGGGCCCACTTGTGTAAAGCGCTCAATCCCTTATGGATTGGGCGTTTTTTTTGTAGCCCCTTATTTTATTGGGTTTCTAAAACCGTTATTGTTTTTATATAGTGTTACCCACTTTTTTCACTCTTCTATGAACTTTTAATAAGATATATTGAACCAATTATTATAACATCCTGTAGAAAATGAATAACCCAAGCCCAAAATATTCCATTGGTTTCTTGAATAGACTTACTTAAAACATAACCTAATAATCCTGCTAACATTATTCCAATAATTCCACTTGGCATACCCTGAAAATGTGCTACGCCAAAAATAACAGCAGAAATGAGAAATATTTTATTTGGAGAAAGTAGATTTGTTAATGGGCCATTTATTCCAACTCTAAAAATCATTTCTTCCGAAAATGAATTAGTTAACGAGAATAGAATAATCCAAAGAAAACCTGTTTTCAATAAACTGTAATCAATGGTTTGTCCTTTAAGTTGGAAGTACATAAATATTCCTGTTGTAAGACTTATAAAAACAGATAATGAAATGCCTGTCTTTAGCCAACTATCACCTTTTTTAATTCCAAATATTTTTAGTTCTTCTCCTGTTGCTGATATATTTCCGATTGACATTATCGACTTAAAACTTTCGGGATTGAGAATGTATGAACTAACCATTGAGACTAATGCAATGGTCAACAATAACAATTGGTAATTCATTTGAAAATTTATATAGCTATTTTCACTAACGTTTATACCTATTCTGTGAGTTTGTCCTGATAGTAATAAAATGCCACTAGTAAATATCAAAGCTAAAAGGATTGATGTAATTATTTTCATTTGACTTTAAAGTTTTGATTCATAAAAATGACTATTTGTTCAATCACAAGTTCACTATCAGTAATATTCAAATAATGATTTTGGTTACTTTCAATGAAAGTCGAATTAGAAGATAAATGGCTTAATTCTTCTTGTAATTCGAGCCAAATTTTATTATGCTTTTCAAATGGATATTTTTTTAGTTTTCCAGGAAGAATAGCCTCCTCCATACTACTATTAGAGCCAATAACAAGTAATGGCAGACTACCTAAATCATTGAGGTTTTTAACTTGGTTTAAACTGGTTTTAAATTCCAAAACTTCCATTTTCATTGAATAGTAATATTCTGATTGAGTCGTAACTTTATAGTAATTCGAAAGTAAACTATCAGGTATTCCAAATGTTGGAATTTTTCCTTTGCTATATTTTAAATAATCTTTTTGAGCCAACTTTATTACTTTATCCAATGATTGAGCTTGCTGGTTTTGTAATTCTTGAAATGCTTTTGGTAGACGATCAAATTGATTTGGATGAGCAGCGTCTAAAAGAATCATTCCCTTCACTTTTTCAGGAAATAGGGATTGATACATTCTTACGTGCAAACCACCTAAAGAATGTCCTACCAGTATAACGTTGTCAGTAATTCTGTTTTGTTCAAGCATTTTTTTCATTTCAAATGCAATTGTTTTTGCATCTCTTGCATTTGAGGAAACGGTATCCATTGCGTAACCAGCTCTATCAATGATGCAGACTTTTGTATTCTTTTTTAATTCCTGAAAAACAGGTTGATAGAATAACGACCAATTTCCCATTCCTGCTTCCATAACAATTGTGTAATTTCCATTTCCTTCGCAGTGGCAATTTGGGCTTAGGTCTTTGGATTTAATAATTTCTCTCGGAGCTGAGCATGACACCACCAGAGTGATGATTGTTGCTATTATCATTCTTTGCATATCTATTCTGTTTAATTAATATTAATAATGCAAAGATCAAGTTACGTCATCTAAAAAAACTTGATATATGGTAAGAAAACAGTTAAAGAGAAATTTTTTTCCTAATTCGACTAAAGCTTTCTGGTGTAATTCCTAGGTATGATGCTATATGTTTTTGAGGGGTTCTCCGTACAATTTCTGGTTGACGTTCTAAAAGTTTTAAATATCTCTCTTCTGCAGTTAGCATTAACAAATCTATTTGTTGCGTTTGTTTGTGAATGAAGAGTGATTCGGAGGCTATTCTGCCAATATTTATCCCTATTGCAGAACTATTATATAATTCATTTAGGTCAGAAAATGAGATAGAAAGTATTTCGGTAGGTTCAATTGCTTGAGTAAACAACTCGGTAGGTTGTTGAGTTAAGAATGACATATAATCTCCAAAAAATTCATTTTCATAGCACAAGTCAAGACAAATGGTAGAATTTTCTTTCCACAAAAAAATACCTGCCGAACCTTTTGTAATTATGCTCAGGTTATTCTCTTTTTTGTTGACCTCTTTTATGATTTCATTTTTCTTGTAGGAATTTCGTTTTAAAAAAATAGCAAATGATTCCCATATCTCAAGCGGAGCTTCAAAGTAGGGATCAAATATTTCTTTTATTAAAAATCCTGTTTCGTTCATTTCTTAAATTACAGGTAACTATTATATGAACGGAAGTTACTAAAAAACTATAGATGACCACCTATGAAAAGAAGTTATTCAATATTTTTACTATTATTTATAAATAAACGTAATAGTGGTTTATGTACCTTTTTAAGATGGTTGTGTGTAGTTTGATAAAAATTAAATTTATCATTTTGTTGGTTCAAAAGTTGGTACAAATAGTTAGGATGTCAATAAAATATGGTTTAGAGGAGCCCTTCAGGGCTCACCCAACAGGGGATTTGATTAATATTAGTCATTTCTCCTTTTTCATTTTCTCTCAAATCCCTTGTTAATTCAGGGGTTAAAGCGAAAAAAGAATTTATTCTAGTGGTTCGATATTGGTCTAATTTTCGAGTGTAGCTAATTCCATCAGGGAAGATTAGGTTTTGAAAAGCTTGTTTAGTGTGGTAATTTGCTTTTAGTGAAAAGGGTAAAGATTCTTTAATAATTAATATTAAGACATCGAATGTTATTGAAACAAGAAGGCAAATTATTAGAGCTATAAATCATATAGCTAAACTTAATCAGGAAAAGCCTCATACAAATCTTACGATACTTTAAGAAGTTGTTACCATATTTTAGTTGGACTTGGTATATAAGCACAAGGAGAAGAACTTTCAAATGTCTATGAAGAACTACATAAAGCTTCAAGTTGCCTGAAATTTATTACAACGTAAAAAAACTACGTCCTAAACATGTAGTTTTGATGGATAGAGAATTAAACAATCATATAAAAAACATATTGTACAGTTTTTTTAACCAATAGTTCTACTAAAAAAACACGATTAAATACTGATTGTGAATAAGTGTTTAGTCTTATTAAACTAAAAAAAACTATCATTTACATGACAAAAAACATGTTTCAATAAAAAAAACATCTTTAACTTTACCCAAAAATATTTTTTATGAAAAACTTAAACTCATTACTATTTATTATTTTCATAGCGCTGTCTTTTTCAGGGGTTTCGCAAAATAACCAAAGCAAAGTAGCTAGCCTAGAAAACTTAACATCTTTTGTCCCTTCCTCTTTAACCCCTCAAGGAGATACTTTATACAATATACGATTTGCCGTTAACCTCATTGATACTGTTAATGTCAATAAAATCCATGTAAAAATAGGAAGCACATTTAAAGGTAATGACATTTTTGAGGGTAACCATTATGTATACACTCAGGCTCAATCAGACACAACATTTACTAGAGAAGGGTTGCGATTAACAGGAAATGCTGGAGACCACTTTCAAGGAGTTTACTTTTATGAAGTTACAGTTGAAGATTTTCAAGGAATTAAGTATACGCCATATATTAGACAACAATAACTAATCATACTACTCTTTAACTTCTATTATTTATAACAATGAAAAAAATAGTTTCCCTATTATTAACAACATTATACATATCCATTGGATACTCTCAACTTCAATACACTTATGAGGTAACTCATGTAGTTGATAATGCTGATGCTTCAATCGAAGTATACGTAACTAATGGATCTGGTTCTTCGAACTATAATTACACATGGTATGACAATACTTTTACCGTATTGGGAACTAACAACTCATTATTGTCAGGGTTAAATGAGGGAGTTTATTATTTAAAAGTCGAAGATGCTCTAGACCCTGATACCAACAATTATATTTACACTTATTTCTGGATAGGAAAATATGGAACTACTACAACGCTTTTAGCTCAACCTAACGGAACATTTGGTAACGACGCAGCCCTTAGAAGAGTAGATAAACCTGGTTATGCTCATGTTGCTAACACGAACTATGGAAACTACGCTAACATGGTCCCTTTTTGGGGGACATGGAGTGGATTACCTGATGTAGGAAAAGGAATAACAAAATTTGAATACAATGGTTTATCTCAGTCAACATCAATAACAGCTAACTTAACTTTATATGGTTATTATTACAGATATATAGCATCAACTAACCCTTCTGTTCATAATGAAGTATTGATTAAAAGAATTAAGAATGGTGTATTGTGGAAAGAACACACTGTAACTTATAATTCATTTTATTCAGACAATACTACTGTAAATGTAGAAAGTACTCCTGTTGCAGAAATCTCATCACAAGGAACCTCAGGAAGTACTGTTACAGCACAATACACAAAAACAATTGATATTACCAATGTTATTGAAGATCAAATTAACCTAACACATGAAAATAATGGTTTATTTTATGAGTTAAAATACAATGGTCCATACCGATCTCAATTTTTCTATGGTTCTGATCACACAGATCCATTAAAAAGGCCAAAACTTAGTATAACATTTGCCATACCTGAACTTGTTACCACATTCACTCCTGTAACTAAACAATTAGATGGGAGTTATGTTTCTATACTAGCGGATAAACAACTTCGGTTTATGTATGATGAAGAATATGTAGATCAAGATCTTCAATTAGATTACACAATATATGATTCAAAAAATGTAGCCATTACATTATCACAAAGTTTAATTTCGAGTTACGGAAGTAACAGAAGAGTACTAGATGTTAGTAGCCTTGCTGGTCAAGGAGAAATATATACACTTGAGATAAAAAACGGAAGAGAAGAAAAATGGTTTTTAAAATTTAAAATGCCACTTTAAATCTATACTAGGATGGGGATCTTAAAGTACATACATATAATCATTTTAACTGCAATAATGCTTTCTTCTTGCCAGAAAACCTATACAGGGAAGCAATTACATAAGTGGGTTTCAGACGAAACGAACGGGTTAATTCAACGCGTAGAAAATGAACGTTTTATTTGGGAAGTACACTATCAGCCTTTGGAGTATATGATTGCAAAGGAGGCTAAAGGAAAAGAACTAACCAAAAATGAATATGATAAAATTAAAGAGCGAAAAAAGGGCTTGCAATATTTTAAGATAAAAGTACAGTCTAAGCAAACAGGGAACATTTTAACCAACTCACCCACAATGCAAGAAGAAAACGAAGCTAGACTTCAATACTTTTTAAATGAATTTGACAAAGACATTTTACTAATAGATAATAATGACACATTAGTTAGCAGCTTATATCATTTTGAAAGAAACTATGGAGCACTTAACCATAACAATGTATTGATAGCTTTTAAGAATTATAGCTCTAAAACGGATAAAAAAATCGTGTTCTTAGATCGAATTTTAGGACTAGGTCTACAAGAACTAACATTTAGAAAAGAAGACATAGAAAAAACACCAATATTAAAAACTATAACCTTATGACAATAAGAGGACAAAGAAGAAAAATGATTGCTATATACTTTTTAGTAACATTTATCTTTCAAATCATGTTCCCATCTGTTTCATTAGCGCTAACAGGAGGACCATCTCAACCTGAAGTAAGTTCTTTTGAGCCTGTAGGAACCTCTCAAATGGTAGATTTATACACAGGAGATTTTACTTATAATATTCCATTAATGAATGTACCTGGTTCCAATGGAAGCTATCCTATTAACATTGCTTATCATGGTGGGATAGGTATGGAAGACGAAGCTTCATGGGTAGGACTTGGTTGGAACATAAACCCTGGAGCAATAGTACGCCAAATGAGAGGGTTGCCAGATGATTTTAATGGGGATGAAATTCAAAAAGAGTTTTCGATGAAATCTGATTATACTATAGGTGCAGATTTTTCCTCAACTACCGAAGTTTTTGGAGCTGACCCCGACTTGGGAAGTCTTAATTTAGGGTTTTATTATAATAGTTACCGAGGTGTTGGATATAATTTAGGAGCTAATTTTACAGATATAATTAGTAAACCAATCAAAGGAAAAGAAAGAAAGGCTATTGTTGCTGGAATAGGGATCAACTTTGATTCTCAAGGAGGAATGGGAGCACAACCAAGCATAGGTCTAAGATCTGAAAACAAAAAAAAGCAGCATAGATTAAGTTTGGGAGCTTCTTTGCATTCTATCCAAGGCTTAAATGAATTGAGTCTAAAACATAGAGTTTCTAGATGGAATCCTGATAGAAACAATTACTCTAAAAGGTCATATTACAATGGAGCTGGTGCATCTCTATCTCATTCAGGTTACATACCTGCTATTCAGTTTCCTATGAAATCTCACTCATATGCTTTAGGAGTTAACCTTGGAGGAAAGCTTGCTCCATTTGATTTAACACATGCTGGAGCGACTATTTCATATACAACTACGGGTGTTAAAGAAAAAAAACTAACAGCTAAAGCTTATGGTTTTTTACATCAAGAAAACGCTGAAGGAGTCGAAAACTCTGTTATGGATTTTAATAGAGAGAAAGATGGAGAAATTTCTAAAGAATCTCCATACACACCATTACCTGTACAAAACCATGATATCTATGCTATTCAAGGGCAAGGGACAGGGGGGGCTTTTAGAGCATTCCGTTCAGATATAGGGCATTTAACTGATATTGTTGCAACAAGTTCAGGGGTTACAGCTTCTGGAAAAGCAGAATTTGGAATGGGTAATGGAAATGAATTAGGCGCTGATATTTCAGGAGGGTATTCAGAATCTTATTCTGGACCTTGGAAAAATAAAAACAATGCCATTACAAGTCTCAATAAGTACAAAGCATCTGGTAATAATTTATCACAACCAAAATATGAAAAGTTTTATTTCAAACCTAATGGGGAGTTAACTTCTAGTACATTAGATGAGATGGATCGGATAGATAATGAAAAGCCTGTTGCTTTTGATTTAGGACTACATTGGGAAGGTGTGGGGATGAAGCCCAAAGTTAAAAATGCGCAAAATGGAAATGCTGTTTCTTTATCCAAAAGAGCTGAAAGAGCGAAAAGAAATCAGCATATAGAATATTTTACTAAAGAGGAATTAGGAAGTAACTACCCAGGAAAGGCACATCATATCCACAAAATGATTGTGCAAAATCCTGATGGGAATCGCTATGAATATGACAGACCAACATACAATAAACAACAGAAAGAGGTTTCTTTTTCTGTAGCTTCTCCAACAGGAAGTAATTTTTACCAATCATATTCTTCTAATTATAAGACTGTAACATATGATGCAGGAGTTGATAATTCTGTCGATAATAAAAAAGGTAAAGATCATTTCTTTTCTTCAACAACATTGCCTGAATATGCACATTCATATATGTTGACAGCAATAAAGTCTAATGATTATGTAGACATTACTGGAAATGGCGTAACTGAAGATGACTTTGGATTTTGGACCAAATTTGATTACCAAACAGTTGCAGATTACCAATGGCGTTTTCCTTATGAGGAGGATAAGGCTAATTACTCTAGAGGAAACTATTCTGATGTAGAAGATGATAAAGGCTCTTATATCTATGGGGTTAAAGACTTAAATTATTTAAAGAAAGTGGAGACTAATACTCATATTGCTGAATTTCACTTAAGTGATAGACAAGATGGTGTTGCGGTAAAAGATGAAAACGGAGGAATAGGAACCACAAAGCAGAAAAAATTAGATAGCATTACCTTATATAATAAGGCTGATTTAAATATGCCTATTCAAAAAGTACACTTTGAATACGATTATTCACTTTGTGATGGAATAACATCAAGTGCTACAGGAGAAGGAAAATTAACGCTAAAAAAGATTTATTATACTCATCTTAATAATACCAAAGGAGAACTGACTCCTTATGAATTTCATTATGGTTCCAGTTCAACAGACAATCCGTCTTATGCTGTGTTAGATGTTGACAGATGGGGGAACTATCAACCAGGGACATATGCCGAAAATCCTTATACTAAGCAACAAAGCTCTTCTCATGATTACGCTGGAGCTTGGGCATTGAAAGAAATAGACCTGCCTTCTGGTAGTACCATTAAAGTTTCATATGAAAATGATGAGTATCAGTATGTACAAAATAAACGTGCAATGCAAATGTGCGAAATAATAGGTACAAGTAAGACTGATGAAACGAATCAATCTAGTCAAAAAATTACCACTAAATATAGGAGAGTTTATTTTAAAACACCACATCCATTACAATCTGATGCAGATGTCTATGAATACATAAAAAACATTAATGATTTATACTTCAAAGCCTTTGTTACAATAAAAAATGGCGCAACTGATTATGTCACAGGCTATGCTCCTATTTTAAAGACAGCTGGAACTTATGGGATGGCAGGAACAAATACAGGTTACCTAACTCTACAAGAGATAAATTATAAAGGGAAAAAAGGAGGGGGCTTTAACGCCAATCCTATCCAGTATGCTGGGTGGCAATATTTGCGTTACAATCGACCAGACTTAAATATGCAAGTTCCAGGAGGGTTGGCTAATGTTATTGGAAATGCCTTAAAAATAGTTGAAGAAGCAACAACGATTTTAGCTGGTTATTACAATAAGTGTAAAGTAAAAGGTTATGCGAATACTTTATACAGTATTGGTAGTCAGAAATCCTATATTCGACTAAATACAACTAAAAGTAAAATAGGTGGTGGGTATCGTGTAAAAAAAGTAGAGGTTTTTTCTGACTGGGAAGGAGAGACGTCCATTTATGGACAAGAGTACGAATACACGCTAAAAGATGGCTCCTCATCAGGTGTGGCAGAATATGAGCCACTAACTGGTGGAGACGAAATTAGC
>JAUHZI010000289.1 GCA_030426105.1 Bacteroidia bacterium | reverse complement strand
AGTATATATGTACTTAATTAAAGAAGATAAATAATTAAAAAGGCTTGCAAAACTTGCAGGTCTTTTTAATTTTTACATATATCATTTAAATAATTATTCATTCTAAGTTGAAACAAAGTACCTTTTAAAAGATCGTCTATTTGCCACAGTTCAACTGATGATACAGCCATACTTACTTTATTTGAGGGAGTTTGAAGTAGAATGGATCTACAGTCTCTGCCTTTACTACAAGTAGCGCAATTTTTTTGAAGCTTAGAATCAGTTACTTTGTCTAAAAATAACTCTATTTCTTGTTCAGTTAAATGAAAGCCTGTGTCTCTAAATATTAATTGAACTAAGTTTGAATCGTTTTCTTTCCAATGAAAAGAAATACCTATGTTGTTGTCGTATATTTTAGTAATTCCGTCCATAACTATATTTATTTCGATAACAAATATATGAGTTTATTTGGAATTGTTCTAAATAAAAAACAGAGGGGCTTTTACTACTTTAAATCTTTTAACATTAGTTGAATTGAAGTATAACCATTCCATGTGTTTTCATCTAACGTGTAGGCAATATCAAAATCATTTTGAATGGTAGATATTTTATTACCTAAACCAAATCCAATAGCATTGTATGTTTTTTGATCTGAACCATAGATAAGATTTAACTTTAAATGACTAGAATCAGCACCAACTTGTTTTCCGTAACCATTGTCTCTCACAGTTGTAGTGGTAAAAACAGGCTTCATATTTAGTGGGCCAAATGGAGCCATTTGTTGAATAATACGGAAGAATTTTGGGGTAATTTCTGAAAGGTCTATCTCAGCATCAATAGTAATTTCAGGAGTTAATAAGCTTTTTTCGATAGTAGCGGAAACAACTTCTTCGAACTTATTTTTAAAATTTTCATATTGTTCGGGTAAGAGCGTTAAACCTGCAGCATATTTATGTCCTCCAAATTGTTCTATAAACTCAGAACATGCTTCTAAAGCATTATATACATCAAATCCTTTTACTGAACGAGCAGAAGCAGCTAATTTATCACCGCTTTTAGTAAAGACCAAAGTAGGTCTGTAGTAGGTTTCTGTTAAACGAGAGGCTACAATACCAATAACACCTTTGTGCCAGTTTTCATCAAAAACTACTGTAGTGTATTTCTCTTGTTCGTTATTGCTTTCAATTTGTAATAAAGCTTCTTGGGTAATAGCTCTATCCAATTCTTTTCTATCTGAATTAAATTTTTCTATTGCTGAAGCAAATTCAATTGCCGAGTCAAAATCCATTTCAGTTAACAATTCAACAGCATAATTTCCATGTTTCATACGTCCCGCAGCATTTATCCGCGGAGCGATTATGAAAACAACATCGGTAATAGTGAGTTCTTTTTTTTGTAACTGATGAATAATGGCTTTGATACCATTTCGAGGTTGAGAATTGATAACTTGTAATCCGTGATAAGCTAACACTCTATTTTCACCAGTCATAGGAACAATATCAGCTGCAATTGCAGTAGCTACTAAATCTAAATACGGAATTAAATCTTCAATAGTTTGATTTCTTTTTGAAGCTAATGCTTGAATCAATTTAAAACCAACACCACAGCCACACAATTCATCATATGGATAGTTACAATCTATTTGCTTAGGATTTAAAACAGCAACTGCTTTAGGAATTTCACTCCCAGGTTTGTGGTGGTCACAAATAATAAAATCGATTTTTTTT
>JAUHZI010000288.1 GCA_030426105.1 Bacteroidia bacterium | reverse complement strand
AAGAATAGTGTTTTGGTCCCCCCTAATATTCCAGAAAAAAACTTTACCCAAATTCAGCAAAAATTTAATAATGCTATCGTTTTAAATGATAAAGCCATGTCATACACTTCCAATCATTATGACACTAGACAACTATTAGTAAAAAACAAATTTCATACTCGATTTATGGCAGCGCTACCTTTCCTATTTTTTCAACTTTCTAAAATAAGAAAGAAAGCTACTTCTCAAACTTCATTTTATTTTACAAATAACATTACCAAAGGAGGTCCAATCGACAAGCTCTCGTTAACAAATATTAATGCCTTTGTAGAAAGTATTGCTAATACACATAAAATAAAGGAGTATGGAAAGGCTATGAACTTTAAAGATACATACTCTCCCATAGGTTTTCTAACTAAAATAGCTTTACCTATAATGAAAGGGTTATCCGTCATTATCAACCACTCATCACTACCAGAAAATCTAACACAAGCTAATACACTAATTGGTGAGCAAACTCAATTAAGAACACTATTTGAAACAATTCATCAAGATTTATGGAAAAATATCCATACAATTATTACAGATGATAACCTCAACGAAAAATTTATAGAATTTACAAAAGAACAAAACATTAGGCTGTACAAAGCTACAGGCATTGAAGGAGTTATTGGTTTATTGAGTATCAACACCCCTAACTACAAAGGCAAAGATATTGCAGGAAAAATCCTCAAGCAAGATGGCAATATTCCTTCCACTTTCGGAAGACCAGTTCAAGGTGTAGCAGTAAAGATTGTACATCCTGATGATAAGACAAAATCTTTAGAAGCCAATCAAGAAGGTTTAGTTTTAGTTAAAGGTCCTCTTGTAATGCACCCAACACATAATTCTCCTTTTACATGGGTTGATGTTAAGCTAAAAGGATTTATCAATCAAAAAGGTTATTTACAACTTACCTAGTATTAGGTATATGAATCGGCTAATACATCTAATAGTTTTGCTTTAATATTAAGCTTAACTATTATGCGCAGAACAATTATATTTATTTTATTCTTACTTGTCTCTTCTAGTTTTTGGGGGCAAGAGGTCATTTCTACTTCTGGAAATGCGTATAACAATGGAGGAGTTCACCTTTACTGGACAATTGGAGAAACTTTAATTGCTACAGAGGATGATGGAAACACTATTATCACTCAAGGGTTTCATCAACCACAAATTACGATAAGTACTGTAGAAGAAAAAACTGCTACAGGATTCTCAATTTACCCTAATCCTACTCAGAACTTTTTTACAATCCAAGCAACAGCCATTATTAATACTAGTGCCTATATCACAGATTTAAATGGAAAAAAAGTACAATCCTATCAACTGAAAGGGCTAACAACTTCAATAAACATTGAAAGTTTTCCATCTGGTATATACCTTCTAACAATCATTGAAGATCAAATGACCAACACCTATAAAATCATTAAAAAATAAATTCATATGAAAAAAATTATACTTTCAATTGCTTCATTTTTTGCTTTTGGATTTTTTGCTTTCGGTCAAGCACCTCAAAAAATGCAATATCAAGCAGTAGCAAGAGACAATTCAGGAACAATTATCGCTAATCAAGCTGTTAGTTTTAAAATCAGTATTGTATCAGGCTCTGCTAATGGTACTGTTGAATATAGCGAAACTCATAGTGCAAACACCAATAACTTTGGGTTAGTTAATCTTCAAATTGGAAG
>JAUHZI010000144.1 GCA_030426105.1 Bacteroidia bacterium | reverse complement strand
GTGTGTATACTTGGTATATACAAGCAGAAGTGAATGGTAATGCATATAAATTAAAAGGAGATGTTACTTTAGTAAGATAAATTTAATACATTTGAATTATGAGAAATTTAGTGATAATTATATTTATAGTATTGATATGTGGGACTTTGAGTGCCCAGGATATACATTTTTCTCAATTTGACGTTAATGTTACAACACTGAACCCTGGATACACAGGAGTAATGAAAGGAGACTTTAGAGTTGCGAATAACTATAGAAATCAATGGGGGACTGTAAGTACTCCGTTTACTACATTTTCTGTAGCTTACGACATGAATGTTTTAAATAAAAAACAAAATAAGGGCCTTACTGACATAGGGATAGGCTTAGGTTTCTTTAGTGATAAGATAGGAACAAGTAGTCTGTCTCAAAATCAATTTAACTTTTCATTGTCAGCCATTCAGCAAGTTAATTTCGACACCAAAATTTCTTTAGGTTTACAAGGGGCCTATAATCAACAGAGCATCACAATGGATAATCTAACTTGGGATACTCAGTTTGTAGGACATGAATTTAATGAATCGTTGCCCTCTCAAGAGTTTTTTGCTAATAATAAAGCTAATTACATAGATATTAATGCGGGACTATTATTAACCAATGAAAGTTGGGATAATCAGTTTACAATGGGGGTAGCTGCATATCATATTAATTCACCTAAAAGAGAGTTGTTTTCAGGAGAAAAACTAGCTCCAAAACTAGTAGGGCATGCGAGTTATGAAATAAAACTAGGACGTTCAATGTCAACACGCTCAATTATACCTAAACTTTTGTATACTAGACAACGAAAACACCAAGAAATATTGATAGGAGCTGTATATAGAAACTTCTTGAAAGAGGCAAGTAAGTATACGCGTTTCTCAACAGAAACATTTGTTGATTTTGGATTGTATTATAGAGTCCAAGATGCTATAGTACTATCAGCAGGAATGCATTATAAACGCTTCCGATTTGCTGTAAGTTATGATTCCAATATATCGAAGTTAAGTGTAGCATCAAATACAATAGGAGGTTTCGAAGTTTCTTTAGCATATCATGGTATCTTTGCAGATAACAGAATTAAACTAAAGTAATAGAAGTTGTATCAAGTAGAGAGAGTAAGATAAATAATTTTTAACTTAGCATTTTGACTTAAACAACATCAAAATGATTCAATTATCTTACGAACCCTATACCCTTAAATTTAAACAGCCAAGTGGAACCTCAAGAGGGGTGTTAAAAGAAAAGAAAATTTGGATAATTTCTGCATCAAACGCTGAAAAAGAGGGGGTTATAGGAACAGGAGAATGTAATCCATTAGTAGGATTAAGTATCGATGATGTCCCTAACTATGAAGAAAAGTTGAATGAGGTGTGTGCTAATTTTTCTAAATATGAGGAAAATTTATATGAATACTTAATTGACTTTCCTTCGATTTATTTTGGGATAGAAATGGCGCTGTTAGACTTGAAGCGAGGAGGCAATAAGGTTTATTTCAACGCACCATTAATAAAATTTAAACAACCCATTAAAATCAACGGTTTAATTTGGATGGGAAGTCATGAGTTCATGCATGATCAAATTCAACAAAAACTTGAAGAAGGTTATAGCTGTATCAAGCTTAAAATAGGGGCAATAGATTTCGAACAAGAGTTACAATTATTGGAATCAATTCGTGAAAAATATAATGAAGAAGAATTAGAATTGAGAGTTGATGCTAATGGAGCTTTCTCACCTGATGAAGCTATGGATAAGTTAGAAGAACTAAATCGTTTTGGTTTACATAGTATAGAGCAACCAATTATGGCTGGTCAATATAAAGAGATGGCGAGGTTATGTAAAGAAACTCCTTTTCCAATTGCTTTAGATGAAGAATTAATTGGGGTCAAAACAATTGAGGAAAAAAGAGCCTTATTAGAAGAAATAATGCCTCAATATATTATTTTAAAGCCCTCGTTAATCGGCGGTTTTAAGGGAACTATGGAATGGATAAGTGTCGCTGGAGAGTTGAGTATTCCTTGGTGGATTACATCAGCTTTGGAATCAAACATAGGTTTAAATGCAATAGCTCAATTCACAAGTACACTTTATAACCCTTTACCGCAAGGATTAGGAACAGGACAATTATACACCAATAATATCGATTCACCTCTAGAAATTAAAGGGGAATGGTTAACCTATAAGGTGTAGTTGATACCTATATCAAGCATTCTATTATTTTCAATTCGTATTCTATCTGACTTATGGATGCGTTGGTTTTTATAACCAATGGTAAAATTTAGATGTTGTTGTTTATAGCCAATACCAATATAATAACGATTTTGTTGGAAGTAAGGGGTGTTCCATTGGCTTATGGTAGAAAAATGAAGTTCGTCAAAAAGTTTTAAGTAGATTTGATTTTTATTATTTAAAATATAGATAGGGTATTTTATGGTAAACTGATAACGAAGTTTAGAAAAGCTTTTAATTCCTGATCTATAAATACTACTATTGCCATCAGTAATAAATTGTTCCCTGAAGAAATGTTCAAGCCTAAAGTTGTGTAGTAGTGAAAATTGTTGCAACTTATTTTGGTATATTACTTGTTCAAAAAAGTTAACATCTGTTCTAGAAGTTAAAATCGGCTGTTTTCCGTATGGAAATGTTTGGATAAATGAACTCCCAATTCCTGCTTTTAATTGAGGTTTTATATGGTAATAAAACATTCCTCTCATTAAAAGTTGTTGCCAGTGTTTATAAAAATTAGCCCGTCTCATACTAAGTTCTCCTCTAAGAGAAAAATGTGCATTGATTTTTTTAGTAAGAGAAAAATTATTCCAAGCCAATTCTTGTTGATCAACAATTTTGTTTTGAGCAAGTGAAAAAGAGAGTGAGAGAAAAATAATAAAAAGTAGAAAAAGCAACTTTTTAAACAACTTCATCTATTAAGTAGTTTAGAGCCAATTGATAAGAGGTGAGTCCAAAACCAGTAATTACACCTTTACAGTTTTTTGCCATTAATGAGGTATGGCGATATACTTCACGTGCATATACATTACTAATATGAACTTCAATAACTGGCGTTTCAATACCTGCTATGGCATCTGCAATAGCGACAGAAGTATGGGTATATCCGCCAGCATTAAAAATAATACCATCATAATCAAAACCGACTTCATGTAATTGATTGATTAGTTCTCCTTCAACATTGCTTTGAAAGTAATAGAGATCAATTTTTGGGTATTGAATCTTCAGTTGATTATAAAAGGCATCAAAAGTTTCAGTTCCGTATATGTCTTGTTCTCTAGTTCCTAGTAAGTTAAGGTTAGGACCATTTAAGATTAAAATTCGTTTCATAGCTAAGTACAAAGATAAGTAGGAAACTAAAAGAATAAAATTTTAATTTTAACTTTTGTTACAGAAGTTTTCCTATAAATTCATTACGGAAAGGGAGAATTATGGAAGTTTAAAAAGGCTAACTTTTGAGAAGAACAATAATTTATAGTACTGCCAAGTAGTTAACTTCTTTTGATTAGGAGGAGTGTAGCCGTATATCTTTTGAAGAGAAGAAAATAATAGAGGTAAATGCTGGTTTAAACGATTTTGTTCTGTGAAAAACAACTCAGAGGATACAGCAAAAAACTCATAGGGGTTACTTAAGCCATATTCGCTAATAACAGACGTATCTCCTTTGGCTTCCTCTTCTTTATAACTATTCTTCCAAATTTCTTGTTGTTGTTTGTTTTGAATAGCTAAGCCGTCTAAACCAGTAGAGTAATAATCAAGGACATGTGCAAATTCATGAATCATTAATTCAGTTTTGAGCGTTTTATAAGAAGATATTAAGTGAAACCATGAAAGATGAATACTAGTTTGATTTTCATAACTTAGTTGTTCTTGTCTATTGATAAAATGGGTGTAAAGCTTGGCTAAGTAATCATATAATTCAACACAATTATTTTTATCAGTTTCCTTTAAACCTATACGTTCAATGAGCTTGTGGTAAGTAGTTCTATATTGATTTAATTCTTTTTCAAAAGCGGTGATTTTTTTGATAATAACAGTTGGCTTTATCGCTTCTTCGTTATTAGATAAAAGTTTTGATATAAAACGAATTCTTTCTTCCCATTTTTTGAAAAAATTCAAAAGTTCAACAGATTGAATAGAACTATTGAGGTGAAAATTATGAACAAGGGAGAGATTGTAGCTTAAAATCTCTTCCATTTTTCGAGTTAAAAATAAAAGACTCATTGGTCCCCTTGCGTCAACTAATCCAGCTTCAGAAAATTGCTTGCGCAGTTTTACCCCAGAATAAATAACAATAGAGTTAATAAAGCTCAATGGGAAATCGGTACGAGCAATAAGCGCCTTAGAAAGTTGATAAGCGAGATATAAACGAAAAGGAGGCGGGAGGTCTCTACGTGTTGAATGAACCATTTTAATAGACTGCTCTATTCTTAAAACTAATGGCTTAATATTTTTTTTATGAGAAGTATTGAGTTCTTGATAAAAAGAATCCTTCTTCATAAGGTTAACTATCCAATCAATATCCTTTTGATTTATGGGCATTTGTTTTATGTTATCATCCTTTGAAAACCAGCAATCAACTAATAAGTCGTCATCACTAGATTGTTCGATAAGAGATTGGTACAGCATAAAGAAGTAATTCTAATTTTAAATATTTAGCCCAAATATAAAAGTGTAGCGTATTATAGCAAGAACTAACCAAGAATATTTTATAGTTTTTGATTTACCGTTAATTTTTTTGTAAGTATTTAAAAAATCAAACGACTATCTTTGTAAAGATAAAAATAGAGTAGATGGCAACGAAATCGTTAAAGGCACAAAAAAATAAGATCGCATTAGCGCAAGAGCAATTAAAAGTACTAAATAGTTCTCCTTTCTCTAATGGAGCACTACCAACATTTCAGCAAAAATTAGAAGAGGGAAGTCAGTTTCCACTTACACTAAAAAAGTTAGATATATTCCAAGTTAATATAGGCTATATGTGTAATCAAGTATGTGAACACTGCCATGTAGATGCTGGTCCAGATCGTAAAGAAATAATGACTACTGAAACGATGCAACAATGTTTAGATGCTATCAAAATATCAGGAGCATCAACTGTCGATATAACTGGAGGAGCTCCCGAAATGAATCCCAATTTTAGATGGTTTATTGAAGAAATAAACAAATTGGGGGTTGAAGATATAATTGTAAGATCTAATCTAACAATAATAGTTGCCAACAAAAAATACTATGACTTACCTGAATTCTTTAAAGCCAATAACGTTCATGTTATTTCTTCTTTGCCATGCTATACCAAAGAAAATGTTGATAAACAAAGAGGAGAAGGGGTTTTTGCAGATTCAATAAAAGCATTGAAAATGCTAAATGAAGCGGGGTATGGAATAGAAGGGACAGGATTAAAGTTAGACTTAGTTTACAATCCAGGAGGTCCGTCTTTACCAGGAAGTCAAGAAGGCTTACAAGCTGACTACAAAAGAGAATTGAAAGAACTATTTGGAATCGAATTTAACTATTTGTTCACGATTACCAATTTACCAATAAGTCGTTTTTTAGACTTCCTAATAGCAAGTGAGCGTTACGAGGAATATATGGAGAAGTTAGTGACTAACTTTAACCCTTATGCTGTTGATGGAGTAATGTGTAGAGAGACTATATCTGTAAGTTGGGATGGTTATATTTATGATTGCGATTTTAACCAAATGTTAGCGTTAAAAGTAGCTTCTAAAAGTAATCACATTCGTAATTTTAGTTTAGCAGAATTGGCTAAAAGAGATATTATTATCTCACAACATTGTTATGGGTGTACAGCTGGTGCTGGTAGTAGTTGCCAAGGTGTTACTGTTTGATCCTGGCTTTAATTAGAATATAAAAGTTGTATCTTTAGGAGAGGAATAACAATAGGATTTTCAATGAAACCAAAGTTTTTTAAATCTCAAACAGCTTTTAGAGAGTGGTTAGATGAGTTTCATCAAACCGAAAAAGAGCTGATTGTCGGCTTTTATAAAGTCAAGAGTGGAAAGCAGAAGATGACTTGGTCTCAGTCGGTTGACCAAGCACTGTGCTATGGTTGGATTGATGGCATTCGAAGAACGATAGATGAAGAAAGTTATCAAATTCGGTTTACTCCTCGTAGAAAAAATAGTATTTGGAGTGCTGTTAACCTTAAAAAGATTGAAACTTTAACCCAAAAAGGTTTAATGCAGCCAGCTGGGCTGAAAATTTATGCAGATAGAAATTCAAATAAAGCCAATGTTTATGCTTTTGAACAGGAAAAGTTACAGTTTTCACAAGAGTACTTAAACATATTTCAAGAGAATGAAAAAGCTTGGAACTACTTTCAGGATTTAGCACCATCCTACAAGAAAAATTCAATCTATTGGGTGATGACAGCGAAAAGGACTGAAACACAACAGAAAAGGTTAAAAAAGTTGATTGAGGATAGTGAAAACAGTACCAATCAGTGGAAACACAATAAGTATAAAAAGAAATAAAAAATACCTCCATTTTCATTCTGACATAAATTGTAAAAATACTATCTTTGCCAGCTATGGAAGAAATGGTACTGGTTTTAGATTTTGGTTCTCAATATACTCAGCTTATAGCCCGTAGAATCAGAGAGTTAAATGTTTATTGTGAAATTCATCCTTGGAATAAAATTCCTGAAATAACAGCCAATGTCAAAGCTGTTATTTTATCTGGAAGTCCATTTAGTGTTAGAGATGAGCAAGCTCCTCAACCTGATTTATCCCAAATCAAAGGAAAATTACCATTACTAGGAGTATGTTTTGGAGCACAATATTTAGCCAATCAATTTGGAGGAGAAGTTTTACCATCTAAGATTAGAGAATATGGAAGAGCTAATTTAACCTTTGTTAATGAAAACTTTCCATTGACTAAAGATATTCCTGACAATTCACAAGTCTGGATGAGCCATGGGGACACTATAGCAACCATACCTGAAAATTATGAAATAATATGTAGTACTGCTGACGTTAAAGTCGCTGGGTACCATATTAACGGAGAACAAACCTACGGAATACAATTTCATCCTGAAGTATACCATAGTACGGACGGGGCAACTTTATTAAAGAATTTTATTGTTGACATCGCTGGGTTTTCTCAAAGTTGGACGCCAGATTCGTTTGTTGAGCAAACAGTTTCTGAGTTAAAAGCAAAATTGGGCAATGATAAAGTTGTTTTAGGGTTATCAGGAGGTGTTGACTCTTCGGTAGCAGCAATGTTATTGAATAAGGCAATAGGACAAAACCTTTATTGTATATTCGTGGATAATGGCTTACTCCGTAAAAATGAGTTTGAAGAAGTTCTAGAAAACTATAAAGGTTTAGGTTTAAACGTTAAGGGAGTTGACGCTAAAGATGATTTCTATACTGAATTAAAAGGATTGACAGATCCTGAAGCTAAGCGTAAAGCAATAGGAAAAGTATTTGTAGACACCTTCGATAAGGAAGCAAACTTAATAGAAGACGTTTCTTGGTTAGCACAAGGAACAATTTATCCTGATGTAATTGAGTCAGTTTCTGCGACAGGTGGTCCATCTGCTACAATAAAATCACATCATAATGTTGGTGGTCTTCCTGATTATATGAAGTTAAAAATTGTAGAACCTTTACGCTCTCTATTTAAAGATGAAGTACGTAGAGTAGGTCGTTCTATGAACATGCCTCAAGAGCTATTAGGACGTCATCCATTTCCAGGTCCAGGTCTTGGAATTCGTATTTTAGGAGATGTGACAGCAGAAAAGGTACGTATTTTGCAAGAGGTAGATCATATCTTTATTAGCGGATTAAAAAGAGAAGGTTTATATGATCAAGTTTGGCAAGCTGGAAGTATCTTATTACCAGTTCAGTCAGTAGGTGTAATGGGAGATGAAAGAACATATGAAAATGCTGTAGCTTTGAGAGCAGTTACGTCAACAGACGGAATGACAGCAGATTGGAGCCATTTGCCTTATGAATTTTTAGCAAAGGTGTCGAACGATATTATAAATAAAGTTAAAGGAATAAATAGAGTAACTTACGATATTAGTTCTAAGCCACCAGCAACAATCGAGTGGGAATAATGTTTGAGTTAGAAAATATTAAGTAAAAGGTATAATGATTGAACGAAATTAGCATTGTACAGAATAGAAGAATTAGATGAAACAAATTATAACAATAATAGCCGTTGTATTTAGTGTTACTATGTTTGCTCAAATTGGAACTGTTCCAGTAGTTGAACATAATGGAGTTAAATGCTACGAGCATACTGTAAACAAGAAGCAGACAGCATATGGAATTAGTCGTATGTACAAGGTTGATATCAACAAATTATACGAATTAAATCCGTCTGCTCAAACAGGT
>JAUHZI010000143.1 GCA_030426105.1 Bacteroidia bacterium | reverse complement strand
AGTCGTCGCTTCTACTCGTTCTCCCTTTCTGTCGTATGCTCCGCGCATCAACACAAACGTTTCGCGAGGCGTTTCCATTTCGTCCATCATCGCCATCATCACCACTTCTACCTCTACTACCTGTATAGTTTCTATCAAAGTCTAAAACGTATTTCACATTATGATTAATTTTAACGGCCTTAGTTGCTTGGATCTCAGGGTTGTTTTTTAGAGAAACTGTGATGTAACCATCCCCTTTCAGAAAAGCATTGTATTTCCCTTTTACAGAACCAGAAGTATATTCTATAGGGCCATCGGCTCTGATATCGAAGTCAGAACGGTATAGAAGATCACTGTATTCAGATAAATAACTTTGTTTTCCATTTTTAAAAGTTAAGAGCAAATCTATTTTTTCATAGTTAATGATTGAAACCTTATTCTCTTTGAGTATAGGTTCTATCATTACAATTTCATTTAATGTTTTTTGACGAATTTTATCAAAGTTCAAAGTGACAATGGTATCTGTAAATTGAATATCATCTCTTTTTTTAAAAGCATATTTTAGAATGATAGTGTCTTTGATCCTAGTGTTTTGTTTTACTTTAATTAAGAGTTGTTTTCTAGAAGCGGTAACCTCTTGTGCAGCACCATTTGCTTTGAAATGCAACATTTTTGAAAGGTTAAGACTTTTGGGCTTTCCTTCATACATTTTTAGTTGGTAGTTGAGTTTTATTAAGGTTGTGTTCGCATTTCTAACAACAACTTCCTTAGGGCTAAATTTTAGGTTGTCTATTGAGTTTAGAAAGCGATTGTTTTGAGTAAAACTACCCAAACTAATGAATAAAATAATGCTTAAAAGTAATGTTTTTTCCATAGGAAAAGACAAACCAAGAATTGTGCCAGATAAGCATAAAAAAAGGCACAGTATTTAAATACTATGCCTTGTGTTGATTTGTTAAGCTTGTTTGATCATCCACTACACATTTCGCAGTTATCTGGATCATCTAATGAGCAAGCTATTTCTGCTTGTCTTTCCTCTTCTGTTTTTGCTTTTGGAGCTTCTATAGCTGATTTGTCTAATGTAAATTTAATCGCATCAGTAGCAGCTTTTGTTCTTAAATAGTACATCCCTGTTTTTAAGCCTGCTTTCCAACCATAAAAGTGCATTGAGGTTAGCTTAGCAAAGTTGGCATTTTCCATAAAGACGTTTAATGATTGAGATTGGTCAATATAAGCTCCTCTATCAGCAGCCATATCAATCAATACTTTTTGAGAAATTTCCCATGTTGTTTTATAAAGGTCTTTTATGTTTTGAGGAATTTCATCAATGTTTTGAACAGAACCGTTTGCAGCCATTAATTTGTTTTTCAGGCTATCGTTCCACAATCCTAATTTTACTAAGTCTCTTAATAAATGTTTGTTTACAATAATAAACTCTCCAGAAAGAACTCTTCTCGTATATACATTTGAAGTATAAGGTTCAAAACATTCATTATTACCTAAAATTTGAGCAGTTGAAGCCGTTGGCATTGGAGCTAGTAGTAATGAATTTCTAACACCATGTTTCTTAACTTCTTCTCTTAAAATATCCCACTCCCATCTATTAGAAGGTGTTACTCCCCACATGTCAAATTGGAAGATTCCTTCAGAAATAGGAGAGCCTTTAAAGGTTTGATAAGGGCCGTTTTCGATTGCTAAATCTTTAGATGCTGTTACAGCAGCGTAATAAATTGTTTCGAAAATATCTTTATTCAACTGTTTTGCTTCTGCTGAGTCAAAAGGAAAACGCATTAAAATAAACGCATCTGCCAATCCTTGAACTCCTAGACCTATTGGTCTATGACGCATATTTGAGTTTCTAGCCTCTGGTACAGGGTAGAAGTTCTCATCAATTACTTTGTCAAGGTTTTTAGCAGCTCTATATGAAACTTCAAATAACTTTTCAAAATCAAAAGTTCCATCTTTTACAAATTTAGGTAGAGCTATTGAAGCTAAGTTACATACAGCAACTTCATCTTTGTCAGTATACTCAATAATTTCAGTACATAAATTTGATGACTTAATTGTACCAAGATTTTTCTGATTAGATTTCGAGTTAGCGGCATCCTTGTAGAGCATATAAGGAGTTCCCGTTTCGATTTGAGATTCGCAAATCTTAAACCATAAGTCTTGTGCTTTGATTGTTTTTCTTCCTTTCCCTTCTTGTTCGTATTTAGTGTATAGTGCTTCAAACTCTTCACTATGAACATCGGAAAGACCTGGGCATTCGTGTGGGCACATTAACGTCCAATCTTCGTTTGCCTCAACACGTTTCATAAATAAATCTGGAATCCATAAAGCATAAAACAAATCTCTTGCTCTAGCCTCTTCTTTTCCTGTGTTTTTCTTTAAATCTAAAAAGTCAAAAACATCAGCATGCCAAGGCTCAAGATATACTGCAAAAGATCCTTTTCTTTTACCCCCCCCTTGATCAACATACCTAGCAGTATCGTTAAATACTCTTAACATTGGAACGATTCCATTAGAAGTTCCATTTGTTCCTTTGATGTAAGATCCTGTTGCTCTAATATCGTGAATTGAAATACCAATTCCTCCTGCAGATTGAGAAATTTGAGCAGTTTGTTTTAGGGTGTCATAAATCCCTTCAATGCTATCATCCTTTGTTTTTAATAAAAAGCAAGAAGACATTTGAGGTTTTGGTGTCCCAGAGTTAAACAATGTTGGAGTTGCATGAGTAAACCATCCTTCACTTAAATAGTTATATGTTTCTATTACAGAATCAATGTCTTTCTTGTGAATCCCTACAGAAACACGCATCAACATTTGTTGAGGTCGTTCAACGACTTTCCCATTTATTTTTAATAAATAAGAACGTTCCAAAGTCTTAAACCCAAAGAAATCATATCTGAAATCTCTATCATAGATAATTGTAGAGTCTAAAATCTCCTTGTTCTCCTGAATGATTTGATAAACATCTTCAGCAATTAGAGAAGCATTTTCTCCTGTTTTAGGATCTACATAATTGTATAAGTCTTCAACTGTTGCTGAAAATGACTTATGTGTGTTCTTATGAAGGTTAGATACCGCAATCCTTGATGCAAGTAGAGCATAGTCAGGGTGAGTAATGGTATTGGTAGCAGCGACTTCTGCAGCTAAATTGTCCAGTTCACTTGTAGAAACTCCATCATAAAGTCCCTCAATGACTCTCATTGCTACTTTTTCTGGAACCACTAATGGGTTTAGACCGTAGCACATTTTTTTTATTCGAGCTGTAATTTTGTCAAACTTTACAACTTCTTTTCGTCCATCTCTTTTTAATACGTACATCTAGTTCTGGGTTTAAAATATAAATAATTAGAAGTCTGCATCTAAACTAAATGCATTGTTCTCTCCTGCTCCGTTTTTAACTCCTGCTTTTTGATATTCACCTACTCTTTTTTCAAAGAAATTTGTTTTCCCTTGTAAGTTAATCATATCCATGAAGTCAAAAGGATTTGTTGCGTTATATACTTTTTCGCACTCTAGTTCAACTAATAAACGGTCAGCAACAAATTCTATATATTGGTTCATTAAGTCGGCATTCATCCCTATTAATCGAACAGGTAATGACTCAGTAACAAACTCTTTTTCTATTTCTACAGCAGAAGTAATAATTTCTTTTACTTGTGCTTTTGGTAATTGATTTTCAAGGTGGTTGTTGTATAGTAAACAAGCAAAATCACAGTGTAGCCCTTCATCTCTTGAAATTAGCTCATTTGAGAATGTTAATCCAGGCATTAAACCTCTTTTCTTTAGCCAAAATATTGCGCAAAATGAACCAGAGAAGAAGATTCCTTCAACAGCTGCAAATGCTATTAATCGCTCTGCAAAAGATCCATTGTCAATCCATCTTAAAGCCCATTCAGCTTTTGTTTTTACTGGAGGGAAAGTCTCAATAGCATTAAATAGATAATCTTTTTCTTTAGAGTCTTTAATGTAGGTATCAATTAATAAAGAGTAGGTCTCTGAATGAACGTTTTCCATCATAACCTGAAAACCATAGAAAAACTTAGCCTCAGTATATTGAACTTCACTAAGGAAATTCTCTGCTAAGTTCTCATTTACAATACCGTCAGATGCAGCAAAGAAAGCTAAAACATGTTTTATAAAATAACGTTCATTATCATTTAGCTTTTCATTCCAATCAACCAAGTCAGATGCCAAGTCTAATTCTTCAGCTGTCCAAATCATGGCTTGCTGTGTCTTATACATTTGCCAGATGTCATCATGTTGGATTGGAAATAATACAAATCGCTCAGGATTGTCTTTTAATATGGGTTCTTCAATAACAGTATTTTCAGGTAAGATGTTCTCTAAATTAATGTTCTCTAATTTTTCCGTTGGCTTAGTTGTTGGGTTCTCCATATTTTGTCGTCTTTAATCTTAGGTTATTAAATTATGTTTAGTTCAATAAATGGGGCGTTTTTTATTTCGAGGGCTACAAAAATTCAAAAAAAACTTCCACAAGTCAAGGCAAAAGAGTTCACATTATTTTTAGGTTATTAACAAGTTTATGTCACCTACATATCTTAAAGATATGATGTAAAAAACAAGTTTATTAATAGGTTGATTATCTTTGCGTTAATAAAATTAAGAAAGAAAAGGGGAGTTTCTTAAGTCAAGCTATTTTGTTTTTTCACACCTTGATGTAGATAAAAAAAAAGAGTTTTATTTTTTTCAAAAGATGACTTTGTTTTTTGTTGGGTTTTAAGAAGTAAAACAAAATAATATTTTGTAGTTTTTTTTCTAAGAAAAATAAAACTCTTTGAATCAGGAGTTAGAGCAAAATAAAGAAGCAAGTTTTTATGTTTGAACCTAAAAAGATCAAATAAAAAATAGAAAATTAAATAACATAGACTTAAACAGATTTTTAGTTTAGTTATTAACAACATTTTGGTTGTTGATAGTTGTAGTGTGAAGGGTGTTTTTGTGTTGTTAACTGTTTGAAAATCATTAGGTTGTTTTAGTGTTTTGTGTCAAGTGCTTTTTTTTAACATTGTAGTGTAGAGAAGGTCGCTATTAGCTATTTTATCACTTGTTGCGACCGTGTGAAATATTTTTTTTAGCACTTTTAAATGTTCTTTTTTCTAACAAACAAATTGTTAAAAACATTCTCATATCTTTTATGAATCACCCTTTACTTTTAGGTTGAAATTCTCTTAATTTGTATTCACGATTTTTCACAAGGAATTTTATACAATTTAGTACCTACCTACTATGCAAATTACACAGATAATAAAGAGAGATAATGAGATTGTACCGTTCTCAATTACCAATATAACGGAAGCGATAGAAAAGGCGATGATTTCTGTTGGAGAAGGGTCGAGAGAAGATGCCGCAGGAATTGCACAGATTGTATTGGGGGTGTTGCTTGAAAGAAAGTTAAGCGATAATTCATATATCCCTACTGTAGAGCAGATACAAGACATCGTAGAAGATAAGTTGATGGATAGCCCATTTCATAATGTAGCTAAAGCTTATATACTTTACCGAGTAGAACAAGCTAGAAACCGTCAGTCAAATATTTTTGAGAAACGTATTAATCTTAAGCCTTATGAGTATCCAGAATTAAATGATTATGTTGATGCAATTAGACACTCATATTGGATTCATACAGAGTTTAACTTTACTAGCGATATCCAAGATTATAAAACAGCATTGGGAGAAGCTGAAAAGAATGCGTTGAAAAACACAATGTTAGCAATTTCTCAAATTGAAGTAGCTGTTAAAACATTCTGGGGAGATATCTATCAAAAAATGCCAAAACCAGAAATTGGTTCAGTAGGAGCTACATTTGCAGAGAGTGAAGTGAGACACCAGGATGCTTATTCGCATTTATTGGAAATTTTAGGGTTAAATAATGAGTTTAAAAACTTAAAAAAGAAACCAGTTATTATGAAGCGTGTGCAGTATTTAGAAAGCGCGCTGAAAAATGCTAAAAGTGACGATAATAAAGAGTATGCAGAATCTATTTTATTGTTCTCGCTATTTATCGAACATGTGTCTTTATTCTCTCAGTTCTTGATTATTATGTCTTTTAATAAGTATAGAAACTTATTTAAAGGAATTTCAAATGTTGTAGAGGCAACTTCAAAAGAGGAGCAAATACATGGGGATTTTGGAATTGATATTATTAATATTATTAAGAAGGAGAACCCATCATGGTTTGATGAAGAGCATAGTAGAATGGTTCAGGAGATGTGTAAAGAAGCTTTTGAATCTGAAAGTAAAATTGTGGATTGGATTTTTGAAAAAGGAGAATTGGATTTCTTACCTAAAGATGTTATCAATGAGTTTATTAAAAACAGATTTAATAACTCACTGGAAAGTATAGGTATTGAAAAGATATTTGAAGTAGACAAAAACCTTGTTGCAGAAACAGATTGGTTTGATGACGAGATTATTGCAACAAAACATGGAGACTTTTTTGTGAAAAGGTCAATAAATTATAGTAAAAGAACGAAGAGTATAACAGGAGACGATTTATTTTAATATGAACAACGAAACGATAAAAACATCTAGCTATGAGCAATTAGTTCAGGCAAGAAAAGAAGGTATAAGCAACAATAACGAATTGAAAAAGATAGGTTGGCTAACAGAAAATAGCCGTAAGTTTTTGAGTTCAGGTTATTTAACTGAAGGTGTTTCACCTGAGGAAAGAATAATGGAGATAGCTCAAAACGCAGAGAATATTTTGAAAATAGAAGGTTTTGCCAAAAAGTTTTACCACTATATGGAAGAGGGGTATTACTCTTTAGCATCTCCTGTCTGGTCAAATTTTGGAAAGAAGAGAGGTTTACCTATTAGTTGTTTTGGGTCTCACGTTGCTGATGATATGGGAGACATCCTTTACAGTCAGTCTGAGGTAGGAATGATGTCTAAATTAGGAGGGGGAACCTCTGGATACTTTGGGAAATTAAGACCAAGAGGAGCTGAGGTAAAAAACAATGGGGTTTCTTCTGGTTCTGTTCATATTATGCAACTGTTTGAAAAAATGGTTGATGTTGTAAGTCAAGGCTCAGTAAGAAGAGGTCGTTTTGCTCCATACCTTCCTATAGATCATCAGGATATCGAAGAGTTTTTAGAAATAGGAACAGAAGGAAATCCTATCCAAGAATTAACACATGGAGTTACTGTAGGAGATCAATGGATGCAAGAAATGATCGACGGTGATACTGAAAAGAGAAATATTTGGGCAAAAGTGCTACAAAGAAGAGGAGAAATAGGATATCCTTATATTTTCTTTAAAGATCACGCTAATAACGGAACAGTTGATGCTTATAAAGACAAAAACCTAGAGATATACGGAAGTAACTTGTGTACTGAAATCATGTTGCCAACAAATGAAGAGTGGTCTTTTGTATGTTGTTTATCATCAATTAACCTATTACACTATGATAAGTGGAAGGATACAGATGCTGTAGAAACACTAACGTATTTCCTTGATGCTGTAATGGAAGAGTTTATCCAGAAATTAGAAGTGTTTAGAGATTCTAGTGATAAAGACGATCAATTGACGTTTAGATTCATGGAAAAAGCATATAATTTTGCAAGAGATAATAGAGCTTTAGGTTTAGGAGCTTTAGGTTGGCATTCTTTACTACAATCTAAAATGATTGCTTTTGATGCTCAGGAAGCATATTACTTAAATAATGAGATTTTTAAGACAATTAAGGAAAAATCATATAAGGCATCAGAAGAGTTAGCAAAACTTTATGGAGAGCCAAAAGTAATGAAAGGTTATGGAAGACGTAATGCTACATTGAATGCAATTGCACCAACAACATCTTCTGCTTTTATTTTAGGTCAAGTATCACAGGGAATTGAGCCAATTTGGTCAAATAACTACGTGAAAGATATTGCGAAAATAAAAACAACAATAAAGAACCCATTCTTGGTTAAACTTTTAGATGAAAAAGGTAGAAATACTGATGATGTTTGGAAGAGTATTCGAGATAATGATGGATCTGTTAGTCACTTGACTTTCTTATCAGATCACGAAAGAGATGTTTTTAAAACCTATTCTGAAATAGATCAAAAAGTAATTGTATACCAAGCTTCAAGTAGACAAGAGTTTATCGATCAAGGGCAGTCTGTTAATATTATGGTTCACCCTGATATGCCAATTAAAGAGGTGAACAGCATTTATGTTACAGCTTGGAAACTAGGATTAAAATCAATGTACTATCAACACAGTATGAACGCAGCTCAAAAGTTTAAACAAAAGAAAGAGTGTGCTAGTTGTGAAGGATAATTCAGCAAGTAAAAATAATCTTAAAAGCAGTATACTTTATGTATGCTGCTTTTTTTATGGGTTATAATTCATCAATTCTTTTAACGATATAACCAACACCACTTTGTAAATACTTCACTTTTTGGGGAGAAATAATAAGGATAGGCTTTTGATAGTCAAAAGGC
>JAUHZI010000142.1 GCA_030426105.1 Bacteroidia bacterium | reverse complement strand
AATAAATTGATCAAATTAGGATCTGTCAACTTAACTTATTAAGTAAGTTTAGAAAAATCAAGTACCTAATTTTAATACAAATTTATGAAGAACCAGATCATTAAAAATTTTTGAATTCATTATCTTCTTTGAAATTTCATATTTTTAAAATTAAATATTTTTTTAATGAAATTTGTTAATGAAAATTAATAATTGTCTAAATTAATTTTTAATCCTCTATTTATCATTTATTTTAAATGTATGAAATGAATGTTTGTGTATATACGTATGACTGTAAGTCTTTTCGTTAATTTTTAAGTTTATAATATTGTGTTGCTGCAAAAATGTTGGCAACAAGATATCGTTTTTTATCTTAACTGTTTGAATAATATCTGGTAAATCCACTGTTATGAAGCACCAAAAACTACCATCTGGATTTAATTCCTCCCCTACTAATTTAATTTTTCTAACCCCACCATTAATTGTAAACTGGAAGTGCTTGGATAAATAACGTTCTAATGCTTCAAAAGTAGTTTGGTCAACTTTTTCTAAGTTAATCCTTTTACCACTTTCAATAAATAGAACCTTTTCTAAATCATCAGCATCTATTTTTACTTCTATCTCAAATTGCTTTTGTGCTTCATTCACATAAATATTGGCTATGCTTACATAATAGTCATGTACAAAAGATGAATTAAGTAGCAATATTACAAAAGCAACAAAAATTCCAAAGTTCTTTAATTTTCCCATTGTAATAATTTTTGTTCTTGTTTCAGCAATATTGGTGCCTTTTTATTCAATTCAGCTCCTTCCAACACCTTTTCGTACCTTTTCAAATAAGCCTCTGCCATTACTTTAGAATTAAAAAATTCTTTAGCATAGTTATGACAAGCTCTTCTATCATAATGTTTATTTTCGATAGCTTCAGCTAGTTCCATTTTATTAGCTGATAAAAAACCATATTTTTCTGTTACTATTTCAGATAAACTTCCATAAGGAGTCCCAAAAACTGGACAACCAAAATATAAACTTTCAGTAATCGCCAAACCAAACGGTTCTGACCATCTAACAGGAAACAATAAACCTTTAGAACCATTCAAGAAGTTATTTTTTACTTTTCCTCCAACCATTCCTTCAAACGATATTCTTGGTGATAAAGTAACACGCATTCCCATTTTAAAATTAATACGTTTACCTCCTAGAACTTTTAACTGTTCTTTTTGAGTTTGCTTTATCACAGCTATTGCTCCTTTTACATTTTTAACTTTCCAAGCTGCATTCCCTAAAAAATGATAATAATTTCTTTCATTATCTAAATCAGGGACTCCATAATCTTTCCAATCTAAGCCATTGTGTACAAAAGAATCTGAGCCATATCTTTTTGCATGATTTTTTGAAACAAAAATGGAATTTTTTGCAAAAGGCTCAAAATGATTTCGGTTACCATGAACAGTTACCACATAAGGAAATTTAAGTTCCTCAATCTCCTTTGCTTGGTAATGATAATGAATAATATCTGTAGATTCAGGTATTTGCTCATGAATAGAGATTTGTTCATCTCTTTCGATTACCTCTGCAAAATCACAAGAAGATCCCTTCGGAACAATATATTTTACTTGATGACCTAAAGCAACCAATTCTTTACCTAAATACCAAATCACACGCTCAGTCCCACCATATTTGTGTACGGGTATTTTACTGTTATGTATGATGAGGATATTCATTTGGTTAAAAAGTCACTCTACATGAGCTATCTTTCCAAGAGCCCAAAGATAAAAAATATTAACACACCAAAATTCATTATTCGATGAACTAGGTTTTATTCTAGCTTAGAATTTTTATTCATTACAATATTGTGACAGATATTCAGTATATTTGCAAGTTCTAAACTATTTCTAATAAATTATTATTTGAATTAGAAACTAATTCATTCGACCGAAAAAAATAAATATATGAAACGAATAATCTTTCTATCACTTTTAACCAGTAACGTTATTTTCGCTCAGGAAAATGACAAAGCCATCTTTGTTAAAGAACCAGTTAGTTACTACCAACACACAATCATCAAAGCCTTAAATGGTGACTACGACAAAACAGAGAAAACAAAATTAAAAGTCGATCAATCAAAGAAAGATTATCCGACCAATCCATTAGCTTATAAAACAATTTGGTATAATAACTTACTTTCTCAAGGTAATACAGGAACTTGTTGGTCATTTTCCACTTCTTCTTTTATGGAAAGTGAAGTACAACGATTAACGGGTAAAGAAGTAAATTTATCCGAGATGTATACGGTATATTGGGAATATGTTGAACGTACCAAATATTTTGTTCAGCACAAAGGTCAAATGCACCTAGGAGAAGGGTCTGAGACTAATGCTATTGCTAAAATCATGGAATTATATGGTACTGTTCCTTTTGATGCATATACAGGACAAAAGGATGGCCAGGATTTTTACAACCATGAACCACTTTTCAAAGCTGTAGAAGCTCTTTTTGCGCAAATCAAAAAAGAGGGAGAATGGAATGAAGAGAAAGCTGTTATTAAAGTCAGGGAACTTCTTGATGAACATATCGGAGAAGTGCCAGAATACATAGAAGTGAATGAGCAAAAGATGACTCCTATTGAATACAGAGATTACCTTAAAATCGTTCCTAGCGATTATGTTAATTTTATGAGTTTAATGGAAGCTCCCTATTATCAAAAAGCATTATATAATGTCCCTGATAATTGGTGGAAAAGTAATGATTACAATAATATTCCATTAGATGACTTTCTCCAACTTATCAAAGAAAGTATTACTGAAGGGTATAGTATTAGTATTGGAGGCGATGTTTCTGAACCTGGTTTTGATAAAATCAGTCAAACAGCAACAATCCCTTCTTTTGACATCAAGTCAGCTGATATTGATGAAAATGCCCGTCAATTTAGATTCACGAATGGCTCAACAACTGATGATCATGCCATGCACTTAGTAGGTTATTATGAAGCTAAAGATGGTAAAACTTGGTTTTTAATTAAAGATTCTGGTTCTGGTTCTCGAAATGCAGGGGAAAGTTCTGATAAATTTGGACATTATTTTATGCATGAAGATTATGTAAAGCTTAAGATGATGACAATTACCGTACACAAAGACATCACAAAAAAATATTTAGATAAAATTAAATAGATTAGCAACCAAAGTGCTTATGCCCCCGTCAGGTATGTAGCTATGAAAGCAATTCTTTTTATATTTTTCTCGTTTTCAACACTTATTATTGTCAATAGTCAATGTAATAATGTTCCTGTTGATTTAAATACTTGGGTTGAACAAGGTGGAGCTTGGAACGTAAACATGGGAGGAACCTCTGTTACGCAAACTGTTAATGGAGGAGCCGTATACTTCCTTAGTCCCAATCCATATATTAACACAATTATTAGTGGTGGGCTAAGGACCGATGACAATGATGATGACCGTATGGGGTTTGTATTTGGTGTTGAAGGTACTATTGATGTGCCTCCATTTCGCTATTACAGATTTGAATGGGATGAAGGAGGAGATGGCAATGGAATGTATGTATATGAGTACGATGAAACGGGGCTAGTCTCGACCTTGTTATCAGATGTTGGAAACCATTGGACAAGGTCTTTCAACCATACATTCTCAATACAATATTATTCTAGTAATATTACTCTTTCTATTGATGGTAACGTTGTCCTCAATATTGACGGTTGCTTTAACCCTGGTAAATTTGGTTTTTTCAATAGCTCTCAAGCAAATGTAACTTATTCTAATTTTACCTCTACACCAAAAGCAGATTTCACCTACGATAATAATGTTTGTTTAGGTACACCAATCAATACGAATATCTTTTGCAACACTATTCCAAACCCTTACCAACAGATCATTTGGGACTTTGGTGATGGAACTATAGTTAATAATGTTATTAATGCTACTCATACTTATCAATCCTCTGGAACTTATAATATCAAACTGTATATCCAAGATTTAGATGGTTGTGAAGATTCTGTAACTAAACCAATAACAATCTTCCCTAATCCCAATACCGATTTTACTGTAGATGATGTCTGCTTAAATAACCCTTCTATATTTGTTAATTCAAGTACAATAAATGCTCCTGACAATATTGCTACATATAACTGGAATTTGGGAGATGGTAATATCTCAACTATAGCCAACCCTAACCACACATACGCTACTGAGGGGACTTACAATGTTAAGCTAGTTTTAGAAAGTAACAATGGATGCCTAGATTCTATGCTAACAACTACAAGAGTTAACCCTAAACCTATTGCTGCTTTCAATGTAAATGATGATTGTGTTAACATTGCTGCACAATTCACTGATAATTCAACCATCTCTAGTGGGAATATTACAAATTGGGAATGGAATTTTGATGATGGAACTCCTTTTGACTTTAACCAGAACCCTTCACACTTTTATACCAATGATGGAACATACTCACCTGTTTTAATTGTTACTTCTGATTTTGGATGTAAAGATACACTTGAGCAAACAACAAATAGACACGCCATTCCTCAAGTTGACTTTTCTGCCTCACCTGTTTGTCAATATGACTCTATTAATTTTATCAATAACTCTTCTATTAACGCACCAAGTACAATTACCAACTGGATTTGGAACTTAGGAGATGGTTCTCCATTCTCTGCTTCAGAAAACCTTAATCATCAATATAATATGAGCGGGGTTTATAATGTAACTTTAATTGCTTCATCGAGTTTTGGATGTGTTGGAGATATTTCTTTACCTGTTCAAGTTTATCCTGTTCCTACTGCTAACTTTTCCAACACAAGTGTTTGCGAAAATAAACCTCCAATGTATTTTATTGATTTATCTTCTATAGCAAATGGAACAATTACCAATTGGGAATGGGATTTTGATAATGGTTACTCCTCTACTTTTCAAGTTCCCAATACACATTACTCTTCTGCTGGAACTTATGATGTCCAATTAATTGTAACATCTAATAACAATTGCGTTGACACAGTTGAAATTCCAGTTACTGTGGACCCAAAACCAAACGCCGAATTTGTAGTTGACATCACTGAAGGGTGCTCTCCAGTTTGTGTTAGTTATTCAGATAACTCTAATTCAAATGCTACTAGTATTGAAGAATGGCAATGGAATTTAGGAAATGGTGAAGGAAGTTTTGATCAAAACCCTACAACATGTTATGTAAATAATAGTAATACTGATGATGTAGAATATAGTGTCTCACTAATTATTAAAAATGATTTAGGATGTTATGATACAATTACAGAGACTAATTTGATTACTAGCTGGCATAATCCACTTGCTGACTTTGATATAACACCTGAGGAAACCAACATGTATGAAGGGGAAATTGAAACCTTTAATAACAGTCTTGGAGCAATAAACTATTCATGGGATTTTAACAATGGAGACTCCTCTGATCTTTTTGAACCAATCGTTGTATATTCTGATACTGGAACTTATGCTATAGTTCTAGCTGTAGCTACAGAAAATAATTGTGTTGATACAGCTATTAAACCAGTAGTAATCACCCCAATTGCAAGCATTTATGTTCCCAATACATTTACACCTAATGGAGATGGTAACAATGATGGCTTTATTTATACTGGTTTTGGTATTGATGAAACCTCTGATAAATTCTATATTTTCGATCGTTGGGGGACACAAATTTATTATACCGAAAATGCCACTCCATGGGACGGAATGTATAAAAATGAACAAGCTATCCAAGATTCATACGTCTATAAATTAGTTTGTAGAGATGTTCTAGGTAAAGCACATGAATATATTGGACATTTTATCTTATTGAGATAATTATTTGATTTTCAGGCAACTTTTTGACAATTATACGTCATAAGTATATGAACTAACCTTTTTTGCTTATGAATCTGCCTAAAGCTCTACTATTAGTTACTTTTTTTATCCTTCTTTCAACACTAGGGATAACTCAATCAAAATTTAATATAAAACCTTTTGAACGTAAAGTTTTTATAGAAAATAAAGGACAGTTTCTAAATTACAATGAAGGTTATGACGAATTAGATCAAGATGGCCTCAAATTTATTATTGATAAGGATTATAAAGTTGGATTTTATCCTAATAAAATAGCCTACCTATTTGCAGATATAAAAGCATATAGTAAACATGATCCAGAAGGTAAAGGGAAACCTAAAGAAGAAAGAAGAAAGGTTACCAAGCAACTGATAGAAGTTGAGTGGCTCAATGCTAACACTAACCCAACTATTTTAACAGCTTCTCCTACGCATGCTAATTATAGCTATTCAGGCAAAAATAATGATAATAAAAGTTTTTTTTATAACTGTAAAGGTTTTGAAAAAATCACCTATAAAAACTTATACGATAATATAGACGTAGAATATACCTTTCACCCTGAAAATGGTTTTAAATACAGTCTAATCTTACATCCAGGAGCAGATATTAATGCCGTTAAACTAAAGTACAAAGGTGCAATTCCTAAATTAAACCATAACTCAATCAGTATTGAAACAATTAATGGAACTATTAGGGAGCAAAAGCCCCTAACCTACTACCTTGAGGATGAGCAAAATATTATCAATTCAGCCTATACTCTAAATGGGGGTACATTAAGCTTTAAACTAGATTCATATAACAGGAATAAAACTGTAGTTGTAGACCCTATAATTGTAGTCCCAGCAGCAGCAAATCCTGCTTATGATAATGGACTAGATGATAATGGGAATATTTATGTTTATGGAGGAACAAAAGTCGTTGAAAAGTATGACCCTGCTGGAACATTAATTTGGTCATTAACTCCTGGAATAGATCGCTCATACTATGGCGATTTATTAGTAGAAGGTTCTGGAGAGTTTTACTTATGTGAAGGATTTGTGGCTGCAGGAGCAAAGACTTATAAATTTGATCCTACTTCTGCATTAATATGGCAAAGTACTTTCAATGGTCAATTTAGAGAACATTGGAGGCTAGCTATTAATTGTGTCACACAAAAGGTTATCGTTGCTGGAGGAGGGACAACTTCTCCTACCCTTAATATTGCTGAAATAGATGTAAATAATGGAACTTTAATTAATGCTAAAACTGTTTATAATGCTTCTCAAAGTGATGTAGCAGGATTAGCTGTTGACCAAACAGGAAAGGCTTATTTAATTCACTCTAATCCAAATATTTTAACTTTTACTGATAATGCGAATAATACATTAGCTAATGTTAATGATGGCTACGGATTTAGTGAAATAGGGATATCTAGCTCCAGTTATTATCCTGCCAATAGTGCTAATGGATACAATATGATGGTTGTTTCTGGTCAATTCTTATTCACGACTGATGGTGCTGATTTAAAAAAATGGGATGTCAATACACATGCGCTTATCTCATCTGTTACCATACCTGGTCCAGCTAGGCTTTCTAGTGGAATATTAGCCGATAATTGCGACAATTTGTTTGTAGGAAGTAGCACAGGTATATATCGATTCGATTTTAATTTAAATCAATTAGAGTTTCAAGCCACTCCAGCTGCAGTTTATGACATTGCTTTTTCTACCACAAATGCGGATATTATCGCTTGTGGGAATGGTTTTCTTAGCAATATTCCAATGGGACGTGTAATGTGTGCTTCTGCTACCAAAACAGTTACAATAGACTCATGCGAGACTTCTAATAATGCCATAACAATTACACCTCAAATAGGCTTACCTCCATTTACTTTTTTATGGAACGATGGAAATACCACTTCATCTAGAAATAACTTATCGCCTGGAACCTATACTGTAACAATAAAAGATGATGCATGTCCTCCATCCTTCATATTTGACACTGTAATCATACCTCCAAAACTATTTATTGGAGACTTTACAAATGATACTGTTTGTTTAAACACTCCAACTCAATTCAATGGAACAATTGCTCAAACGCCTGGAACAAATACTTGGAGTTGGAACTTTGGTGATGGAAATACATCCAATGATCAAAACCCTAGTCATACCTATGCTTCTTCAGGAACTTATACAACTGTATTAATTATTGAAAACGACAGAGGTTGTTCAGATACCGTAACCAAAGATGTTATTGTATACGACAACCCTACTGCTGCTTTTAACTTTACAGATATCTGTCATAACTTTAATTCAGTTTTCACCAATAATAGCACTATTAATTTACCAGATGTTATTACTAATTATGATTGGAGCTTTGGAGACAATCAAACCTCAACACTTGAGAACCCATCTCATTTATATAGCAATTCTGGAGCATACGATGTTCAATTAACACTAACAAGCGATAAGGGCTGTAAAGATAGCCTTGTTCAAACTACTACTATTTTTCCAAATCCTACAGCAGACTTTAGTGTTACGAGTGGATGCATTGATTCAACTCATTTTACAGACAACTCTACAATCTCTAGTGGGACAATCAATTCATGGGAGTGGGATTTTGGTGATGGAGGACAAAGTAACACTCAAAACCCAGCTTATTTTTATCATACAATTAACCAAACTTTTGCCCCTACTTTAATCGTTACTTCTAACCATGGCTGTAAAGACACCACAACAGGGACAACAGTTAGATATCCTTTTCCACAAATTGGTTTTGCATATACACCTGACTGCTATTACGATTCAATAATATTTAACAA
>JAUHZI010000011.1 GCA_030426105.1 Bacteroidia bacterium | reverse complement strand
GGAATCCAACTCCTAGTAAAAATAGATTGCCCCTGTGTATACATAAAAGGGCTTGTTTTATTAGCTGTCTGCTCAGCAACTAGCCAATCCAAAGCTTCAGTCTTATCTGTAGTCTTATAATAAATTGAGACCGTTTCAGTTTCATCTGTAATAGCTACTTCTAAAGGAGTCCCTAACAACTCATCAAATGCTCCCAAAGAAAAAGTTGCGTCCTCAGCGTCATTCAAAACTACTTTTTCTATCTCCAAATATTTTGAATCAAAAACAATTTTATTTACTCCTTCTTTATTTTCGATACTGTGTTTAGCTACACCTGTTATCGTTTTAGTCTCAAAATCAACTTCTATGGTTAAGTCAATATGCTTGCTAGCTACCTCTCTATAATTAGAAAGTGTATGTTCATCTCTAACTAACTCCTTGAGTTTTTTTTCCTCCATTACTTTCTTTTCTTCTTTACTATATTCTACTTCTTCAACTGTATTATTATTACCACAGCTACCTAATAAAACCAATGATAACAATATCAAATGTATCTTCTTCATTTCCCCCTTTTCAATTTTTTCATCTTATAAATCGCTACAAAAATAATAATATAATTCAGCCACTTTACTATAGAGATGTTAAAACACTGGTTTTAGGGTTCTTAAAGATTTATATCTGTTCAACAATTTATATTCGATGATTTCTTCCTATTTTTGCAAATAAATTTCAAAAAACATGAGCAGTTTCAAAGCATTGGGAGTCCAAAATGATTATATCACAGCATTAAATGAGCTTGATATTACTGAACCAACTGAAATTCAAGAGTTGGCCATTCCTTTTTTAATGAAAGTTAAAGAAGATTTTATTGGGCTTGCTCAAACTGGGACAGGTAAAACTGCTGCTTTTGGTTTACCTCTATTGAACCAAATAAAAGTTGAAGAAAAGAAAATACAAGCTTTAATCTTAGCTCCAACAAGAGAACTAGTTCAACAGATTAAAAAGCAACTTTTCAAATTCACAAAATATTCTGACCGAATCTTTTTGGAAGCAGTTTATGGTGGTGAAAAAATAGACATCCAGAAGCAACGATTAGGACGTCCTACACATATTGTAATTGCTACACCTGGTAGGCTGGTTGACTTAATCAATCAAAAAGTTATTCGATTAGATCATGTCAAAACAGTTGTATTAGATGAAGCTGATGAAATGTTGAGTATGGGGTTTAAATCGCAATTAGATGCAATCCTCTCGAGGACTCCAAATAACAAAAAAACATGGTTATTTTCTGCAACTATGGGGAAAGATGTTCAGCGCATTGTAAAAAACTACATGGCGAACAACCCTAAACAGATTATTGTAAAAAGCTATGGATTAGTCAATGAAAACATCTCACATCAATTCATCAAATGTACAGCTTCTCAGAAACTGAACAATATGGTTCAATTCATCAAAGCACAAAATGGGAATCGAGGAATTGTATTTTGTAATACTAAATCTAATGCAGATACGTTAGCAAAACAGCTGATTGCTAAAAATATTTCTGCAGATGCTTTGCAAGGCGATTTGACACAAAAAGAAAGAGAGAAAGTCATGCGCGCTTTTAAAAACGAATCTATACAAATTTTGGTTTCTACTGATGTCTCAGCTAGAGGTATAGACGTTAAAGATTTGGGATATGTTTTACATCAGCAATTACCAGTTCAAACCGAATATTACACGCATAGAAGCGGGCGAACAGCTAGGGCTGGAAAAAAGGGAATTTCCATCGCTTTTATTACTGAGAAAGAACTACAATCAATGCATAATATTGAGAAAAAATTAAAAATTCGCTTTTCTAAAACCAGTGCGTAACTGCCTAGGCTATTTTATCCACCAGATGAGATACTGATAAAAAGTGGCATGCTGTTCCTATAAGAACAAAAAGGTGAAATATTGCATGATTAAAAGGCATTTTTCGAATCATGTATAATACAGCTCCTATAGTGTAGGCTACTCCTCCAGCAAAAAGCCAATACAAACTATCTGTCGAAATTCCTTCAGAAAGTGGCTTATAAGCGATAACAATCAACCACCCCATGGACACATATAAGATGGTAGAGAGTAAATTAAACTTCCCTGTGAAAAATAATTTAAATATTATCCCTACTAATGCAATTCCCCATACTGTACCAAATATCGACCACTTCCATCCACCTTCTAAACCTACAAGAGTAAACGGTGTGTAAGTTCCAGCAATAAGAACATAAATAGCAGCATGGTCAAGAATATTTAACTTCTTTCTCAATTTAGGCCTTTGAACAGCATGATATACAGTTGAAGCCAAATATAAGATTAACATACTAGCGCCAAAGACAATATAGCCTACTAAATGACTAGTGGCTCCTTTTTCCAAAGCTAAATTAATTAAAAAAATTAACGCAGGTATGCTTAACAAAAAACCTAATCCATGTGTTAAGACATTAGAAATTTCTTCTGATTTTGAATAATACTTCAAGCTTTTACTAGACATAACATGTTTTTTTTGCAAAGTTACACTCCTGTAACGGCAAAACTGTTACTTTAATGTCTAATATTTGTTAAAATACTCTTATTCTTGGTTATCTAACTGCGCAGCTATCTTCATTTTTGTTTTTATGATAGCATACTCATCAGTAAACCCTTTATCAATTACCATTTTTGTGTATGTCTGAAAGTTTCCAGCATGAATAAACTTATCTAATACAGCGTTGGTATCTACATTCAAAGTAATTTTTGATCCAATATTATCAGCAATATTATAATGGTCACCTATTTTCACAGCATTATAATCAGCATTAGGATTATTTTCATCTCTAAAAGTAAATGCGTTAAAATCAGTAACACCTTCAAGACATAGATAAACCTCAACATCCTTTAAAAATGCAAAACCACATTCTTCTAGCTCTACCTGAGATAATTCCATCTCTACAGAAAGAGGTCTTAAATTTCTTGTTAGATGTGCATAAGGGTTAGGATTTTCAGTAGGAATAAATGCCTCATGGTCAATTTCTATACCTAGCAATGTCCAACAATTTGCAAATCCTCCAGCAGAAAAGATAGTATTAGGAATTGTTAAAGAAATAGTTTCATCTAAAACAAAATTAGCTTCTTTATATTCCTTATTATTTCCTTCTAATTTAGCTAATTTTTTATCCTTATTACAACTATAAAACGCCAAGGCAATAGCTAAAGATATAGCAATTATTTTTTTCATCATCTGTAGTAGTGTTAGTTATAGAATCATCTCTAAATCAACAAATTGCAAAAATACATTATAAATATGTAATCTCTACAATTGAGATAACTCTTCTGTAAATTTAATCTTTTTTTTATAAAAAACAAGTCTTCAACTAATTAAGCAACCATTTCATTTTCTTACAGTTATTATAAGTAGTAACCAACGTAATACTATTTGTCAAAAAATATTTATGAACAAATCCCTAGCTATTGATAACATTAATTTAGTTAACTATCTTGCACCCTCAAAGGTGCTAGCTGAAGATGATATAATAGCTGGGTGCAAACAAGGAAAGCGTTCTGCACAAAATGAATTGTTCAACAGATATAGTGGGGCAATGCTGGGAATTGCTATGCGCTATTCTAACAATAAAACAGAGGCAGAAGATGCATTACAAGAGGCATTTATAAAAATTTATAAAAACATTGTAAAGTTTGAAGGGAGAAGAGATGGTTCACTAACAAATTGGATAAAAACAATTGTTGTTAATACAACTTTAAGTATCAACAAAAAAAACAAGAAACATAATTACACTGAAGATATTGAAACCACTCGTATTCGTTATGATGCAATCGAAAATGAAGTCCAAGATATTACTGGAACACAAAACAAAATAATGCATGCTTTAAACCAGTTACCAGCTGGATATAAAACTGTCTTTAACTTATATGTCTTGGAAGGTTATTCTCACCAAGAAATTGCTGACATATTATCCATATCGGTAAACACTTCTAAATCTCAATTATCTAAAGCAAGAAAATTCTTAAAAAAAGTATTAGGATACGATGAAAAATAATGATTTTGATAAAATAATAAAAGACAATCTTGAAGGCCTTTCTGTGACACCTTCAGAGAATGTTGGAAAAGCCTTGGGTAGAAAAATGCTTTTCAAAAACCTCTGGTTTTTTCACAAACAAAAGGTCGTAATGATTCTATTGCTTATTGGTGCTTCAACCTACCCACTTTGGAATTTCTCTGACTCAACAATAGACAATTCTGCCCAGCAAATTGTTGAAAAAACAGTGCATTCTAATAAAATAAAGTCTTCGAATTCAATCAACACTACTAGCAATAAGAATAGTAATCAAGATGAGCATAACCAAACACGTTCTGTAACTTCAGCAACTGAGACTCCTAATACTAACCTTAATCAGAATATCGTTGACGCAAATCCAACTTCTGACCAAGATTCTTATTCTGTTGCTAAACAAACGACAAAGAATAAAAACAATGCAAAATCTAGTTCTCTTCCTAAAACTTCAACCAGTTTACCTATTGGTAACAACATTGAACACCAACAAAGTATCCATCAAATAGCTGAAAAGAAAAGCATTCAACCTGCTAGATTCTCCAATAAACAAGCTCATTACTTAGTTTTCGAGCACGACAACAAATTAGTTAACTATTCACACCAACAAGTTATGAATGATGATTATGCTATTTCTAAAAAAGGTAGATTTTCAGCTGATGCATTTGTAACTTTATATAACCATACGAAAGTTAACAATATTCTAGATCAGCAATACCATAAAAACTGGTGGGATTTTTACAGAGAAACAGGAACAGTTAGCAGTGGCATTGAAGCAGGAGGAAGAATCAATTACGATTGGAAAAACATAGTAACTACAACAGGTATTACTTATAATAAAATTAAAGATTACAAACCAAAGTACATCTATGAGTCAAACGATAATCAATACCTTCTTAATGTATTAGGCGTATCAGAAATCAGTGGTGTCCAAGTCAACGGTTTAGATTCTGCTCATTATATCTTTTATACAGCTCAAGACGATGAATTAATAAATAGGGTTGAACATGAGGAGTACAGTACGTATCATTATCTAACAATTCCTTTAAAAACGGGATATGAATTTAAAGCATCTAACTTCTCTATCTTACTTCAAGCAGGATTAGCATTCAATCATTTAGTAAAAGCAAATGGAACTTACCTAAGAAGGTATACTAACTCTGAAAGCATTGATATATATTACAACAAAGGAATTGAAACAGCTCTACTCTCTAGGAGGAATTCAATGCTTCAAACTTCTTATGTTTCACTACTAGCTTCGCTAGCTGGAAATGTTAGGGTCTCACCTTCTATAGATTTGTTTGGAGAATTTAATTATCAACAAAATAGAAAACCTATTACTAAAGAAGAATATTTCTTACAAAAAGGCGTTGTTAACTTTGGTACAAATTTTGGTGTAAAATATTACTTTGAACCACGTATTAAAAATTCTAAATTAGAACAAAAGATTTTCTAAACTATATGAGTCATTATTTGTCGATATTTCTATTCTGCATAATCACTGTAGCAAGCAAAGCTCAGTTGGTTACAAATAGTAACGTTTCTGCAAATAATCTTGTTCAAAATACTTTATTAGGTTCAGGAGTTAATGCTTACAATATTTCCTACACTGGCTCAAATGACGCTATAGGATATTTTGATGGAAGTAACTGCAATATCAACTTATCGAGTGGTATAATTATGACTACGGGCACTGTACGGAATCAAACGTCTCTTTTTGGAGCTCAAGAGGGGCCATTTGGCCCAAATGATGAGGCAGGAGCTGGAATTGACAACAATGAACCTGGAGATGGACAACTAGCTGCTTACGCTGGAGGTAACTCAACCCACAATGCAGCAATTTTAGAATTCGATTTTGACGCAACTGGAAGTGTTGTCTCCTTTAACTATGTATTTGGGTCTGATGAATATCCTGAATTTGTAAATGCTGGATATAATGATGTATTTGCTTTTTGGATTAGTGGACCTGGTATCTCTGGAAATCAAAATATTGCTGTTATCCCAGGTACATCAACTCCTGTGACAATTGACAATGTCAACTCAAACAGTAATAGTAATTATTATATTAATAATGGAGATGGTAACTCTGCTCCACAAAACAACAACAATACAGTTGTTCAATATGACGGATTTACAACCGTTTTAACCGCAACTTCTAATGTACAGTGTGGGCAAACTTATCATATCAAAATTGCCATTTGCGATGTTGGAGATGGTTCATACGACTCTGGTGTTTTTCTAGAAGGAGGGAGTTTTACGAGTCCTTCTCCAATGGAAGTTTCATCACAAATTAATTCATTAGGAAACTTAGGAGCCAATCAATTACTTGAAGGCTGTTCAGACGCAACAGTTACTTTCACTCGTTCAGATTCAATAGCTTACAGTCAAACCTATCAAATCAATTATACTGGTAATGCGACGAATGGGGTGGATTATTCCAACCTTCCTGCTACTGTAACATTCCCTGCTGGACAGGCTACAACTAGTCTTTCTTTACAAACCATTGCTGACGCTATTAATGAAGGCGCAGAAACCTTAACAATTACAATGGTTTATAGTGGTCTTTGTGGTCAACAAACTACCGTTTCTACGTCATTTCAAATAGTAGATCAACCTCCACTACAAGTCACTATGCCAAATAACCAAGAATTATCCTGCCTTACAGGAAATTCTATTACTCTTACACCAACGATTTCAGGCGGTACTCCAAGCTATACTTACGATTGGAGTACTGGAGAAAATACTGCATCTATTATTGCAAGTCCAACTGACACGACAACATATATCTTAACAGTTACTGATGCTTGTGGAATTCAATCTGTAATTGATAGTGTTACGCTTACTGTTGCAGTCTTTGAACCACTGATAGTTACAGCAAGCAATGACACTACTGTTTATTGCCCTAATTCACCAATTGATATTTCAGCATCAACAACTGGTGGAGCAGGAAATATAAGTTATTCATGGTCCAATAATACCTCTACTCCACTAACAACTGTACAAACGTTAGTCGACCATAACTATATCATTACTGTAACTGATGAATGCGGGAATCAAGACTTTGATACTGTTGCAGTTGATATCGTACGAGATACTTTATCCACGACAACATACGGAGACACTACAATTTGTCCTTTTGGAGATGCGGTAGTTGGAGTAACGGCAACAAGTGGAACGGGAGATTATCGATATGAATGGGACCACAACGAAATCACAAGTGAAGTGAATGTATCCCCTAGCACCTCTCAATATTTTTATGTGAATGTATACGATTCTTGCAATACTTATTTTATCAGAGATTCTGTATTGGTTACTACTACTAAGCCTATAGCCAATTTTTACCCTAATCCATCTGAAGGCATAGAGAATCTCCCTATATATTTCGGGAATCAATCCCAAAATGCTGTTTCTTATTATTGGGATTTTGATAACGATGAATACTCTACAGCAACCAACCCAACAAACACCTACGCACAAGAAGGAGAATACCTTGTTACGTTAGTTGCTACTGATGCTCTTGGGTGTACTGATACAACTACCAAACCATTTACTGTTCACCCAGAGTATTTTGGCTATGTTCCAAATGCCTTTTCACCAAATGGAGATGGGATTAATGATATTTTCAGAGGGTCATTTGTTGGGATAAAAGAATCTCAAATGTATATTTTCAATCGCTGGGGAGAAATTATATACCAATCATCTAGTACTCGAGCATTTTGGGATGGAACCGAAAATGGAAAAGAAGTTCCTTTAGATGCCTACATTTACAAGTATATCGTAAAGGATTACAGTAATATTACACATGAATATACTGGTCATGTAGTAATTATTCGATAGAAAGATGCTTTTTTATATTGATTAATTGAATTTTCTTATTAATTTTGCGGGCTGAACTAACAAATTTTTAATTAACAGGATTTAGGATCCTTTTAAAACAATTAAACAAAATGGCAACAAAATTAAGATTGCAAAGACATGGTAAAAAAGGGAAACCTTTTTATCACTTAGTAGCTGCTGATGCAAGAGCTAAAAGAGATGGAAAATTCATCGAAAAAGTAGGTACTTACAACCCAAACACTAACCCTGCAACTATCGATATTAAATTTGATAGAGCGTTAGATTGGATGATGAAAGGTGCTCAACCAACTGATACTGTTAGAGCTTTATTATCGTACTCAGGTGTACTTTATAAAAAGCATTTATTAGTAGGAGTAAGAAAAGGAGCTTTAACTGAAGAGCAAGCAGAAGCAAAATTCGAGGCTTGGGCTAAAGAAAAAGAAGCTAAAATTCAAGCTAAAAAAGATGGTTTAGCTAAATCAAGTGAAGCAAATACAGCTGCTAGATTAGAAGCTGAAAAAGCGGTTAAAGAAGCTAAAGCTAAAGAAATAGCTGCTAAGAACGCTCCAGAAGAATCAAAAGAAGAAGAATAAAATATTTTGATACTTTATTATAAAAAAGACCGAACATGTTTCGGTCTTTTTTATTTAACCTATTTTACACACCCAACGCAATATCATGAAAAAAGACGATTGTTTTGAATTAGGAATAATAACTAAGATACACAGTTTTAAAGGTGAAGTTATTTTATTTTTAGATACTGATCGACCTCAAAACTATTACGAAATAGAACACCTTTTTTTAGAAATAAATAAACAATTGGTTCCATTTTTCATAGAAAAAAGAAAAGTTCAAAAAGCGCAAAGTCTTCGTGTAAAATTTGAAGGTATAAATACTGAGGAAGAGGCTTTGAGTATTACCAATAAAAAAGCTTTTTTACCGCTAAGCTCACTCCCTCAATTAAATGACGATCAGTTTTACTACCACGAGATTATTGATTTTACAATTACTAATTCGGAAAATGAAATCGTAGGAAAAATTATTGAAGTTATTGATAATTCTGCTAACAGACTAGTAGCTGTTACTATTAACAACAAAGAAGCATTGCTTCCTTTTAATGATAACCATATTTTAAAGGTAGATAAACCTAGCCAAACCATTCAGTTGGACATTCCTGAAGGACTTTTAGAACTGTATCAATAAAATACAGTAGGATTTATATTTTAATGGCGTCTATAACTATACAACTTTAAAATATAAATCATGAAATTAACAACCAGTTTAAGCTTATTCTGCTTTGGAATACTCTCCTTATCGTGTAGTACACAAAACAAAGTAGTTACTTACGATGAAAACACTCCTAGAAACTCTCAAAACAAAACTCAAAGAGGAGGTCCAAATATATTTGAGATGGACACCAATAATGATGGTCTCCTATCTAAATCAGAAGTAAAAGGACCTATAGTCAACGATTTTGACCAAATAGACACGAATGGAGATGGGTATATTAGTAAGGAAGAATTTGAAAAAGCACCCAAACCACAAAGAAATGGTGGACCTGGAGGTGGTCGTCCTCCACAACGTTAAAAAAGCAAAAAGCCATTAAGAACTATTAGTCTTAATGGCTTTTCTATTAATTTATATTCCTTGTTTAGTTTATAAATTAATTTTCATTTTCCATTTGAATACTTTATAAATCCATAATTTAAAACGGTATAATAAATAATACATAATTGGAACAACAATTAAAGTTAAGAAAGTTGCGAACGTTAATCCATAGATAACTGTCCAACTCATTGGCCCAAAGAATATCGCATTATCGCCACCAAAGAAAATTTGTGGATCCAAATCAGTATATAAAGTAAAGAAATTGATATTCATCCCTGTTGCTAGCGGAATTAACCCTAATATGGTCGTTATAGCTGTTAACAATACAGGTCTCAATCGAGTTTTCCCACCTTGAATAATTGCATCTACGATTTCTGCATTTGAAAGCAAATCGGTTTCTTCCATTCCCAATTCTTTTCTTTTACGCATTCTTAAAAGATTCGTATAATCTACTAATACAATAGCATTGTTTACGACAATTCCTGCAAGTGAAATAATCCCAATCATAGTCATCATGATAACAAAATCATCTCTAGTAATTACAATCCCCATGAATACTCCAACTAAACTTAGAATTACTGAGAATAAAATAATTAAAGGTGTTGAGAATGAATTAAACTGCATTACAATAATCAAAAGAATTAAGAACACTGCAATGAGTAATGCAGAACTTAAGAAACTCATTTCCTTCTCTTGGTCAACTAGCTGCCCTGTAAAAGCATATTCAAATCCAGCTTCTTTAAATTGTTTACCAGCTTCAGATAAATCAAATTTCTCCATTTCAGCTTTCAATTGATCCACTACTTCATTAGGGTTCGCGCCTTGATCAACATTAGAGAAAACAGTTACGATATTCTCTAAATCAATTCTTTCAATTGAACTATTGGTATATTCAACTCTTACATCTTTTACTACCGAACGAATAGGTATATTTAACTTCTGACCTCTATTGTTCATAAACATAATCTTTTGATCTAAAAGAGCATCTATATCCCCCCTAAACTGAGCTCCAAGTCTCAAGTTTAAATCATAAGATTCATCATCATTTGGTTTTTGATATGTTGCGATATCATTTCCAAAAAGTGCTGTACGAATTGTCGAAGCTATTTGCCCTGTAGACATCCCATTTCTTCTTAAATATTCTCTATCTAAGTCAATTCTAATTTCAGCTTTATTCAACTCTACATCAGTGGTTAATTTCTGAACACCTTTCGTATGTTTTTTATCTAAGAATATTCGGATTTGCTCGGCAGCCTGAACCAATTCTTTATAATTTTCCGAACCAGAAACTTCAATATTAATTGGTGGTTCTTGTGGTGGTCCATTTGCTTCTTTCCCTACTACAATTTTAACATCTGCATATGACCAGTTCTTAAGAGCTGCCTGAATATGCTCCATTACTGTAGCTGTATTGGCTCCTTTACGATGAGAGAACTCACAAAACGCTACTGTTATTCTTGCTTTATGAGGAGTTTCTCCAAATGAAGGCCCTTCCATTGGATCAGCTGTACCTTTACCAACTTGCTCAATAATTGATTCAACAAAATGGACTGTATCCTTTCCGACTACTTTTCCATTCTCTTTAACATTAACAACATCAACCAAGTCTATGTATGAAATTTCTTCACCTCGATATTCGATTGTATTTTCTTTTAATACATTTTCAATAATCGCAGTAACTTCCTTAGTCGTTTCATTGGTAACGTTTATTTCTGTTCCTGCAGGATGTTCTATAAAAATATTTAAATAATTTGGTTGATTATCTGGGAAGAACAATACTTTTGGAGGGAAAGCCCCAACCAAAAAGAAGGAAAAGAATAACATTCCAAATGTTCCAAAGAAAATCCAAATTGGTCGTTTTCCTTTCATCACCCATTTCAATGTATTTCTATATTTCACCTCTAGATAAGGTAAGAAAGCATCTTGGAATTTTGCTGACAATGGAATTAAAACAAAAGTATTCAGCAACACAAATACTGCTATTGTCATAAAAATATTCCCCATTAGTATATCTGCCAATACATAGAACATAACTGCCAAGATAAATGTCGAAACTCCAACGATCAAAGAACGCTTCTTATTTGGAACAGCTTGTTCTACCTTCATTAAAATTGCTGTCAACACAGGATTAATAACCAAGGCAACAAACAAAGAAGACCCTAATACTATCATCAAAGTAATAGGCAGATACTTCATAAACTCCCCCATTATTCCAGGCCACAAAGCTAATGGAACAAATGCTGCTAAAGTTGTAGCAGTAGAAGCTATAATTGGCCATGCGACCTCTCCAACTCCTTTCTTCGCTGCTTGGAAACTATTCATTCCTTCTTCATCCATCAAACGATAAACGTTCTCAACTACAACGATTCCATTATCTACCAGCATCCCTAGAGCTAATACTAAAGAGAATAACACCATAATATTTAATGTTACCCCAGCAGCATTAAGGAAAGCAAATGACATAAACATTGAGAGTGGAATTGCTATCCCTACAAACAATGAGTTTCGCAATCCTAAGAAGAATAATAAAACTCCAACTACTAATAAAACACCAAAAATAATTGAGTTTTCTAAGTTACTCACCTGAGAACGAATTTGGTTTGACTGATCATTTGTTAAAGTAATATCAATTGTTTTCTTAGGAATCTCTGTCCCCCAAGCTTCATTCACAACTTCTTTTACACCATCAATTGCGTTAATAATATTTGATCCAGCCCTTTTCTTTACATCAATCATCACAACTGGATTTCCAGATTGACGAGCATAACTTACCGTATCTGCATCACCAAAAGAAACATCTGCAACTTCAAACAAACGAACATCATCATTTCCTTCATGTTTAACAACAAGGTTTCTAATTTCCTCTTCTGCTTTAAATTTACCATCAATAATTACGAAATGATCAATTCCATCAACTTTTAAGTTTCCTGCCCCAATAGCTAAATGATCATTTTGAATTGCTGTTTCAATATCATGAAAGCTTACTTGTTTTGCTTCAGCATCATATTTACGAATTTCAACTTTAAGCTTTTGCTCTTGAACACCTCTAATATCTGCTGAGTTTACTTCTGGTAATCCCTCAATTTTATCTTTTAAATATTCAGCCTTCTCTTTTAAGAACTGAACAGGATAATTTCCTGAAATATTAATGTTCAAGATAGGCATATCATTGACATCCATTTTTGCAATTGTTGGATTAACTGGCAAATCTTGAGCAAAATCCTTATCTCCTCTTGCGTCAGACAATGCATCCTCAACCATTCTTTTTGCATCATCTGGATGAACTGAAAAATCAAATTCAACTTTTACAATTCCAAAATCTTGAATTGCAGTTGCTTCAATTTTTTCTACTCCTTTAATTGTATTTAACTCCTTTTCTAAGGGTTTAATAATTTTATCTTGGATTATATCTGGCGAGTTTCCTGGGTAAGGTACATTCACATATATTTCTGGAATTTGCACCTCTGGAAAACTTTCTCTTGCCATATTCATATAAGAAGAAATACCTCCAATAAGAATAATTGCTATAATCAGATAAACAGTTTTTCTATTATTAACTGAAAGGGTTGACAATGCAAACTCCTTTAAGTTATCTAACATATTATTTGAAGACTTTTTGTCCATTTTTCACTTGTATTATGTACAGCACACTAACAGTGTCCTGTCTCGTATTTTTAAACCAATTACTCTACGACAGTTACGATATCACCATCTACTAATTTTCTAGCTCCTTTATCGATAACGACATCGCCATTAGAGAGTCCTCCTAACACTTCTGTTTCTCCTTTATAAGATTGCCCTGTTTTGATTTGAGTTTGGACTGCTTTTTCTCCATTTTTCAATACATAAACGTATGAATTTTGATCAGCATCTTTTAAAATCACACTCGAAGGAACAACAATTGCAGAATCACTATGGTAATCTCTAACATTCATTACTGTCATCAAGTTAGGGACCATATTTTCTTCTGTTTTTGGAATATTTACCTCTAAAGTTACCGTTCTATTAACTGGGTTAACAAATTTTCCGAGTCTTTTAACCGTTAAATCTTTCATCTCCTTATCTAGTGCAGGGAAATAAACATTAACTAAATTATTCCCATTTATTTTTTTAAGGTATACTTCAGAGATTGCTGCTGTAGCTTTCATATTAGATAAGTCAATTAATTGAATAATTGGGCTAGCTGGCCCTGCCATCTCACCTATTACAGGAAAAACCTGTTCTACATATCCAGAAAAAGGTGCTTTTAACACAAACTTTCCTTTTTGAGTTTTCAATGTATTCAATGTTTTCTGTAATGATTGATATTGACCTTCGGCTTGTTTAAAGTTAATCTCTGTACCAACGCCTTGATCCATTAAAGACTTTTGCTTTTCATACATATATTTGGCTAGCTCTAATTGCTCTTCTAACTCTTTTATGTTTGAAGCTATAACTTCAGAATCAAAAGTTGCTATTGTTTGCCCTTTAGAGATATATTGTCCTTCTTTTACTGGTAACGATTTAATTAACCCTCCTGTTTCAGGAACTACCATTACATTTTTTTCTGCTTCTAATGCTCCCTGTATTTCAAAAAAGTGATTAAAAGTTCTTGTCTTTAAATTCACAACAGAAACTCTTGGGTAAACAACTTCATTGGATTGGGTTGAATCCATTTTCTTAATTTGTTCCTCAATACCTTTAAGCTCTACTTGTTTAGACTTAATCTCTCCTTCTAGTTTAGTTTGCTGAGCAATTAATTGATCAAGAGAAGACTGTTCTCCACAACTTGTCATCCATAATGCAAACGCTATAGGTATAAGTGCTAGTTTATAATTCGTATTCATTTTTTAAGTGTTTTTATGTTTAAATATTATTTATTGAATTTGTTGAATAATTTATCTAAATCTAATTTTGCTTTAATCAATTCAAAACCTGCATTAGTTAAATCTGTTTGGGCTTGTAACAATTGATTTTGCACTTGTGTTAGTTCCATACTTGAAACGACACCTTCTTTATACTTAATTTCAGTACTGTTTAATATTTCTTTAGCAACATCAACTGCTTTCTTCTGTGTTTCAAAAGCATCTTTTGCGCTATTATATTGACTTGAGAATTGGATGTATTGCAATTGTAATCCTTTATCTAATTGAGCAATAGTATTTTCCGTTTTTTGAACTTCTAATTTAGCCTGACTTACTTGAGAAGCACGTTGACCACTACTAAAAATTGGAATGTTTAATGTTAATCCCCAAACTGTAGTAGGAAACCAATCTTTATCTCCATCAAAAAAGTCAAAATCATTTCTCATAGCAACCTGTTGATGCGATAAAAAAGCCGCTAATGAAGGTAAATAATTTGCTTTTGTATTCTTTAAGCTTAATTCATTAAGCTTTAACTGTGTTTCCAACAATTGATAATCAATATTATTAGCACTTGAGAACTTCTCATCTGCATAATTTGCTGCACTATTTGTTATATCAGAATAAGTGTCAGCCAAAGTTATCTCCCCTGTTAAGTCCATTCCCATTTCCATCTTTAGTAAAGAATATGCAACCGCAAGCTGAGATTTTACTTTAGTTATACCATTTTCAACCTGTAAAACTGATAATTGCAATTGTGAAGCATTTGTAGACTCCATAACTTTATTATCCACTAATATTTGAGTCGTATTCAATAACTCTTTCATTTTTATCAAGGTAGAGTCTAGTGTTACAACATTTTCTTGTAAGACAAGCACTGTGTAATATGCATTCGCTACACTACTTTTCACATCTTGTTCAGATTTATCCTTCATTTGTTTACTCAAGCTTGTATAAGTTTTTGCAGCTTGAAGTCCCACCAAATAGTTACCGCTAAATAATAATTGACTTACTTGAAGTGTCCCTGTAACATTGTAATCTGTACCAAACTTAACCCCTACTAATTCATCTGCTGGAGCTAAAGGATTAAATGCATTTGCAGGCAAAACTGTTGTAGGAATGTCAATGAAATTTTGTAACTCTCCTTTTGCTGATATTTGGGGTAAACCAGAAGCTGTGGTTTCCCAAACCTTTTTCTCGGCTATTTGCAAATCTAAATCTGCATTCAGCACTTCTTGATTATGCTCTAGAGCATAATCTTGAGCCTGTTTTAAAGTAAAGCTCTGTTGGCTAAACGAAGACTTTACCATGAGTAAAAACAGGATTGCATAAAAATTGTTTTTCATGTGTTTTTGTGTTTATTATTGTATGTTTAAAAATTATATTCTTTTAATTGTTTTTTCCCTTTTTCACTTATGATTGCATGTAAATGATAACTCATCATCTCCTTATTAACTGCTGCTAAATCAAAATCTGTGTGCGGAAAAATATCTGGGTCAAATAATATATCGAAACGAGAAATAAATAATTTGGCAATAACTGCTGAGTTTAACTCCTCTCGATAGACTTTCTTTTTCTTCCCTCTCTCAAGGTTATCCATAACAGATAAATAGATGTGGTTATCTTTATGACATTCGAAATGCTCCCAAGCTTGGGGGTGAAACTTTTGAATATCAAAAATCACAGAAGGATGTATTGACTTCAAATGTTTTTCTGCTAATTGAGAAATCTGAATTAACTCTTCAATTGGATCTTCTACTTGTGAACTAATCTCCTCGAATTCACACTCTTGTTTATCCAATACAATAGACATGGATTTAATTACCAAATCATTTTTATCGGTTACAAATTTATACAAGGTCTTTTTTGAAATTTTTAGCTCACGAGCAATATCACTCATGGTTAAACTCTTAATCCCGTATCGCTTAAATAACTCCCCTGCGCTTTCTAATATTTTTGTTTCTTTTTCACTCTTCATAACTAATAAAATTTCAGTTATCAAATGCAAAGATAGAAACAATTATTAACCAGGAAACGTTTTTTGTGCTTTTTGTTTCCAAAGTTTCTTAATAAATGTTAAACAACTTAAAAACAGGTAAGTTACTCCTCCATAAAAAAACATTAAAGCAAGTTAATCAAGCAATCTTATCCCTAATGTTTTTTCTCCACTTCCTAAAATAAATGCGCAATCATTGAAGTTCGGTCGACTCATGAAGGGCTTAAAATTATTGCTAAATGCATATTGTTCAGTCGGTACACCCAAAAAATTTAAATCACATTTATGGTTATTATTTGCATCGTAATAAATTGCTATCGCATAAGTACCCGGATCCAAATACAAGGCTAATTGCTTAGTTTTTTCTACATCAACCTTGAATCCTTTTTTAAGTACTTCTTTTCCTTTATCTAAAAAAAATTGTTCTTTAAAAACGCTGACATATATCGTCCCTTTAGGTTTCTTTATGTTACTAACTACTACAGAAACTTTTTGTTTTCCATTAGGTACCGAAAATGAACAAACAAGTACTAATGCCATCAATGATATTAACGCTAGAATAAACTTTTTCATATTTTTTGGAATCAAAGCAACAGCTATATTCCATCAGAAAAAATACATTTATTTCAGTATTTGAATTTTATCGAACAATTCAAAGGTGATTTGTTCGTTTACCAACAAAAAGATAAAAATGGATCACAGGATTAAATTGACTAAGCTAATGTTAAAAAATGCATTACTTTCACTAATGGAAGAGAAAAAATTAACTTCTATTTCTATTACTGAACTTTGCAAAAAAGCAACTATCAACCGTAACACATTTTACAGTCATTTTGATTCTATCACTGATTTATATAACGAAATAGAGGAACAGCTAATTCAAGAAATACACACGACCTTAATCAAGCCCTACACTAGAAAGGAACGATTATATGAAATATGCAAAACCCTCAAAAACCATATTTCGTTTTTCAAACTAACATTTTCTCAAGACAACACACATAAAACCATCAATAAATTATTATTGACTGCACGTCGTATATTTAATTATGATGCTAAAAATGATTCTCATCAATACATCTACAGAGAAAGTGGAACAACTGCAATTCTCAAAAACTGGGTGATGAATGATTGTAAAGATGACACTGAACAAATAGCTTTACTTCTATACAGATTAAACAATCCATCTATGTATTAACTAACCAAAGTTTAGAATAACTTAAAATTAAGATCTTTTACCAGTTGTATCTTTTTATCTTCACCATTCATTCCTTTTAGACCTTCAGTTCCAGTAATACCTGACAAACCATTTTGTTGAGAAACGGAACCATCTATGTTTTTTCCTGCTTCTCCTGCAGCTCCTCCTTTTCCAGGACGACCAGCTTCTCCCCCATGATTCTGAATAACAATTTTGTTCGTTTCACTTTCTAATCCCTCATGGACATACACCTCAACAACTCCGCCAATACCACCATTTCCTCCACTTCCTCCATGACCACCATCACCACCTTTGCCTGAACGTTTTATTTTCCCATTATTCTTCTCTACTTCATTTCTACCATCTTGGCCAGCACTTCCATTTCCTCCATGACCACCTTTGCCTCCATTTACAAAAAATGTCAATCCATTTCTAAGGCTGGTTGTTTTATAGCAATACAACTGATTGTTGTCTAGATTAAAAACATCAATGAGTATTAAGTCTGATAATGAATCTTTTCGAACAAAGGCTTTAAGGTATGGGCCACTATTTCCATCTTCTCCATTTTTCCCTTGATAACCATCATCTCCATCACGTCCCCTTATAGAACGCTCTATCATATTTTCTTTCTTTCCATCTATCCCATCTTTACCATCAATCCCTGAAAAATTACAAAGTACACGTCCTTGATAATTAAGCTGAATACTGTCTTTTCCTCTAAAAGAATAATCTCCCTTTGTAAAACTATAATTTAGGATATAGTTTTCTTTACTACAATCATTGGATTTCAAAATCAATATTTCATTCCGACCTCTTTTTTCTACCCCTTCACCACTAATAATAACACCAGAATTATTAGACAAGTCTTTAATCTTACCATTTTTCATTCTAGCACAAATGGTATATTTAAACTTGCTTCCCTTGTTAAAGCTCTGTTTTCGATCTAATTTAAGGAATACTTCATTAATTTTCTTTGCCTTAACTCCAAATTGAGCAAAGCTAGTTGCTGTTATAAAAATAGACATTAGGAGTATAATCAAAAATTTCATCTCTTTAATTTATAGCGTTTAACAAAAATTAATGTTTCAACAAAAACAACACCAAAATTTATACGTTGTTAATATCTTACTCAGTAACGTAATAAAGTAAAACGCCCAATGAGTATATTTGTAAACAATTATAAGCATATATGATGGAAAACAAAATAATAAAAGGATTTAGTAAACTAAATAAAGAGGAAAAAATAAATTGGATTATTGAAAACTATTTAGACAATGATGAATCCCAAAAAGATTTCCTTCAATCATATTGGCATCAAGACCCTAAAACCCAACAACTACATGATGAATTTATAGAAAATACCATTTCAAACTTTTATATTCCACTTGGGGTTGCTCCAAACTTTAAAATCAATGACAAGGTTTATTGCGTTCCAATGGCAATAGAGGAAAGTTCTGTAGTAGCCGCATCTGCTAAATCTGCTTCTTTTTGGCTAAATAAAGGTGGCTTTAAAGCTAATGTAGTTTCTATGATTAAAATTGGACATGTTCACTTTGCTTGGCATGGAGACTATTCAAAACTGATCAAGTTTTTTGAAAGAACAAAAGAACGCTTTTTCGAAGACACAGAGAACCTAACTGCTAACATGCGTAAAAGGGGTGGAGGAATCTTAAGTCTTGAATTGATTAACAAATCAGACCTTGAGCCTAATTACTACCAGTTAATGGCTAAGTTTGACACTTGCGATTCTATGGGAGCTAATTTTATTAACAGTGTTTTGGAGCAGTTTGCTCAAACATTAAAAGATGAATTAGCTAACGATTCTTCTCTATATGAAGCTGAGCAAAAAGTTCAGATTATTATGTGTATTTTATCCAATTATACTCCAGAATGTATTGTAAGGTCAGAGGTAAGCTGTAAAATAGAAGAACTAACTCAAGGCACTGACATGTCTGCTGAATTATTTGTAGAAAAGTTTCAGCAAGCTGTTCATATAGCGCAAATTGAACCTTATCGAGCAACAACTCACAACAAAGGAATCTATAATGGCATAGACGCTGTTGTTATTGCTACAGGAAATGATTTTCGAGCTGTAGAAGCCTCGGGGCATACTTATGCAGCTAGAGATGGGCAATATAGAAGCTTAACCGATGTAGAAGTAAAAGATGGCATATTCAAATTTTGGATTGAAGTTCCTATGGCCCTTGGTACTGTAGGTGGTTTAACAAAATTACATCCTATGGTAAAATTTGCTTATCAATTATTAGGAAATCCAAATGCAACTGAATTAATGCAAATAACTGCTACTGTAGGTCTTGCTCAAAATTTTGGAGCATTACGTTCTTTAGTTACAACGGGAATTCAAAAAGGGCATATGAAAATGCACCTTTTTAATATCTTAAACCAATTAGGAGCTACAGATGAAGAAAAAAAGTTTTTTGTTGAAGAATTTAAGACAAAAACAGTGAGTCACAAAGCTGTAGTAGAATTATTCGAAAAAATTAGAGCTGAAAAAACAGTTTAACGCTTTGGGTTAATTATTTATGAAAATCGCTTTATTAGGATACGGAAAAATGGGAAAAGCAATTGAAAAAATTGCTTTAGAACGTGGACATCAAATTGTTTTAAAAACAAACAGTACTACATTGTTTAGTCCAGAAGATTTAAAAGGCACTGATGTGGCTATAGAATTTTCGACTCCAAAAAATGCACTGTATAATATCATGACCTGCTTTGAGGCTAACACCCCTGTAGTGATCGGTACAACAGGTTGGTATAAAGACTTCAAAATGATCAGCGAACGATGCATTAAAGAAGAACAAACGATGCTTTATGCGACCAACTTTAGTGTTGGAGTTAATCTTTTTTTTGAAATCAATAAAAGGTTAGCAGAATTGATGAATCCATACCCTCAATATACTGTTGACATTGAAGAGATTCATCACACTCAAAAACTAGATGCTCCAAGTGGAACAGCGATTACTCTTGCTGAGCAAGTTGTTGAAAATCTAGAACTCAAAAAAGGGTGGAAAAATGACACTCTAGTATCTGATAACGAAGTACATATAGCTTCTAAACGTGAAGAAAATGTTCCAGGAACACATGTTGTTAAATACGATTCTTCAATTGATACAATAGAAATTAAACACACAGCTAAAAATAGAGAAGGTTTTGCATTAGGAGCTGTATTAGCTGCCGAATTTACATTAAAACGAAAAGGGGTATTAACCATGAAAGATGTTTTATTTTGTTATGAATAAACAGACTTCCTTAATCCCTTAATTCTAAAACAATTATTTTATCTACTTTTGCTGTTCAATTTAGCGCATTAGATTACTCAATATTATGGAAATAGCTCAAATTTTAATTTATTTAATGGTGGTTCTCCACTTTGCTTCTCTATGGAAGATTTTTGAAAAGGCAGGAAGGCCTACATGGGAAGGATTTGTCCCTGTTTACAACTACATTATTTGGTTAAAAGTTGTCAACAAACCTTGGTGGTGGATTTTCTTCTTTATTATCCCATTTGTAAACATTGTAGTTACTGTTGCTATGCATGTCGAGACTATTCGACTATTTGGAAGGTATGAGCCTAAAGATACTATTTTAGCTATTGTTTTACCTTGGTACTACATTCCTGCATTGGCTTATGATAAAACAGCAACGATCGAAGCTCCTACTGATTGGAGTAAGAAAAAAGATGTAGAAAAAAGAACATTACATGATCACATTACCTTGTTTTTTATGGCGCCATTTGTAGGCCATATCATTTTGATTGCCTTCAAGTTATTAGGATCAAAAGACAAACCTAATAAGCCAACCATGCCAGCTGAATGGACAAATGCATTAGGTTTTGCTATTGTAGCAGCAACAATTATTCGAACTTTTACTTTTGAGGCCTTTACTATTCCTACAGGCTCAATGGAAAAAACGATGTTAATTGGGGACTATCTGTTTGTTAACAAATTAAAATATGGCCCAAGAATCCCTGAAACGCCATTATCTGTACCATTTGTACACAACAGAATTCCAGGGACTTTTACCAAAAGTTATGTTGAATGGTTGAAAAATGATTATACCCGTTTACCAGGTTATGGTGAAATAACTCGTGGAGACATTATGGTTTTTAATTGGCCTGTTGGAGATACGGTTCTTCTAAATGAAACTGTTATTGCTCATGATTATTATGCTTTTGTGAGAAATGGCGCATTTCAAAGAAGTGGCTTAAGTCTTGAACAATTCGAGAAAGTAAAAGAAAAAGAGTTTTCTAAGGAACGAAAAAGATTAGCTGAGGGAGGAGGCATTACAGATATGCAAGTAATGGAAACGAAAGGTATTCAAACATTAACAAACGATAAAAAAGAAAATTATATTAAAAGATGTGTTGGTGTAGCAGGAGATTCTCTTTCTATTGTTGATGGGGTAATACACATTAATGGCAAGCCTCAAGATTGGCCAGAATATGCGCAATATTCTTATCGCTTTGACTTCAAAAATAGCACTACATTCAACCCTGATTATTTAGTAGACGAATATGATATCTACCGTAAAGATTTCCAATACAGTATGGGAGTAGATAGAATAACAAATAAAGGTATCGCAATGTTTACATGTACTCCTGATATTGCAGGAAAATTACAATCTTACCCTGATGTTGCTAAAGTCACTAAAATGATTCATCCTAAAGGTTTTGATTTTTCAAACAACAATGGTAGGAAAGAATACTTCCCTATCTATCCACATCATCCTTCTTTTGATTGGACAAGAGATAATTTTGGCCCTCTCTATATTCCCAAGAAAGGAAGTACAGTGGAATTAAATGACAAAAACTATATTCTTTATAGAAGAGCTATACATGCATACGAAAATCATAAAATAGAGAAACGTAAAGATGGTTTTTATATCGATGATGAAAAAGCTAAAACATACACTTTTGAAAGCGACTATTACTGGTTAATGGGAGATAATAGGCATGGATCTGTTGATTCACGTTATTGGGGATTAGTTCCAGACACTCATGTTGTTGGAACAGCTTCATTTGTCTGGATGTCACGTCACCCTGAAAAGCCTATTTCTGACGGAGGAATTCGTTGGAATAGAATCTTTTCCTTTGTAAAATAAACAATACCACATCAATACGTAATAGGTTTTAAAAAGTAACATTCTGTAACTTTTTAAAACCTTTTTCTTTTATATGAGTATATAGTGAGGTTTATAAGAAATGGAATAAAGTTTGAGATATAAGCGATAGAATTAAAAGCAACAATGAAAACATACCTATACCTAGTATTATTATTTATCACGCCATTTATTGGATTTAGTCAAGACGATGAAGAGGAAGAAGTTGACCCAAACTGTATTCCACCTACAGAAAAATCTGCAGTAAAAATTTGGGATAAAGCGCATGACAAAAAAAAATATGATTATAAAGAACGTATGCGTTTTTATAAAGACCTTTTAGAAGACTATGAAGACAATGCTGCTATTATGTGGGAAATAGCTAAGATGACCTACCCTAGAGCTAAAGCGAGTGGCGATTATTCTATCCCAGAAAAGTATTATAAAATGATTTTGAATGTTTGTCCCGAATATCATGCAGACGTTTATTATCAATTAGGAGTGATTTATTACCAACAAAAAGAGGATTGTAAAGCCTACGAAACTTTTCAAAAGTTTCTGGAATTTCCTTCTGATGATGACACCAAATTAAGTAGAAAATACCCTAAACAAATTGAAGATGTAGAAGCTATTCTTCCTGAAATAGACTACTACTGTAATTTTTATAAAAAACCTGTAAAATTTGATCCAAAAGTCGTTAAAAATGTTTCATCTGCTTCAAAAGATGAATTTTTACCAATGATATCTCCCGATAACGAGTTGATGTTTTACACTAGAGAATACGAACACAAAGGAAAAGGTGACATTATTACACAAAAACTTCAAGAGTTTACTGAAAGCAAAAGAAATGATGCTTATTCTGATTTTGATAATGGAATCAAAATGCCAAGCCCATTCAATATAGGACCTCGATATGGTGGAGCCACATTATCATTAGACAATAAAGAGTTGTATATCTGCTCTTGCGAAAAAGAAGCCAATTATTTTAATTGCGATCTTTATGTGACAGAATATGATATCGTCGAAATTAAAGGAAAGAGAAAATATGTTTGGTCTGAGTTAAAAAACCTAGGACCTCAAATTAATGGAGCTCAAACATGGGAAGCTCAACCTTCATTATCTGCTGATGGACAAACACTTTATTTTGCTTCTGCCAGACCTGGAGGCGTAGGAAAAACTGACATCTACTATTCAGAAAGACAAGAAGACGGAAGCTGGGGACAAGCAAGAAATATTGGGCGCCCAATTAATACAGAAGGCTCGGATAAAGTTCCATTTATACATACTGATAGTAAAACATTGTATTTTGTTTCTGAATGTTCACAAACAAGGCTTGGAGCTGGTGGATTAGATTTATTTTTTACCCGTTTTAATGAAACAACAAAAAAATGGAGCAACCCAAACAATATTGGTTACCCAATTAACACTGAAGCTGATGAGGATGGTATCATTGTTAGTACAGATGGGACTATAGCCTACTTCTCCTCTACCCGTTCTAAAGAAGGAGTTGGAGGAAAAGACATCTTTACTTTTACCATGCCTGAAAAAGCTAGACCAGATGAAGTTAAATTAATCAAAGGGAAGGTAGACACTGAAAACATTGAAGATTTAAAGGATACCGAAATTGAATTCAGATACAAAGATGGTAAGACAAAAAAAGCAAAGTTAAATGCTGACAAAGAAGGAAACTATGTTACAATTGTTAATATGGGAAAGAAAAAAGAAGATGTTTTAATGCAGATTAAACAAAAAGGGAAAGCTTTCGAATCCAAATTAATAAAGAACGAACCTGCTAAACAGAATAACACTTTTGTGAAAGGACAGTCCTTAGAAGTAAAAGACATAAAAAAAGGAGGGAGTTATACTTTGAATAATATCCGATATGCAACAAATTCTTCAAAGATCTCTGAAGATTCAAAACTAGTATTAGATGGGTTTGCTGAATGGTTATTAGAAAATAAAGACTTAAAAATAGAAATTCAAGGTCATACAGATGATTTGGGTAATGATGCTAGTAATTTGGCTTTATCTCAAGATAGAGCATACTCAGTAATGGAATACTTATCTGAACGAGGTTTAAAACTTAGTCGCATGAAGTTCAAGGGCTATGGTGAAACACAACCAAAAGTTCCTAATGACTCTGATAAAAACAGAGCTATTAATCGTAGAACTGATTTTAAAATTTTGTAATAAAGTAACTCAAAGTTATAAAACAGTTAAATAAGAGTTCTTAAGGTAAAAGACGGTCAATTAATCCTGTTTTACTAAAATAATTTGCTTCAATCTATCGTTATTTAGTTAAGTATAAAATAATACACCTAATAAATATATGAAGAAGCTATACAGTACCTTTCTATCTGCTACATTTTTATTCATTATTCATAATTATGCTCAACAGCAATTTACAGGATATAGTATTGATAATTTTTCTGGCTATCATGCTACATTTATCAACCCTGCTTTAATTGCAGATTCTCGGGTTAAACTTGAAGTTGGAGGAAGCAGCAATCTTTCTATTTCCAATAATTTTAATGCCGTAAACTCTAATATTATTTACGGAAACCCACAGATTAATTATCATAATGCCGCTAAAAGATGGTATCGCTATTTTAACAACGATGCCAATATTCTTGGATTACTAGTTAACCTTGACAATAAAAATGCCTTTAGTTACTCATGGAGAATTCGAACATTTTCTAATGCTCATGGTAATTCAGATAATTTTTCAAAACTAATTTTTGACAATTACTCTCCTGATGTTACGACCTCCTCTAACATTAAGAACCTGAGTTTACAAACTCAAACTTATGCAGACCACTCTATTTCTTATGCTCGTGTTTTACACAATGGAAAAAGGCGTTTTTTTAAAGCAGGTGTCACGTTTAAAATTTTGAATGGAATTAATGCTTCATACCTTTACAGTTCAAACGCTGACCTCACTTTTAACATAGATAACACTGTTGACTTAAATCAAACCGCATTTGAATATGGTGTGGCTGAAAACAATAATGCACTATCTAATCGAAAATTAAGTGTTGGAGGAGATCTGGGTATAGTATATGAATTCAGACCTGAAAAAAATACTTTTAAATATGAGATGAATGGAAATAAAAATAAAGTTCGTCATGACCTTAACAAATACAAATATAAGTTAGGCGTTTCCCTATTAAATATTGGAAGATTGAAATACGCTACTGATACTAGTTCTTATCATTTCAATGGTAATAATGCACAAGTAAATTCGAGTGACTTATTTACATCTATGGCAGGAAACAATATTGTTAGTAATGCTATTCAATCGGGAGTTTTGCCTTCTGTTACTAAAAACACAAATACTCCATCTACTTTCAATATAGCACTTCCAACTGAGTTAAGTATTCAAGGAGATTACCACCTAAAAAAACAATATTATGTAGCCTTAACCAGTAATATCCCTATTTGGTTTCCTGGAGATGCTCACAAATCTCATAACGTTTTTATTACTTCAATTATTCCTCGATATGAAGGGTATATTCGTCCCCGACCTAGTACTTACTTCCAATACATCCCAAAAAGAGAAATCCCTTTTGGAGTCGCTATGCCTGTATCCATTCAAAAAAATGGACAAGTTAATCTAGGAATTTCAGGACGAATTTCTTCATTCGCTATTGGAGTCAATAATATCACCCCTCTTTTAGGGAAAAGAAAACTCTACAATACCAATGTTTTCTTTGCTTATAAAATTACTTTAAGACATCAAAAAGAAGATGATTTTGATGGAGACAATGTTTCTGACGACAAGGATTTATGCTTTTATGAACAAGGAGATTGGAGGCAATTTGGATGTCCAGATAGTGACCAAGATGGAATTCCTGACCATAAAGATTATTGCCCGAATAACTTTGGCCCTAAATCGACCAATGGCTGTCCTGATTCTGATAATGATGGTGTGCTAGATTTTCTTGATCATTGTCCAGATCAAAAGGGTGTAGCTGCATTAAACGGTTGTCCTGACTCTGATAAAGATGGTATTATTGACTTAGTCGATCGTTGCCCAGAAACTGTAGGACCTTATCAAAATAACGGTTGTCCATACCCTCCAGTTGAGACAGGCTGTTGTAAAGATAGTGACGGAGATGGGGTTTTAGACAAAGTTGATCTATGTCCAAAAATAGGAGGAGCTATTACCAACCAAGGTTGCCCATTAACGGAAAACAACGCAGGCATAAAAGATAGTTTATCAAGTATAAAAAATAATGAAAGTAACCTAGGGAATAAAAACACTAAAGACACGCTAGAAAATAGCTTAAGTAATATACCTGATCATGTTCAATCACCATTTGATTTAAACAACCATCATTTTGATACTGTAAACCAAGCTAAATATGACACTATAAGAACAGAAGCATATAGTGAGGCTGTGAAAAAGCGTATCATGGTCTATTTTGGAAATGACAGTCATTATATAGAAGATAAACATCGAAAAGATCTTGATAAATTAGTTACCAAATGGAACCTTGGGGTATCAATTAAAGAATACTCTAAAGTTAGGATTATAGGGCATACTGATAATGTTGGAGATGATATATACAACCTCATTTTATCTAAAAAGAGAGTTGAAGCTGTTAGAAGCTATCTCATTAACTTAGGTATTCCTAACTCAGCTATTGAAATGTATTATTTGGGAGAAGACGCTCCTGTAACAGGGAATCAAAATGAAATAGATAAAGCCTTAAACAGACGAGTTGAAATTATAATGATCAAATAGTAAACTAAATAATGTGAGTTCGATTTAGCATATACGTTAATGATAATTTATATCGATCGAGCTCACATTAAATATTTTTCTTAAATCTTTTCAATCAACCCTACAAAGAGATCAGTCAATTTTAATTCAGCTTTACTTGCAACTTCAATAATCTCAGCAATATCTACTGGTTTTAAATTATCTGGGTCACACTCATCTGTTAATACAGATACAGCACAGCATCTCAAGCCAATATGATTAGCCGCAATAACTTCAGGCACTGTACTCATTCCTACAGCATCACCACCAACAATCTTTAACATTCGATATTCAGCTGGAGTTTCCAACATTGGACCTTGAGCTGTTACATAGACTCCCTCCCTCAGCGTTATTTCTTTTTCTTGAGCAGTAGTTCTTAAATAATCATTGAGCTGAAGGCTATATGGCTCACTCATATCAGGAAATCGAGTTCCCAACTCAGGCTCGTTCTGTCCTAATAAGGGGTTGGCTGGAAATAAATTCACATGATCCTTAATCAACATTAAATCTCCTTTCTTATAAGCTAAGTTTATCGCTCCTGCAGCATTAGAAATCAACAAACTAGTTATCCCCAACAACTTCATTACACGAATTGGGAACACTGTTTCTTCCATAGAATATCCCTCATAATAATGAAAACGTCCTTGCATTGCCAAGACTTGCTTCCCTCCTATTTTACCATAGATTAGCTTTCCTTTATGCATTTCAACAGTAGAAACTGGGAAGTTGGGAATATCTTCATAATCGATCACAAGATTAGTTTCAATTTTAGTCGCCAAATTACCTAACCCTGTACCTAAAACAATTCCTATTTCGGGTTCCAAAATCCCTTTAAGCTTTAAAAATTCTACAGTATGTTTGATTTGTTCTAAGTTCATCTTTTAGTTTTATTTACTACACTTAATCTACTCTTATGGTTCAAAAAAAGCTCAATTATCCAATACGTTCATAATTACACTCTCCCATTAGCTAATTATCTAATCAATAAGTTGTTGTCATATCTTCATCCACACAGATAATAAAATCTGCTGTTCCAATATTCTCTTCTAAAAGCTTTTTGATATTTTCTTGAGAAACAGTTGTAATCGTTTTATAGTTCAAATTAGCATTTTTACGTTTTAGATACCATAAAATTCCTTCATAATTATCAGAATGATATGCTCCATTATAATGAATAACTGTTAGCTTATCTTTTTCAGTAGCTGTTTCATAAGCTTGATAAATTGACTCTGCCATTGTTGCATCTTTTACAGCTTGTGCTTTAGGTAAGGTCTCTCCACCATGTCCTCCCATCATTTCTAACATTTTTTGATATCCAGGAAGGTTCTTATCATAGTCTATTGGTAATTTCGCAATCCATTCTTTTTCATTTGCTGGTAAAGAATCCAAAGCTTTAAAGTCTCCTTTATAAACCATACTAGCATATCTACGGGGAACATTGGCAGCTATAAACTGTAATTTATTCTGTTTAGCATAATCAACTAAAGGTTTATAATCTGTTTCATAATTTTTCCACAAACGTGCTAAAGAATCAAGTCCCTTTTCATCGATTTTTCCATTTAAATAATCAGTTAATGCTTTTTGATTATCTCGCTCAAACATTTCTGCAGCAAGAATTAACTTCCTTTTTTTGCCTAACGATTTGGTAACTTCTAATTGTAACCAATGTGAAATAGGATTATTATGTAGTTCTCCAAATAAAGTAACATCACTTTCATTTAGCGACTTCATCATTTTTTTATACGGTACTTTTTTCCCTTTAGCATTGTAAATTACAAAAGCTTTATCCTGAGCTAATCCTACTAATGAACTGATGATAAATACTAATCCTACTATTCTTTTCACTTTGTTTATTTTTTAATTGATAATGTTTAATATGATTCGCTTTTTTTGGGCTTCTACCTTAAACAACCTTATTGCCAAAGATACGACTTTGGAAATAATAAAAGATTATTCCCCCTAATAAATACATCACAACATCCATTTTGTCAGCTGTATATATTGGGCTTCTCATCGGGAGGTAGTATTCAAAAATAAAGCTAACAAATAATAAGACCACCAATAACATAGGGACAGTTAAAATTATCGTTTTATCACGTTTGATGAACCTAGTCATCCAAAGGGAAAAAGACAACAACAAGGGCATAAATAACAAATCTGTTCCGTAAGAATTGAGCAGTTCTGGCAAGTAAACCCCTAATTTTCTACACGACTGAATTAACAAATAGGCAACACTAAAAGCGATAAAATAAGTATTCTTAATTGGATGCATTTAACCAGGTGTTAAAGCTACAAAGTAGACAATAGCTGAAACAATAAGCATAAAGACAACCCATGTAGAATATACTATTTGAAATAAAATTCGAACAAATAAATTGGGATGACCTTTTAAGCGTTTTAAATAAATATCAATCTTATCTAGGGGCTTCTCTTTTTCTTCTTTAACTCTTTTCTCTTCCCTGGTTTCAATTATTTTTTGGGGTGAAATTGGCGCTCCACAAAATTGACAAAGCTCTTGATTTCCAACATTCCATTGACCACAATTACTGCATTTACGTTCAATTTTTGATTCCATTTACTTCAAATGTTAGTACCCTACGTTTTTCATCCTTCAAATTTAAAAGAAAATAATCATTTTTAGTCCGTTTAAATAAAATCTATTTCAAATCATTATTCCACTAAACATAATTAGTACATTTAAAATAAAAACAATTTATGATATGAAAAAAAACATTTTATTGACCGCCCCCCTCATCTTCTGTTCTATTATTGCATTTACTCAAACCAACGAGAAACAACCTTGCGAAATAGAAAACATCGAATTAATCTCTTTAGACAGTAAAATTCCAAAAACTGAAACGATTACGAAATACAATTCAATAAAAATAAATCGTCCTGTTTCTAATGTAAGCGAATTAACAAAAAGAGAGATAAAACAGTTAAAAAAGAAAGCCAAACGAAATTCAAGTTGTAAAATATATGTCGATTTTGAAAATAAACTGTTCGAAAAAGACAATATCTATTTACAAGAAAACAATGAAATTGTGTACGTTTTCACAAAAGATAAGCTTTAAATTTAACAGAAATTACAACTAACTTATTGAGAAGTATTAATTTCTATTTCTAAATGTGAAATTTTGGAGTGAACCAGCTTATATGAACAGCTCGTTTTCCTTAAATAAAAGCGATTAAATATTTCCAAAACTCAATGATAAGAGATAATTTAGCGCTCTTATTAAAAGTAATAAATGAGTTTACAAGACGAGATTAATATAAGGAGAACATTTGGGATTATTAGTCACCCAGATGCAGGGAAAACAACATTAACAGAAAAACTACTTTTATTTGGTGGAGCAATTCAGTCTGCTGGAGCTGTAAAGAACAATAAAATAAAGAAAACAGCTACATCAGATTTTATGGAGATTGAGAAACAAAGAGGAATCTCTGTCGCGACCTCTGTAATGGCTTTTAACTATCGAAATAAGCAAATAAATATCCTGGATACACCTGGACACAAAGATTTTGCGGAAGACACCTATAGAACTTTAACAGCTGTAGATAGTGTAATATTAGTGATCGATTGTGCCAATGGTGTAGAGGCCCAAACGGAACGATTAATGGAGGTTTGTAGAATGCGTAACACTCCCGTGATTGTTTTCATTAATAAAATGGATAGAGAGGGACGTGATGCTTTTGATTTATTAGATGAGCTAGAAGAAAAACTTTCGATAAAAGTTAGGCCTATGAGCTGGCCTATAGGAATTGGAGCTACTTTCAAAGGCGTGTACAATATGCACAGAGGAAACCTAAATCTATTTAGTGGGAATAAGACTCAAATAGAAAAAGATGTTGTTGCCATTGAAGACATTAATGATACTGTGCTTGGTGAAACGATAGGTGAATCTTTTGCTGAGACTCTTAGAGAAGAGGTTGAACTTGTAGATGGGGTTTATGAAACATTTGACAGAGAAAGTTATCTTTCGGGTGAAGTTGCTCCTGTATATTTTGGTTCTGCATTAAATAATTTTGGAGTTCAAGAATTACTGGATTCATTTGTTGAGATTTCTCCTACTCCACAAGGAAGACTTTCAGACAAAGGTTTTGTAGAGCCAGAAGATAACAAGTTTAGCGGTTTTGTTTTCAAAATTCATGCTAATATTGATCCAAAACATAGAGATAGAATTGCATTCTTAAGGATTGTTTCTGGTCAATTTAAACGTAACACATTTTATAAAAACATACGCCTAGATAAAAAGGTTAAGTTTGCTAACCCAACAAGTTTCATGGCTTCAAGCAAAGCTGTGATTGATGAAGCTTACCCTGGAGATGTAATTGGTTTATATGATACTGGAACGTTTAAAATCGGAGATACGCTAACTACAGGAGAAGAGTTTATGTACAAGGGAATCCCTAGTTTTTCGCCAGAGATTTTTAAAGAAGTTCAAAACGATGATCCGATGAAGACAAAACAACTTGAAAAAGGACTTCAACAGTTAACAGATGAGGGCGTTGCACAATTATTTATTAAACAACCTGGAAATAGAAAAATTATTGGAACAGTTGGTGAACTTCAATTTGAAGTAATTCAATATCGATTAAAACATGAATATGGAGCATCTTGTAGCTTTATGCACAAACCTCATCATAAAGCGTGTTGGATGACTTCTGACAACCAAGACAAAATTGATGAGTTTGTAAAAAGAAAGCACAATAACATTGCATATGACAAGGATGGGAATCCTGTATTTCTAGCTGATTCACCTTTCTTATTATCGCAAGCTGAGGGGGATTATCCTGAAATCACCTTCCATACAACATCTGATTTCAAACTTGATTAACATAAGACCTAAAGCTATGAACACTAAATTAGAAAATTTTCATATTGTTGCTCTTGAACTATTTAAAACTAAAGGAGTAGAAAGTACTACGGTATATGACATAGCACTAGCTTCAAAAGTTCCTTACAGTGTTCTAGATGAAAAATATCCAACTATTAAAGATTTAATCTTCGAGCTTTTCTCTATTGGTCATGAAAATATGTTTCAATTTGTATATGGAGATCTAGCTGCTGAGGAAGACTTTAAAGCCATGATGAAAACAATTTTTCACCAATCAGTTTTATGGTCTTTGAGCAATCCAGACTTATTTTGTTTTATGGATTATATTGCTCAACCTTACCAATGGGAAAATGAAGACGATAAAATTTATCCGAGAGTGAATGAAACAATAATGGCCAGGGTAGAAATTGAAATCAAAAAGGGAGTTCTAAAAGACGTTCCTTTGGATTTTGCTGCTCATATCATGACAAAAATGTTAGGCGCTTGTGTTTCTTATATTGTTGCTTTAAAACCTGTAACAGAAGCTGAATATGAGCATCTAATAGGACCAATGTATGAGACCTGTTGGGACGCTTTAAAAGCATAATTAGCTAAAAATTATTCCTCTTATTTAAAATTTTCAGCAATATTTGTTTATAAAACTATATTTATTATATTCGTTAAGTAATTGTTAAAAAACACTACTAAGAAACACTACACTACTATGAATAAAGAAAATGAAAAAATAAGAAATTCTGCCCTAAATTTATTCAACACAAAAGGTCTTGTAAGCACAAGTTTAGAAGATGTGTATACTGCAGCAGGAGTTAGTCAAGAAACTTTACAAGAACTTTACCCGAGCAAGAAATCTCTTGTTTCTGAGATATATACGCTTGGTAAAAACGACATGTTTAAATTCGTTTATGGAGAAGTACTTGAGATAGAAGATTATGAAAGTTTAATGCGTAAAGTATTTCACCAATCTGTAATATGGGGGTTAAACAATCGTTCTTTATTCAATTTCATGAATCAAGTTCAAGCACATCCTTATTCGTGGACTGAGACTTCTGACGAAAAAATATACCCAAGTGTTAACGAAAAAATCTTAGCTCGAACAACCCAAGCAATTAAAGAAGGGCTAATCAAAGAATTTCCATTGGACTTTGTCGTTCACTTTATGACAGGTATGCATGCTTCATGTGTTTCCTATATTCTTTCGCTAAATGCTGTTACTGAAGAGGAGTATGCCGACTTAATTGAGCCTATGTATCAAGCATGTTGGGATGCTTTTAAAAAACACTAATTAAGCCTTATTAAATCTACCGTAGTTCAATTACTCAATACAGAATTGGGATTTAACCCAACTTCTGACCAGAAGAAAGCGATTTCTAAATTAGCAGACTTCTTACTTTCTGAAAATCCAGATGTAGGCTTTATTTTAAAAGGATATGCTGGTACTGGAAAAACAAGTTTGATTGGTGCTCTTGTAAAGTCTTTGGGATTAATTAAACGAAATGTCGTACTCATGGCTCCAACTGGAAGAGCTGCAAAAGTATTGAGTAAATACAGCGACAAGACTGCCTATACCATTCATAAGCAAATCTACTATCAAAACGAAAAAGAAGGAGCGCTTAGTTTTACAAAAGGGAAGAACAATTTTCACAATGCTATTTTCATCATAGACGAAGCTTCAATGGTAAATTCCGATGATGGCTTGAGTACTGCTTTTTTAGATAATGCAAGTTTATTAGACGATCTTATTTCTTATGTCTACTCAGGCATCAATTGCAAACTTATTTTCATTGGAGATAGTGCCCAACTCCCCCCTGTAGGAAGTAGTGAAAGTCCTGCACTAAATAAAAACAGATTAGAGCAAAATTATCCTCTATCATTTTTTATCTCTGAACTAAAAGAGGTGGTTCGACAAGAACAAGACAGTGGTATTTTATATAACGCTACTAATATTCGAGAGCAAATCAGAAAAGAAGAAGATTTTCATCTTGAGCTCTCTAGCTCTTTTCCTGATGCATCAGCTATAACAGGAATGGAATTACAAGATGAATTAGAAACTTCAATTAATACCTATGGCATTGAAAATGTCATTATTATTTGTAGAAGTAATAAACGGGCAAATATTTTTAACCAAGAAGTGAGAAGTAGAATCTTGTGGATGGAGGAAAAAATTGCTCCGCATGATTTGTTGATGGTTGTCAAAAACAACTATTTCTGGTTAGATAAAAAATCTAAAGCTGGCTTTATAGCTAATGGAGACATCTTAGAGGTTAAACAAATTTTAAAACATGAATACATATACGGTTTTGATTTTGTAGATGTAGTTGTTCGTTTTGTAGACAATGAAGAAGAACCTGAGTTTACATGTAAACTATTGTTAGAAACTCTAACTGTTGAAAGTGCCGCATTGCCTCGTGAACGTTTAAAAACTTTATTCTACGAAATAGAAAAAGATTTTTATAATATTTCTAGTAAACGAAAACGCCATCAACTTATCATGAAAACCCCTCATTTTAATGCTTTACAAATCAAGTTTTCTTATGCATTAACCTGTCACAAAGCTCAGGGTGGACAATGGCCTGTTGCATTTATAGATCAAGGGTATCTTACGCAAGAAATGTTAAACAAAGAATATTTACGTTGGTTATACACTGCAATAACTCGTTCAACTGAAAAAGTTTATTTCCTAAATTTCAATGAACAATTTTTGGATTAATTTAGAAGGCTAGAAATCAGTATCTAATAAGTCTTTATTGGTATAACTCTCTTCATCAAATTTATAGTCCCAATATTTTTTAATTTCTCCATTTACTTCTTTTTCTTTCAAGGTCTTAGTAAAATTTGTTTTTAGTTTTTCCATTAAAACAAACGCTAAAACAATCCCTCCGACAGTAGGTAATAATACTATTAAAGAAGAGACATCAAAATTTAACTCTCCTTTAGATAAAGAACGAAAAATACCAAGAGCCATTAAAACCGAAACAGTTAAATACAACTCAGACTTCCTTTTAACAGCTCCTATAATCCCTATAACAGGAACCAATAAACTTAAGAGTAATGCCATCAATAATACCAACAGATTAAAACCTCCAATTGCTATTAATGAATAAAGCCCTAAAAGACGAAATATACCAACTAAAGAAAGACATAAAATAAAAAACAAACGATAGCTTTTCATTTTCTCATGCTTATAAACAGAAGGAATTTTAGCAACTTCTTCTGCAAGAAGATCAAGATCAATTCCTACATTTTTCTTTAACTCATCAAATGTTTCTTGATGTGTATGCTCTTCCTTTACTAAATATTTATATGCTAGTCTTCTAATTTTACTTTTCCTCATCTACTAAATTATTATTTTAACACTCCTTATAAACACTAAAAAATCCCTTTACAAAACAAATTGCAAAGGGATTTAACTTATTAATATTTAGCTTTATTATTTCACTAACTTTTTCATAGAAGGAGAAAATCTTGTTAATACAATCCCTTCTACAGCTGCTTCATACTCTTCTAAAGTAGGAGTTCTTCCTAAAATAGTTGATAATACAACTACTGGAGTTGAAGATAATAAAGACTCACCTTTTTTCTCACCAGAGTCTCTTACAACTCTTCCTTGGAATAAACGTGTCGAAGTTGCCATAACCGTGTCTCCTGGTTCAGCTTTTTCCTGATTCCCCATACAAAGGTTACATCCTGGACGCTCTAAATACAATACATTATCATACTTTTTACGAGCCTCACCTTTTGGAGCATTGTCATCAAATACAAAACCAGAATATTTAGCTAATACATCCCAATCTCCTTCAGCTTTCAACTCATCTACAATATTATAAGTAGGTGGAGCAACAACTAAAGGTGCTTTAAATTCAACTTTTCCTTGTTGAGCCTCAATGTTTTTCAACATTTGAGCTAGTATTTTCATATCTCCTTTATGGATCATACAAGAACCTATGAATCCTAAATCAACTTTTTTCGTTCCTCCATAGAAAGATAAAGGACGAATTGTATCATGTGTATAACGCCTAGAAGGATCCTCATTATATACATCTGGATCAGCAATCATTGGTTCAGCAATTTCATCTAAATCAACAACAACCTCAGCATAATACTTAGCATCAGCATCAGGCTTTAAAGCAGGTTTTTCTCCTGACTTAATTTCATTAATTCTCTTGTTTGCTTTATCAACTAACCCTTTTAAGACCTGCTTCTCGTTATCCATACCTTTATCAATCATGATTTGGATACGATCTCTAGCAATCTCTAATGACTCTATTAGTGTTTCATCTTCAGAAATACAAATTGATGCCTTTGCTTTCATTTCAGCTGTCCAATCTGTAAATGTAAATGCTTGATCTGAAGTCAGAGTTCCAATATGGACCTCAATAATTCTTCCTTGGAATACATTATCTCCACCAAATTGATCTAACATTTGTTCTTGAGTTGCGTGCACAACATCACGGAAGTCCATGTAACTTCTCATCTTGCCTTTGAAAGTTACTTTTACTGATTCTGGAATTGGCATTGTTGCTTCACCAGTAGCTAATGCTAATGCAACTGTACCAGAATCCGCTCCAAAAGCTACCCCTTTAGACATTCTTGTGTGTGAATCTCCTCCAATAATAACATCCCAATCATCTACAGCAATATCATTTAACACTTTATGAATAACATCTGTCATTGCATGGTATTGCCCCTTAGGATCACGTGCAGTAATCAACCCAAAGTCATTCATAAACTTCATCAGTCTTGGAATATTCGCTTTTGATTTATCATCCCAAACAGAAGCTGTATGACATCCAGATTGGTATCCAGCATCAACAATTGGTGAAATGATAGTAGCAGCCATCATTTCCAACTCTTGAGAAGTCATTAATCCTGTAGTATCTTGAGAACCTACAATGTTAACTTCTACTCGAACATTAGAACCTGTATGTAATGTTTTTCCTGGAGTTGTTCCTACAGCATTTTTGTTAAAAATCTTTTCAACAGCTGTTAAGCCCTGTCCTTCGAAAGATATTTCTTTTGAAGGTGCATATACTTGAGGAACCTCAATACCTAATGCCTTACAAGCAAAAGTTTGTAATTTTTTACCAAAAACAACAGCATAAGACCCCCCAGCTTTAATAAACTCCATTTTTTGAGGAGTTAAAGCTGTAGAGATATCTTTTAACTCAGTATCTCCATTATATAATTTTTTCTTCTTTGTATTAATTGTTAAAACCGTACCTGTATCAACTGAATAAACTTGTTTTAAAACTGGTTCACCATCTTCATCTACAATAGTGTTACCATTTTCATCTTTTTGTTTAACCCAGTTTTGAAGATCCACTCCTATTCCACCAGTTACTCCAACAGTAGTTAAGAAAATTGGTGCAATTCCATTCGTCCCAGCAATTACTGGAGCAATATTAATAAAAGGTACGTATGGACTCGAAGAAATACCTGTCCATAAAGCAACATTGTTTACACCTGACATACGAGAAGATCCAACTCCCATTGTTCCCTTCTCAGCGATTAACATTACTCGTTTATTTGGATGCTCCTTTTGCAATGCTAATAGTTCATTTTGCATCTCCTTATTATGTTCAAACATCGACTGACCATGCAACTCTCTATCTGAACGAGAATGAGCATCTGCTCCTGGTGACAATAAATCTGTTGAGATATCTCCTACTCCAGCAACATAAGTTACCACTTCTATTTCTTCATCAACCTCAGGTAACTTTGTAAAGAATTCAGCTTTAGCATAACTTTCTATAATTTCTTTAGAAATAGGACAACCTTTTTTCATCCCTTCCTCTAAACGCTCTGTGTCAGCTTCATATAAGAAAACTTGTGTTTTTAATACTTCAGCAGCTTTTTGCGCTAAATCAAAGTCTTTTTGATCCAACACTAAATCTAACAATACCTCAATTGAAGGACCTCCTTTCATATGAGACAATTGTTCGAATGCAAAAGCTTGAGAAATCTCTTCTACAACCTCTTCACCTAAAATAATAGCTTTTAAAAATTTAGCCTTTACACCAGCTGCACTAGTCGTTCCTGGTAAGACATTATAGATAAAGAAATTTAGAGAGTCCTCTCTATCTTTATTCCCTTTATCTTTTATTTGATCAATAATTGCAGTTAATAACTCTGCACCATCTATTGGCTTAGGATGTAACCCTTGTCCTTTTCTTTCTTCTATTTCTTTAATGTAATCGCTGTAAGTATTCATAATGAAGTTCTTTACTAATGTCTAGCAGATTTAATTGTTTTTATTAAATTTTGAGGTAGCGAATATAAGAATTTCAAAGGAAAAATAGAAGTAATAAGGAGGTAACCATTCTTATCTTGATTAAATCTAAATAACAACAAAAGAATTTCAAAAAACAACCCAATTCACCATGCAAACACTATTGCTTGTTCTTCTTTTCCTTATCTTGAATTCTTTGGACAATGTACACCCCTATTATCCCTAAAATGACATTTAAAATTGTAAATGTATTAGTATCTAAATCTAAAAATCTTTTAAGGGTTAAAGAAATCCCTACTACTAATAAGCCTACAATTACAAAATGCCCCATAATATTATCCTTTTTGAGGGTTTAGGTTAAAACGCAAAGAAAATACATTACTATATAAAGCTGCAGAAGCATCCCCAATATCGGTTAATGCATAATCAATCGCCACGCCTTTAAACTGAATACCTAATCCTATATTAGGTTGAATAGAATATGTTGTTTTATTATTTAAATCAGTTATACGCTGTGTATTACTTAACCCTCCTCTTACATATACAATATTTTTAAATCCTAATTCTAACCCCAGGTGTGGATCAATCGAAAAAGGATCTCCTACAACCAATACATTTCTTTTTCCATCTGTTGTAACTGCAGCATCTAACTCAGATAAAAAAGTAAAATTCTGATTAATATTCCATTTCTTTGATGCTGCCAATATAAATCTTGGTAGGGTTAACTCCAAACCATTTTCAGGGATTTCATTATCAGTCAAAGTAAAAACCTCAATAACATCATCTGACAATGTATAACTCCATGCATTAAATGTGGAA
>JAUHZI010000010.1 GCA_030426105.1 Bacteroidia bacterium | reverse complement strand
AGCTGATTGAGGCAATATATGCTCAGCACTAAATACTTGAGTAGATACTGTAGATAAATCCTGAAATTCTGTAGGTGTATTTAAACACACATCTGTAGGTGTGAAGCTTGCAACTGGCTTCGGGTAAACCTCTAATGTTATCGTTTTTGTATCCTGGCATTGCTCAGTGGTTGTGACCACTAACTCCACCTGATAAATTCCTTCAGAGGCAAAACTGTGGGTTGGAGATTGCGCTGTAGATAAATTTCCATCATTAAAATCCCAGTTCCAACTAACAATAGTTGATGTAGTATTAGAGTAATCTGTAAAATCAAATTCTTCATAAACACATCCATTACTCACAGTAAACTGTGCTGATGGCTCATCATAGATTTCCACATTAATGGTTGAATCGTGTATACAACCATTTGACGAAGTTGCTTCTAAGTTAACAGCATAAGTTCCTTCCGTACTATATAGATGTGATGGGGTTTCAACACTTAAAATAGCATTATCTCCAAAGTTCCATATATAAGTCATGTTATCGTTACTTGGTATAGTTGTATTATTAGCAAAGTTAACACTGTCATACTCACATCTATTTGGCATACTAAAATCAACAACTGGCATTCCATAGACCTCTACTTGATTCGTTACAGTATCTCGACAACCATTCATTGTTTCAATCATCAAAGTGACATCATAAAAACCATGACTTCCATATAAATTAGATGGATTTTGATTAGTTGATGTATTCCCATCATCAAAATTCCAATCCCATGTTGCAATAATATTGTTCAATGCTACAGTAGAATTATCGGTAAAATCTGTTGTCGTTCCAAAACATACTGTAGTATTAGAAAATGCAGCATCAGGTTTAGGGAATACATTAATTGGATTTACGATTGAATCTAAACAACCATCTGCTGTTTCAACCATTAATTCGACATAATAAGTTCCTCCTAAACTCCATGTATTTGTTCCATTCTGAGTTGTAAAATCAACATTACCATCATCTGCTAAATCCCAATTCCAATTAGTTATAGTGGCACCTCCCGCAACAGTAGATGCATCAGTTAATGTCGTTGGAAAGAATGGACACTCTTCAGTTGATGTAAAAGCAGCAACTGGTAACGGTTTAACCTCTATATTAGCAACTGTATCATCTTCACACCCGTTGACATCCGTTACTTTTAAATGTACTGGATAGAATCCAAATGATGGGTATACATACGAAGAGTTTTGGGCATAATCATCTACTGTTGCATCATTTTGGTAATCCCACTCCCAAAGAGAAATAGAGGAAGCTGTTGTTGTTTGGTCAGTTAACAAAGTTGCTTCATTAAGACATTCTGTGGAGGAAGAAAACTCAGCAATAGGTAAGCTATAAACATTCACTGGGTTGGTAACTGTATCTTTACATCCAACACTAGTAGTAATAATTAATGTTGCATTATGGCTCCCATCATTTGCATAAGTATTCGACGGGTTTTGAATATTATCAGTGTTTCCATCTCCAAAATCCCATTCCCAAGTTGAAACATTACCAACTAAAACAGTAGATAAATCTGTAAAATTTGTTACATCATTATGGCATACAGTTGTAGAGCTAAAAGCTGCAACAGGTTTCGGATAAACAACAACAGTATTAACGATCGAATCTACACATCCATCTGATGACGTAACCATTAACTCCACATCATAAGCTCCTCCCGTATTCCATGCATTCGCACCATTTTGAGTATTTGTTTCTACAGTACCATCATTACCTAAATCCCAATTCCATTGAGAGATTGTACCTCCTCCAGGAATAGTCGATGCATCTGTTAAAGTAGTTGCAAACGTAGGACAAACCATTGTTGAGTTAAATGCAGCAACAGGTAGTGGGTGAACTGTAATATTTACAACAGTATCATCAACACATCCATTTGCATCTGTTATTGTCAATTCTGATTGATATGTTCCAAAAGAAGGATAAGTATATGAAGTGTTCTGATTAGTATTATCGACTGTATTATCATTCTGGAAATCCCAGTCCCAATTTGTTATATTTACAGAAGCTGTTGAGTTATCTGTAAAGTTAGTGGCATCATTCTGACATTCAGTTGAATTCGTATAACTTGCTACAGGTTTTTCATATACAACTTGTGTCCCCGTTGTTGAATCTCTACAACCAGCAGCAGTTACAACAGTTAGGTTTACGGGATAACTTCCATCTCCTGGATATAGGTGAGATGGATTTTCTGTATTCCCAGTGGCTCCATCACCGAATTCCCATTCCCAAGATGCTATAGACCCTGTAGTTACAGTTGATGTATTTGTAAAATTAATTGCATCGTATTCACATTCTGGAGTGCTGGTGTAACTTGCTACAGGTTTTGGATTAACAGTAATTGTTGAAGTTGACGTTTGAGTACATCCATCTGTAGTCGTGACTTGTAAATTCACGGTATAACTCCCACTATTTTGAAAGAGGTGTACAGGGTTCATATCTGTTGATGTACTTCCATCACCAAAGTCCCACAATACACTTTGAATTGTTACTCCTGGTGTTGCTTGAGCTTGAAAACTAGTTGTATCCCCTAAGCATTGTACCAAAGGATCTGCTCCGTTTTGACCATTATGAAACATATTTACATAATTAAAATTAGGACCAGCAGACGGTAAAACTGTAATCGTAAAAGTTGTAGAAGAACAAAGGTAATCTACTGTAATATTAGCGACTTGTGTTGTATTTGAAGGAGCTGGTGTAAAAGGTGGAATATTACCCGACCCTGTTGCAGGAACTCCAATGGCTGGGTTATCGTTAGACCAAATATACGTCCCCCCAGGTGGATTTCCTGGAGGAAATGTAACTCCAGGTGATTGACTTCCACTACAAACAAACGAAGCTGGAATAGTAATTGGTGGTTGATTTAAAGGAGCAACAACAAAATTTGTTGTTTGAGCAGGAAACATTCCACACCCATCATCAGTAAAAGCTGAGTTTCCTGAAAGAATTCGAATGCTTGCAGTTGCATTGGTTGGTATTCCTGGAAAATCATAAACAACCCAATCATTATAGGTATTAGCTCTACCTGGACAAGAACCAAAAACAGTTGGTGGTGAAGCACAGTTCGGTAGCTGAGCAAATGGTATATTTTGCAAATTTGCTACAGGAGAACCTGTACTTGTTGTTGTGGTTCCATTTACCGTAACTTGTAAAGTCATTGTTGTTGAATTGGGATTTGCATTTCCATGCCAATGCTCTACATACAACCTCAATAAACCATCACAACTAATACAGTATGCTACCTGAACAGAGTGAGCAAAAGAGGATAGATTAAAAAGCAATGAGAAGGTAGTAATTAGCAGTAGTATTTTTCTTTTCATAGGTGGTAGGTATCTTTTAAATTATTTTATGCAAAAGATTTTTCCATTATTCATGTGTTAACGTTTGCTTAATATGATTTAACGTACAGTTGGGTAATGATTTAACGTTAGTAAAATAGTATGGTTGCCAAAAGTTAAAAAAAAGTTAAACATTTATTTCAAACAAATAACTAATTCTCTTCAAAAATATTAAATTTTGTTAAAAAACTACTACCTAAACATAGGTAGAGACAACATATTCATAAAGTTTGCAGTTATATCTAATTGTTTCGACTAACTTTGCACACTGATTCTAAAAATGAATTTATGACGCTAGGTAGAAGAATTAAATACTATATGATTGGAGCTCTTATGGGAGGCTTACTTTCATTTTTTATTTTTAATGGTCGTGGTTGTGGTTGGCTTCCTGGAAATAGAGTTCTTCAAACTATAAAAACTAGCAAGATTATTACTTCTAAGCAAGATAAATGCTTTTTAGAATGTAATGACATTAGCGCTAATGCAATATACCAACTTATAGAAAATGGTGATGTTAACTTTAGTGAAAGTGATCCTAAAAACAAAAATTATAGTATTTCTAATGACAGCTTAAGACTATCATTTCAACTGAATTTAAAAGACTCCTTACCTATTACAATAATTAACAATATCCCTAATCCCAATAACTGCGCTTGCGATACTGTCCCTAATTATGAATACACTACCCTTTACCAACCAAATGCGATGGTTTTAGAACGATTAAAGAACTTAACATTATCCATTAAAGAAAAAGTACTTTGTGAGCTTAATTGCTTTGGACTAAATGAACAAGATGTTCAAAAAATATTTGAAGAGGGGGAAATTTTATTTGAACAAAGTTACCCTAACCGTACTCCTAACCCAATATACTATATCAAACATACAAAAAACGATATAGAATATCTTTATTGGGTAGAACAAGGAGCGACTAAATCTCGACTAATTCATGTAGTCAACTATAATGAGAATAATTTAAAAGAAGGAGAACCGTTGAGTACATTATTTGAACAATCTCTAAAAATTAGAGACTGTGAATGCTATTAAATAAAGGAGGCCTAACACCTCCCTTTTTAATTATCATTTTCGAACTCTTTTCCTTATTTCATTCAGCGAAACATCTATCATTAACTGTCCATCTCTGAACACCTCTTCTAATGCTCCACTTGCTTCTTGTCCCCATGATACTTGATCAATTAATTGATATTTCCCATTATTCATTTCAATTTTTAATAACCCTTTAGCTGACTTTTTAGTACCATCATCAGTAATAGGATCTTTAAATATTTCTCTCCCTTTTCCTTCCACCTCTCCATAGGTTGCTTTCATAGCAAAACCAAAAGTATCACGAGTATTGTATTGATAAGTATACGACCCTATTCCTAAAACAACATTTGTTGAAGCAAATCCCTTACCTTTTAATCGTTCACAAATCTGCTTAGCCCTTTCAAGAGTAATACTGTCACCATAAATTGCTCCTATATGCCCATCTAACTCCCTATATCCTTTGTCATTCTTTATTCCACCAAATATATCCCATAACAACTCAACTACTCCCTTTTGTTCGACTTCACTTTCACTATTAGGATTTCCACATATAATATCAACAGGATCTCCACTATCTGGTCTTATTACGACTTTACCATCTCTTTCTAAAACCTCATTTTTTAAATTCGGTAAATACTCCGTTAAAACTTTCCATAAATCCCAAGTATCAGAAACAATAGAGACTATTCCTTTTGGATAGACTTTAGTAATCAAGCGTTTAAAAGTTTCTTCTTCCCCTTCGTTCGTCCCCATGCACATTACTGAATGCTCAGTTGCAGCAACAGAACCACCTACTAACTCCTTATCTGAATTTGCATTATAATATTCCTCCAAAAAATCTATCGCAGGAATAGTATCAGTTCCTGAAAAGCTCAATAAATGTCCTGCCGCACTAATCATTGCGGCTTCTAACCCTGCCATTCCCCTCATAGAAAAATCATGACCTTGCCAATCAACAAAATCAACTGCAGAAGATGTTTCTTTTGCATATTGATCTAATATCTTTCTATATTGTCTTGCGATTGTTGCAGAGTTACAGGGCATCCAAACTGTAGTCGAGACTATTGTCTCAAAATAATTTGTCAACCAAAAAAAACGAGGCAAAGTGTTATACATTGTAAACATTGGAACTCTTATTGGAACAGAGACACCTTCAGGCAAAGCTTTTATCACCATTGGGATATAACCTAAATCATGTAACTCTTCAATATGTTTTATACCTACCGAGTTATCACCTAAATAACTATTTATCCTTTTTTGATATGCATTACAAACCTTTTCCTTAGGTTGACTAAAAAAGTTTTCGTTGAATTCTTGAATCACATATTTCTTAATAAAATATTGAAGTCCAAAAAAAACGACTTCGTCAACTCCATGAATTCTACTTTTTCTTGGAGTCCAATTAGAATAAACTAAAGTTGTTTGTTCAGGATACTGTCTACGATGGTCAACTTTATAACCATCTGTGAATAACATTGGATTCATAACTATTTCTTTTTTAATTGGTTAATTAATTCATTTACAATCTTAAATTTTGATTTTTTATATTTATCTCCTATAAATACATCGATAACTTCAATTTTCCCTACAATTTCAGAGTTAAACCGAGTTAACTCTTCTGATTTCACCCATAGTTCTTCATGTTGTTGAGCCCCTACACACTCTATTCTGTGTCTATTAAATTCCTCTTCAGTAATCTTAAATTGAGTTACAAAGCCAAGATAATTACCAAAATCATCTACTGTATTCCATTTTGAAGCTATTTCTGCTGCATAATCTTTATATAAAACTGGATAAAAAATCGGTTGCCAATCTAACCTAGGTGGATATTCTTTAAAATCAGCATTCGCTATCAATACTAATTCTTTTTCTCCTACAGGTCTATATAATGTTATTGTTTTCATATTAATTTCTTCCTTTTTCTTTTGGATATAGCTTATATACAAAATCACTTTGCATAAAAGTTTTCGTATCTATATCTAACATTGTTAGCTTACCTTTAAATGCTGCAGCAGTATCAATATTCCAAACATTAGCTTTATTTATCGGTTCCAAACTATTTAATTCAGTTGTTGGGGTATGTCCTATATATATTTCTTTGAATAATTTTAAACGTTTAGGATAGCTCCCAGACTCTAAAGAAATTCTATGATCTAAAGCCACAGCTACCTCCCATAATGTTCTATCCCAAGAATAATTACTCTTATATTTTTCTTTATGAGGTCCGTGCATTGATGAAAAACCTGCATGAATAAACAATCTATTTTCAGAATCAATAAAATAGTCTATCATTTGTTCAAAAAATAATAAATGTTCACTCTTATCTACAACAGTTTCATAACTCATTACAGTTGATTCCCCTCCGTGCCGCAACCAAATCGAATTAGCCTTTCCTGTCTTTAACCATTGATAACACCATTCGTCATGATTTCCTTTAATAAATACACATTGATTTTTTTTTGAAAATTCAATCAAAAACTCTATTGTTTGAGCTGACTCACTCCATCCATCAACTAAATCTCCCAAAAAAATATAATTCGATTTGTAATCTTTATCTGTTTTTTCTAGTAATTGCTTCAAGGCTATAAGCCCTCCATGTATATCCCCTATAACAAAAGTTCTTTTCATCATATCATTTCTCTTTAAAACTAATATATATCTTAGGCACTTCATTAATCAACCAAACTCCATTTTTTGATTTAAAGAATTGAAATCCATCCCTACTCATCTCTCCTGATTTTATTGTTAAAACAATTGGAGTTCCTCTTCTTGACCCAACGATTTCAGCAGTTTTTATATCTTGACTTAAATGCACATGATTTCTCTTCATTTTTCTTAGTCCATCTCTTTGAATTAAACTAATATTTTTTTTCACGGTTCCATGATAAAGATGCTCAGGAGGAGTTAACTCCTCTAACTCTATATCAACAGCAATTGAATGGCCTTGATTTGCTCTAATCAAAGAAAAATCACTATTAAAAGAAAATCTCTGTTTATTATTAGTATTGACAACCTCTTTTAGCCCTTCTATACTAATCTCTATACTTGATTTATTTAATAAATCTTGAACATTAGCCCAACCTTTTTCATCTATACTTAAACCTATTTTTTCAGGAGAGTGACGTAACACTAAACTTAAAAACTTACTTATCTTATTCTTTTCTTGTTCTGTCATATTAATTATTTTAAATTTCTTTTGACAATTATTAATTTTCATATTGTAAGCTATAAAAACTATAGACTGATTAATCACAAAACTAAAATTTACCCTTTCCTAATTATAGCAACTGAGGTGTTGTTAATACTAAACCAACAAAGTCCCTTTTTATATTACTATTAAATCATAACAATGCACTAATTTTAATTTGCTTGATTAAGTGATCCCCATCAATATCTTTAAATGAATTGGTCACATATATTTTTGAATAACACTCACCCAAAGCTTCCAAACCTTTACTGAATATTCCATGGCTCACAGCCAAATATAATTTCCCTGCATTTTTCTTTTTTAGTTCTTTCGCAAGCCCTAAAAATGTTCCTCCACCATCACAAATATCATCGATAACTAAACAATCTCTTCCTTCTAAATCATCTTTGTAAACTTGAAATCCTGATAATTTACCTGTTTTTACATCTCTGGATTTTGATGCTTCTACAACCTCATATTCCTCCAAATAACTCGCAACTTTATAAATCTTTTTTAACGCTCCTCCATCAGGTGAAATTAAAAAAGTTTCCGCTTCCAACTCCTTTATCACCTCACTGATAAACGAATGGTTATTATAATTAACACAGTTGTTTAATAAAGCTGGGGTTACTTCAGAGTGAGCATCATATACATGTACACAACTAATATTAGATAGATTTAAAATCTCTGTATAGACTTTTAATGAAAGTGGCTCCCCATTCATCATCAAACGATCTTGGCGAGCAGCTGGAAAATAAGGAATAAAAACATCTATATTTTTTACTCCAAACCTCTTAACTGAATCTATAGCCAACAACAATAAGCCAAAATCATTAAACGAATTCACTCTTTGTGTTATCATCACATTATCCACATCGGTTAAATCTGTTATAATTTTAATATGTGGCTCTCCCCCAGAAAAAGTGAAAGATTTAAAATTAATCTCTTCTATTTCTGGAAAAGGATTAAATGTATTTGTCAAATTCAAAATCATATTTGCGTAATTTTAACACAAATATAAATGAAAGATTTTCATTCGCAAACTATTTTGCGTTATTTTTACGCATATTTAATCTCAAAATGAAATCCATGCTTAACTAAAGCATCATATTTTGATTTATTAAACTTAAAAAGCTTACCTGGTCTTCCACTCCCTTCTTGATGTATTTTATCGGTTTCTTCTAAAATATCAAAACTCAAAACCTTCTTTCGAAAATTTCGTCTATCAATATTTTTTCCTGAAATTGTTTTATATAAGTTTTCTAAAGCAGAAAAAGGAAATAACTCAGGTAACAAATCAAAACCAATTGGTTGATAATGAATTTTATTTCTTAAACGTAATAATCCATCCGAAACTATTTTATTGTGATCAAAAGCAAGATTAGGAATGCTACCAACTTTAAACCAGCTTGCATCAATCGCATCAGTAGATGCTTCAAGTTTCATTCCGTCAGGATCTACTAGGGCCATATAAGCTATAGATATTACTCTACCTCTTTTATCTCTGCCTACTTCGTCACCATAGGTATATAACTGTTCCATATAATCTACAGAAATTCCAGTTTCTTCACTCAACTCTCTCTTAACCGCATCTTTTAAAGGTTCATTATCTAACACCAATCCACCAGGAAGCACCCATTTATTTTTATAAACCCCATATTTTTGCTTAACTAGAAGTACAGATAACTCATTCTTCTTATAGCTAAAGACTACTGCATCAACAGCTACTTTAATATTTTGATTAACACTCATTTTTGTGTGATATTTACACAAAAATATAAAAACTCTTTTAATCAACGTTTAAACACCCATCCTTCAACTGAAGTTGTTTTGAGAAAGGCAACTGCTTTTTCTTTAGAATCAAAACTTCCTAAACAAGCATAGTAATTTCCATTTTTAGGGTTGTAATGAATAAAAGCAGTCTTATTGATACGTTTTAACTGTTTTACTCTTGTTTCAGCATTTTTTTTAGACTGAAAACTTCCACTGACTATTACATATGGTAAATTATTCTGGGCTACACTGGCTGTAGCTTTTTCTTTTTGAGGCTCTACTGATTTTTTTACCTCTTTTTCTATTTTTGGCTTAGATGTTCCTTGTGCTTCTTTTGGCAAGGCATAAATCCAACTTTCTACAACTTGCTGATCTGCATATTGTTTTGCAATACTTCTATTATCAAAAGCTCCTATGTATGCATAATTTCGACCATTTTCAGCGTTATAATACAAATTTGCTTTTACTCCTTTTCTCTTTAATTCTGCTACTCTTCTTCTAGCACCAGAGCTAGTAGCAAATGAACCTGAAACCAAAATATATTTCCCATCAATTAACTTATTTTCAATTGGCTTAGATGATTTAGGCATTCTTACTTTTACCTTTCTTCTTCTTTCTTCCTCCTCTTTTTGAGCCAATAAAGCTAATAAGGCCTCTTGCTCTGTTATATTTACCGCTACACTATCATAATATGTATCATGAAAAACCATAATTTTCCCACTGTAACAAGCCGTCCAAATATTTTTAGTAGCATCATCAAAAGTAATCCCTATTGGTTTACTTTTAGTTTTTGATTTTGCAATTATTTTCATCGTTTCAGTTTCCAACTTTGTCACTTCATTACTTCCATAGTTCACTACATATAAAAACTTCCCATCTTTAGAAATATCCATTGATCGCGGTAACCTACCAGTCGATTTTTTAGTAATCTTTTTAGTAGCTAAATCAATTTTGGCAATTCTTCCCTCTCCATTTAAACTCACATACAATGTTTTATCATCAGGAGAAAGGCATAGGTGACGAGGGTGACTCCCTACATCAGTAATCCAACTTAAGGAATAATCAAATAGGTTCAACTTTGCTATTTTTGTACTTCCCATGATAGCAATATATGCTATTGAACTAGTTCTATTAATAACTATTCCCCTTGGGAAGCGACCAAGAGCTATTCGCTTCACTTCTTGATTTGAACGAGTATCTATTACACTCACATCACCACTACTCCAATTGGTTACTAACACTTTTTCATTATTGGGTGTCGCCGCTAAGTATTTTGGAACAGACCCGACAACAATTACTTTTTCAATATCGAATGTGGAAGTATTAATCTTATAGACATAACTACTATCATATTTCGTTGGTGAATTACAAGCATCACACCCTGGTTTAGAGAATTCTTTAGAACTACCTCCTGTCATTTCATAATTAGAAACCCAAGCATATTTCCCTCCATGTGTGAAAACACATTCTACAGGTGCACCTTTGTATGATCCTTTATGGTGTGTATGTCCATAATCACCTAATTTTACATTATCTGGAATTGTCTTTACTAAATCATAATTTCGATTATACACCGTAACAGTATGTTTATACATCATGTTTTGAGCAAAAAACAAACCTTTTCCATTTGCTACAACAGATTTAGGTGCTATCCTTCCAGTAATAGTATTCAATAAATTTAACTTTTTACCATGTATATATACTATCGAATCCTTTTTTTGAGAAAAAGAAGTCAACGACATTATTAGTGATATAAAAAGTAATCGATACAAAAAAGTAAATTTATTCTAGAGTACAAAAATGCATTAATCTAAAAGAATATTGAACATTGAATTCAATTTTACTTCATATCCCAATGTTTAAAACACCTTATTAATTTAGAAAACGAATAAGATCTTCGGCCGATTGTTCTGCTATTTCTTCCATAGCAACATGTCCAACATCCTCATAAATGATAGTCCTACAATCTTTTATATCCTTTTGAAATTTTGACGCATGTTCAACACTCAACCAATTATCTTGTTCTCCCCACATGACTAAAACAGGCATTTCTAATTGGTATAAATTATGGGTATTTTGTACAAAATATGAATTGGCTATTTTAACAAAAGCTTCCATATTTCCTTCACGGTGGAATAAATCAAAATAACGCTGAACAATGTCTTCTGTTACCTTAGTTTGGTCACAAAAAACTTGTCTAACAAACCTTCTAACAACTGCTTTAGGCACATAATTAAATACATTTCTCAATACAGGTGTCTGAGCAATTACAAATGGTAAAGGAAAATTCCTATCATTAATATAACCAGCAGAGTCAATTAGCACCATCTTTGTTACTTTCTCAGGGTATTTCAAGGCAAATTCCCACGATAGCCAACCTCCCAAGGAATTTCCTACAATCACACAAGGGTCAATAGAAAGGACATCTAGAAACTCACGAATAAAATCAGCATACTTATCTATAGTATATTTGTTTTTAGGGTGTGGCCCTGTTAAACCAAATCCTGGTAAATCAAATCGAATTACTTTATAATTTTCCTTAAGAATATCAGTCCAAGCATCATATGTATGCAAAGATGAAAATGTACCATGAACTAATAAAATAGGTTGTCCCTCTCCCTCAATTCTATAGTGAACATTTACACCATCTACATCAATAAAATCCGAATTTTCGTTTGTATATTTTTCTATCAACTTTTCCAACGTCATAACATCTACTTCACCTCTCTATCTATGAATAAGCAGCTATCCAATAAAAAGTAAAAAATTATCAAATTTTAGTGGGATAAGATTCCACTAAGTTAGAAATTAATTGGTAAATCCAAAAAAAATAATATCTTTATAATTCTTTAACTATATATTAACACAACTATTATACACACTGTATGAGCATAAAATACATTCCTTTTTTCACCATATTATTTGTTGGAATTTTAGGATATTCACAAGATAGGCTTGAGGGAATTGTTGATACAACCACTCAAAAATATGCTAAAAATGCTTTATATTTAGAATTGGCTGGAAAAGGGTTTTACTATTCTGTCAACTATGAAAGAAACCTATTTAATTTGACTGAAAAAACTAGCATTAAAGCCAGTGTTGGTCTTTCAATTTTCCCTGGTTTAACAGAGATTAGAAACTCCAATGATTTCTTAATGCCATTTTCGGTTTCGATCCAACAACACTTAACTGGAAACCACCATATTTCATTAAGTACTGGATCTACATATTTTAATTACCAAGTAAACGATATTGAGATTACTAATGCTAACTTATCTTCACAACCTCTAACTACACGTTTGAAAACAATTCAAGAATGGTTTGGGCATATTAGTCTTGACTACAGATATAACAAACCTGACGGAGGTATTTTATTAAAAGGTGGAATTACTCCCCTATTTTTTGATAAAATGCAGAACTTTCAAGGTATGAAAACTGCTCAATTTAGTGCCAACATTGCTGTTGGATACACATTTTAAGACCTTAAAACACTACACATAATTATGAAAAATAGATTAACACAAATTGGAATTTTAGGCCTTCTAGCAACAGCTGTTGTTACAGCTGAATCATGTAGAAAAGAAGATCCTCCTGCTGAGACGATCAATACAGGAAACTCTAACACTTCCAATAATGGTTCTGGAAACAATAACGGAGGAGGGAATAATAATGGAGGAAATAATACAGTTAACGGATGTACTGATATTGACTCTCCTCTATATAATGCTTCTGCAAATACAGATGATGGTAGTTGTCAATACGCCTATACTTCTGGATATGAAATCACGTATCATTTAGCTGATGATGGAGGAAGTGATTGGGATTATGGTTTTGGTAATTCTACTAGAGCTGATTTGATTTTAAAAATAAAAGAACAAGGAGCTAGTAGTTATATATTTGAAGGAGATGAAATTACTAATCAAGACCCTACAGCTCCTGCAAATTGGGCTGCACCTTCTGCTACCAAGCTTTTAAATAAAACTTACGAATGGGAATTATATGATTATGATGCAACAAGTGCAGATGATTTAATCTCATCAGGGACATTCAACCCTATCACGTTAGCAAGTAACGGTAGCATTGTTACTACAGCTGGTGGAAGTCAATTAAAAATCACTTATACTTTACAATAATGAAAAATGTAATCGTAAACTTCATTTCTGCATCTATACTTATTGGGGCAGTTTCATTCGCTAGCTCATGTAAAAAAGATGAAGATAATGATGATAATAATAGCGGAAATACAACAACCGAAATTGTAGGTTGTACTGATTATAATGCAGCAAACTTTAATGCTGACGCCACGACATCGAATAACTCTTTGTGTACATACATGAAGACAACTATGTATGAAATTACTTACCATGCTGAATTTAATGAGGACGGTAATGATTGGGACAATTTAATCAATACCAAAGCAGATTTGATTTTTAAAATTAAAGAAGAAGGTGCTAGCGACTGGTTATTTGAAGGAGATGTAAAAAATAATCAGAACCATAATGATCCAGCTCAATGGTCTGCACCTAATGCAGAAGTTTTGAAAAACAAAAACTATGAGTGGGAATTATTAGATGATGAAACACTTACTGGAGATGAGCTAATGGCTAGTGGTACTTTTAACCCTAAAGATTTAGCTAATAGTGATAATGAAATTATTACAACCTATACTGACGCAAACGGTTTAGAGACACAATTGAAAATTTACTACTTCATTCAATAAATAATATTATGAACAAATCAATAATTGTTAACCTACTATCAGCTACTGCTCTTAGCGGAGCTGTTTTATTTGCTGGTGCATGTAAAAAAAGTGAAGAACCAGAACCTACTGTAGTTCCTAAAGTTAAAGGATGTATGGATATTGATTCTCCTTTATATAATGCTGATGCAGAAGAAAGTGACGGATCATGTACATACGCCAGAGTTACAAAATACGAAATTACATATCACCCTGAAATGGATGGTAGCAGTAATTGGGATCCCACTTTTTATACAGATGCTGACTTAATTTTAAGAATTAAAGAACAAGGAACAGCTAATTGGAGTTTTGAAAGTGCAACGATTGAAGATCAGGAGCATAATGTTCCTGCTGAATGGACAGCTCCTTCTCCTCTAAAACTTCTAAACAAGACCTACGAATGGGAGTTAGTAGATGATGATAATGGAACTGCTGCAGACTTTATTAGTAGTGGAACTTTTAATCCAATAACATCTGCAAATTTAAACACGAATACCATAACTTCAGTTAGTGGTGGAAGTCAATTAAAAATCTACTTTAATTTACAATAGTGCTTTATGATTTATAGAATATTAACGCTATCATTTATTATCATTTCTATAAGTAGCTGTAGAAAAGTTGAAGATCCTGCACTTCATAGGGACACTAAAAAAGGAGGATGTTACGATGTAGACTCTCCTCTGTATGACGAGACAATAGATTATGACAATCAAAGTTGTTTATACGCTTTTACCGAACGATATGAAATTAGTTACCACCCTGAAGAAGATGGAGGGAGCGACTGGGATTTTTTAACTTTTACTAATGCAGATTTAATTTTAAGAATTAAAGAACAAGGAGCAGCCGAATGGCTATTTGAAAGTTCAATTAAGGAAGATCAAGATCATAATGTTCCTGCAATTTGGACTGCACCAGAAGCGATAAAACTCCTAAATGTTAATTACGAGTGGGAGCTTTACGATTCTGATATTGGGACTGCAGATGATTTTATTGCTAGCGGTACATTCAATGCTATTGGTAAAGCAAGAAATGGAGAAGAAGACGGACAGTTTGAAGTAACTGATAATAACGGAACTACGCAACTTGTTATCTACTATAGTTTAAAAGAAGAAATTTAACTTATAAATTCAACGAAAAATTAGCCAAAATATTAACTTTAATATTTTGGCTTTTTTATTGAGCTATGTCAACACCAGCAATCAAAATATTTCTCTCCCCTTTAGATTGGGGGCTTGGTCATACAACTAGGTGTATACCTATTATCAAAGCTCTTCAAGAATTAGGAGCCTCAATTTGGGTAGGCGTAAATAAGGAACAAAAGCAATTGTTAAAAAACGAAATTAAAAACGTTACTTATATCGATTTTAATGGTTATGCTATATCCTATCCTTCTTCCAAAACTATGGCACTTAAAATGTCTTTGCAAATCCCCAAAATAATAGGAAAAATTAATACCGAACATAAACAACTTCAAAGGTTAATCAATCAATACAAGTTTGACCTTATCATATCTGATAACCGTTTTGGTCTATATTCAAAACAAGTACCTTCAGTTTATATTACACATCAGATTAATATTCAAGCTCCTCTCGGTATCGATCGTATACTTTATCAATTACATCAACAATATATATCCAAATACGCTCAATGTTGGATTCCTGATAATTCCAATCGACAATTCTCTCTTGCTGGAAGGTTAAGTTTAACAGCCCCTACCCTTAATAAATATAAATATCTTGGAATACTTTCTCGATTTACTTCTCCTACAACCTCCATTAGAAGTGAATATAAATATTTAGCCATTATATCTGGCCCTGAACCTCAACGTTCTATTTTTGAAAATAAGACCATCAGTTATTTTAAATCACTTAATACTAAATGTGCCATAATTGGGGGAACTCCCTTGAAAACGAAGCAAAAAGAAATTGGAATGATTGATTATTTTCCACATCTTCCAACTCATTTGTTTCTAGATTTGGTAAACTTATCTGAAAAAATAATCTGTAGACCAGGCTATTCGTCAGTAATGGATTTATCAATTTTACAAAAACCTGTTTTTTTTGTTCCCACCAATGGGCAAACAGAACAAGAGTATTTAGCTCGTTATTATTATAAAAAGTATCATATTGGCTATTGTTCACAAGAAGAGTTAAAAGATCAAATTCAAGATTCTAAATTCAACCTACTACCTTATCAAGTCGATAATGACTTAAAGGAACAGTTAAAATTATCTCTAATTTCTTTAGGTTTTTCATTCTAATTTTATTGCAAAATTTTAACTTCGTAAAGTAAATGATAAAGACACAGGATATAAAAAAGTTTTTTGGTGACTTAGAAGTACTAAAAGGTGTAAACATTGAGATTCAAAAGGGAGAAATTGTATCTATAGTTGGTTCTTCTGGAGCAGGGAAAACAACTTTCTTGCAAATATTAGGGACACTAGACACTCCAGATAGTGGTCAAATTATTTTTGAAAATCAAGACTTATCTAAACTTAATAAAAAAGAATTAGCACACTTCAGAAATCAGAATATTGGCTTTATTTTTCAATTTCACCACCTTCTACCTGAATTTTCTGCACTCGAAAATGTTTGTATCCCTGCTTTTTTAGCTAAGAAAAATAAAAAGGAGACACAAGAAAAAGCTTTACAATTATTAAAAAGATTGGGGTTGGAACACCGTGCAAATCACAAACCAAGTCAACTTTCTGGAGGAGAACAGCAACGTGTGAGTGTTGCCAGAGCTTTGATAAACAATCCTCAGCTTATTCTTGCTGATGAGCCAAGTGGTAACTTAGACTCGCGAAATGCTAAAGAGCTCCATCAATTATTCTTCGACTTAAGACAAGAATTTAATCAAACCTTCGTAATTGTTACACACAATGAAGAGCTAGCAGAAATGGCTGACCGAAAGTTAACAATGAAAGACGGTAAAATATTAGAATAAAAAAGCACCAATAATAATTCAATTATTGATGCTTTAAAATATTAGGCTATTTTTTCTATCGTTTATTTTCTATCTAAAGAACCAAACACTTTCTTAAGTATATCAGAAACTCTTGCAATAGGATCTTTTCTAATTTTCCCCTCTTCTTCTTGTACTAAAGTAAATAGTCCAGTAATTGCTCGATCCGTTACATACTGATTTAAATCTGTATTCACTTTTGGCTTCCCTGTCAGGATCGTTGTTTTATTATACGTATTTGTTAATGGTGTCCAATATTTTGTTAACTGAACTTTATCGGTAGCTTCTGCTACTTTAGGACTAAAAGCTGTGACTAATTTAGATGTAGTATTATCTCTTAAATATTGAGTTGCTGCACCATCTCCTCCATTCAAAATAGCAAAACCATCTGCAATTGACATGTTTTTTATTGCATCAACAAAAATTGGAGCTGCTGTTTTAGAAGCTTCCTCCGCTGCTCTATTTAATGTTAACTCAAATTTATCAACTTGCCCATTTAACCCTAATTCTAAAGCTTTGTCTTTAACTACTATAGCTTCCTCTGGAAAAGGCAATTTAATTTTTGCATTATTCATAAACCCATCTACCATCGATGCTTTATTGGCCCCATTTTTAATTCCTACTGACAATGCTTCCTTCAGTCCTGAAATTACTTCGGCATTCGTTAATGCAGGAGCTGCAGCAGTTCCACCTTCAGTAGTCACTCCTTCTGCAACTGTTTGCGCTACATCTGTTAATGTATCACAAGAATTTAACATCACTCCTAATGATAACACTGAAATTCCTAACCATATCTTTTTCATAATCCTTATCTTTTTGAAATACATTGTAAACATAACAAATAATTTGCCACAATATTATTTGTTAATTAATTTATAACAAAAATAGCTTTTTTCGGAGCCTTTACATCATATTTATCTAACTGTTTTCCTACCTTTGTACAAGATTTCAATTTGAATAAAAATGGCAATAATATTAGACGGTAAAAAAGTTTCTTTAGATATTCAAGACGAACTAAAGGAAGAAGTTATAAGAAGAAAAGAAAAAGGGAAAAAAATACCGCATTTAGCTGCTATTTTGGTTGGTGATGACGGAGCAAGTATCACTTATGTCAATGCTAAAGTTAAGGCTTGTGAACGTATTGGTTTTAAATCTACACTTGTTAAACTACCAGAAATCACAACCGAAAAAGAATTAGTTGCAGAAATTCAAAAGTTAAATGAAGACATAAAAATCGATGGTTTTATAGTTCAGTTACCTTTGCCTAAACATATTAATGAGCAGAAAATAATCCAATCTATTAACCCCAAAAAAGATGTAGATGGATTTCATCCTCAAAATGTAGGTAGAATGGCATTAGGCCTAAAAACCTTTCTTCCTGCAACTCCAAATGGTATACTTGAAATAATAAAACGCTATAAAATTGATACAGTCGGTAAACACTGTGTAGTTATTGGTCGTAGTCATATTGTGGGATCACCAATGAGCATTTTAATGGGACAAAACTACTACCCAGGAAATGCAACAGTCACGTTAACACATAGTAGAACCAAAAATTTAAAAGAGCTATGTTTACAAGCCGATATTATTATCATTGCTTTAGGTAAACCAGAATTTTTAACTGCCGATATGGTGAAAGATGATGTTGTAATTATTGATGTAGGTATAACAAGAATTCCTGATGAAAGTAAAAAGAATGGCTATCGATTAGTTGGAGATGTTAAATTTGATGAAGTTGAAAAGAAGGCTTCTTATATTACACCTGTACCTGGAGGAGTTGGTCCGATGACAATTTCTTCGCTATTAATGAATACTATGAATGCTACAAAATTAAATAAGTAGTTTTTTAATCTTCAACTTTATTTTGCAATTAAGAATTAATCTTATATATTTGCAGACCGAATTTATAAGAACATTAGAACAACAAGCATAACCGAAAGGTAAAATAGATTTTAAAATGAGCAAAAGAACGTTTCAACCATCGAACAGAAAGAGAAAGAATAAGCACGGATTTAGATCAAGAATGGCGACTAAAAACGGTAGAAAAGTGATTAACGCAAGAAGAAGAAAAGGAAGAAAAAAAGTAAGCGTTTCTTGTGAGCCACGTGCTAAGAGATAATATTGTAATTTACAAGATTACATTAAGAAAAAGCTGTTACAAAATTGTAGCAGCTTTTTTTGTTCATAGGCACTTAAGATCTAACTCTTAAAGATTATACACTAAACCTACTCCAAAAAACAAGATAGAGTTTACTATTGTCTCATTAAATTCTTGATACTCCTTATATAGATATACATCACTATTTACCCCAAACTTTTTATTAATATCATATGTCAACCCTAGGTTAAAAAACATTGATGGTTCTATTGGTGAATATTCATCGAGTCTACTTATGTTTTTCCACTCGTTTCCTACCTTGCTTTTATTTGCTATAACTGAGTACACACTACCTATTGAAACGTGAGGATTTAACCTCTCATTAGAAGATAATAAATACTTAAGGTAAATAGAATTATGAAAAAAAATTGGAGCACTCTTATACTCCCATGGGAATGTTCCTGTCACATAGGTTTTATCTTTAGATTTCCAGGCTCCTAATCCAATCCCTACTATAATCTTCGGCTTTTTTACAAATACATTTCTCTCGTATCCTAAAGTCCAAGGACTGTATGTACTTCCTAAAAATTGCAAAGAAACCTTATGCCGACTTTGGGCAATTATTAATTGACTACTAAGTATAAAAAATATAATAAACAATTTTTGCATATAACTTAGACGTGTTATATGCAATAAGTTGCCCAATTATTTACTCTTAACCTTCTTTAATTTTAATTCCCTAAAATTAAAATCAGGATTTGGGATATCAATTCTCATCTCTTCTACCTCTCCCATTTCATCAATAATAAAACTGCATTTTCCTTTTCTCAAAGAAGGAACTTTCTTCATCTCTATTTGGAAAGTATTATAATGCCAATGAGTTAAATACCCTTTAAATATAGAAGTTTTAGAAAATTGAACCACTAATTTATCGTTATGAATTTTAACTTCCACATCCCCATAAACTTCAGAATTATAAATTCCTGTATATTTTTCTAAAGGCAAAGTAGTCGAAGTATTGGGTACTCTTTTTTGCTCATTTGCATAATCCAACCTTTTTGTTCTCTCTTCTCTACTTGTCTTAAACTCTAAAAACATATCTGGCCAATCATGCTTCTTATTCACACCAATATATTCATCTAGTACTGTATACATTAAGGCATAAGGAAGTGAATTTGAGTTATTAGTCAAAATCACAAAACCAAAGTCCAACTCAGGAACAAAAACAGTTCTAGAAATCATTCCATCAGCACCACCTCCATGCATAAAAATTTGGTATCCTTTATAATCAATCATTTCGACTCCCAATCCATAAGCATCAAAATGCTTTGATGGCCAAATAGATTTACTACCTTTTCCTATTCTTTTGTTGATATGAGGAACTCTTGTTTCCAATAACTCTGCTTCTCCAATAATTTTTTCTCCTTCATAACGCCCATTATCTAATTGAAGCTTTAACCAATTACACATATCTTTAGCCGAAGAGTTCAAACATCCTGCAGCACCTATATTATCCCAATTTAAATAACCAATATTGAAGTTTTTTCCATCTATCTCATTATGCGGCATAGCTACATTCTCCAACTCTTTAAGACTCTCAATAGAAAAATAAGTTCTATTCATTGCTAAAGGGTTTAATATTCTATGCTTAAGGAATTCCTCCCAAGTAGAATCTGTTGCAGCTTTAAAAGTTTCCCCTGCAACTATATACATAATATTAGAATACCCAAATTGAGTTCTGAAATCATACCTTGGTTTTAAATACTTTGCTCTTTTTATGACCTCTTCTCTCGAATAACTCGACCCATACCAAATTAAGTCACCACTAAAAGTTTCTAAACCACTCCTGTGACATAGTAAATCTCTAATTGTCATTGAGTGTGTAACATAAGGATCATACAATTGAAAATATGGTAAGTAATCCTCAACCTTATCATCCCAATCTATCTTACCTTCACCAACCAATAAACTCAGTGCTGAAGCTGTAAATGTTTTGGTATTAGAAGCAATCGCAAATATGGTATTCTCATCAACCTTTCTAGGATTTGTTACATCAGTAATACCATAACCTTTTAATAAAACAGTAGAATCACCTTTCACAATACCAACAGACATACCTGGTATATTCCATGATTGGATACTTTTTTTAAAAATAGAATCTAATCTAACTTCTGACTCTTGTGACCAAATAAAATTTGGAAAAACAAATAAAATTAAAATAATATATTTCATTTTCAAACATTTGATTTTTAGGGATTTACACCAACCAAATGTAGTCTTTTTTAGCTTATCATAACGTGTTTTTATAAAAATCAATCGCTTTTCTTACACTTCCATGCTCTATTAATAACATTTTAGCTGTCTCGTAATCTACATTGGTTTCATTGGCTACCATTTTTGTTCCTCTGTCTACGAGTTTATCGTTACTTAGTTGCATATCGACCATTTTATTCCCTTTTACTTTCCCTAATTTGATCATTACAGCTGTGGAAATAATGTTTAACACCATTTTTTGAGCCGTTCCAGACTTCATTCTTGTGCTACCAGTTACAAACTCTGGCCCTACTTCAGGGCAAACTGGAAAATCGGCTAATAAATCTATTGGACTATTGGGGTTACACGTAATACTCCCAGTTATAATATTATTTGTCTTGCAAACTTCCATAGCTCCAATCACATAAGGAGTTGTACCTGAAGCGGCTATTCCAATCACAACATCATTTGACGATATCTCATGAGCCTTTAGGTCTTCCCATCCTTGATTTTGACTATCCTCTGCAAACTCTACAGCTTTTCGAATAGCAGTATCTCCTCCTGCAATTAAACCAATAACAAGACCATGGTCAACACCAAAAGTAGGAGGACACTCAGAAGCATCTACAACCCCTAACCTACCACTTGTTCCTGCTCCCATATAAAAAAGCCTTCCACCTCTTTCCATTTTGCTGACAATAACATCTACCAATTTTTCAATCTTTAACTTTTCTCTTTCTACAGCAAATGCAACGGTCTTATCTTCTTTATTGATATTTTCTATCAACTCAATGGTTGACATTTTATCTAAATCTCTATAATTTGAGGATTGTTCTGTGACTTTCTTAAATTCCATATTGAAATTTACAAATGATTACTATAACTAAATAGTTATAGCCTAAAGACTTCTCCTAATTCGTTTGTTCAAAAACATTTGAGATAAGCACTTCTACGGGTTTATTTTGAGGCGTAAAGCGATTATTTCCCTCCCCTCCTGAATTTACATGATCAGGATGCCATTTCCACAAAAAACCTCCATTAAACCATGCTTCCCCCCAGAAACGGCAAAACAATGCTCTATATGCATTTTCTTGGGCTTGAGTGTTGAATGTTAAATTACTATTTTCATCCCAAGGCTCTTGGCCTGTATAGTCGATATTTCGATAACCAAACTCAGTAAAAATGACTTTTTTATTTTTTGATTCGCTTAGATTCTTAATTTCAAGGTAATCATCTAGCCACCCTTCATAACAATCCTCTACAGATGGTGTTTGCTTAGTAGAGACAGGAAAATAAGCATCTATACCTATAAAATCTAAATCATCCCAAAAAGTTACATTTTGATAATTATCCCAATTTGCAGCATAAGTTATTGGGCCAGAATATACTGTACGAACAGAGTCGATTAAAGCATCCCAAAACATTGGACGATTAATAACTACTTGCTTCATTTCTACACCGATACAAAAAGTCTCCACTTCCATTGAGTCAGCTACAAAGGCAAAATCTAGAATATAATTACTATAAGATTTTTCAAACGTTTGCCATTCATTTTCTGTTTGATAATCAATAGCACCCACCCAAGTTCCTATAGCCCAAATATGTGGTTTTAACATCACCTTCAATCCTTTTTGATGGCATAATTCTATAATTTCAATTACTCCTTGACGCGTTTCTCCATACCATTGAAAATTACTATTATACTGTACAGAGTCATCTCCATTTTGAATAAAAGCAAAGGGCATCGTAGCAATCCAAGTTGCATTTATATTTTTAATAGGATCAACATGAGAAGCACTAATTGCGTAACTAACATTTTCAAAGCTTACACCATTCATTGGTATATGGGTTAACTCACAACTTGGACTTACAACATTACAATTTTCTTCCTCATGTGCTATTTGATGTGCAGTTTGTTTACTACACCTTGGAAAAATAACAATGAATAATATGCTTATAAAAGTTAAAATCTTCATAAAAGATAACCAATTTAACTCTTTAGTTGTATAAAAATCAAATCCTTACTAATATTAATCACAAAATAGTCCTTATTATTTGTAACCTAATTCAAATATTAAGTTATATATGCAATAAAAAAGAACTGGCAGCAAGTGAAGATTTCCAACAAATATCATCATACAGAACAACAACTTTCTTCTGAGTTAGATATCATTAAAGCTGCCCAAAGAAATCCTAAACATTTTGAAAGTTTATATCATAAATATTATGAATCAATCTTCCGTTATTGCTATCAACGAGTAGATTCTGACCACATGGCACATGACTTAACCAGCCAAGTCTTTTTAAAAGCTTTAACCAACATTAAAAAGTATCAATATAAGGGTGTTCCATTTGGAAGTTGGCTCTTTAGAATTGCCATGAGTGTTGTTTATCAATCTTTCAAGGATAAAAAAGCAGAAAGAACAATCAATATTGATTCAATTGCTTTTAGAGGCCTTTTGGCAGAAGAAGCCAATGATGAACACTTTACTGATCATGAAAAAGCTAAGCTTAAGGCTGCCATTCATTCCCTAAAAAAGGATGAAATCGCCATAATCGAAATGAGGTATTTTGAAAACCGTTCTTTTAGAGAAATTGCAGAGATTTTAGACATTAAAGAGAATAATGCTAAAGTCAAAGCGCATCGAATTCTTGGAAAACTAAAAACAAAATTTGCGCTATGAAAATTATTTACGATAGACCCAAAATTAGTAGTTCAACGATTAATCAAGGTAAAGATTTTAAACACCTTATTCAACTTCACAAAGCTGCATCACCTTTTTATCAAAAAGGATGGTTTATTTCTAGTGCTATATTAGCTTGCTTGGCGACTTTGTTTCTGGCGACTTATTGGACTAGTCCATCACTCAAAGAACCTACTAAACAACCCCAAAAAAATATTGTAGTAAACACCGACAGTATTCATACAGGCAATGATTCAACTAGTTATTTAGCGGAAGAAACGCCATGTGTAACTCCTCCTATATCAACATTAAACATTCCTTTTCAAAATATTTTAATCGCCCCTCAAAAAGCACAAACAATTGAATTCGAAGGAGCAAAATTGCATATTCCAGCTAATGCTTTTATCAATAAAGACAATCAAAAATTTTCCGATTCAATTCTTTTAAAGTTTAGAGTATTTCGAGACCCTGTTGATTTTATTATTAGTGGAATACCAATGGAATACGATAGTCTTGGCATAACATATACATTTGAATCTGGTGGAATGTTTGAATTAAGAAGCGAGAGTCCTGATACGCAAACCGTCTACATTGACCAAACCAAACAACTAGAAATAGAATTAGAATTATCTGATAAGAAAATTCCTTTTAACTTTTATGCATTAAATGAACAGAAAGAAACATGGAAGTTTCTCAGTGGTAACACACTTAAAAAAACTGAGATTACCTACGAACAAGATAAGACACACTCTTTTGATGACCCTAGCTGGAAAAGTACTTACAGAGCTCAAAATATTGCTCAACAAAAATGGAAAAAAGCTGAAGCTTTAGTTACTAAACATCAAAAAACTAAACCTATTGCTCCACAAAAATTAAAAGAAAACACGCCTACTTTTTCCTTAGACGTTGAACAAAAGCAGTTTCCCGAATTAGCAGCTTTTAAAACAGTACAATTTAAGCCCATAGAATCTAGTGGAAACATTCAAGAAGTATATCATACCGAATGGAACTCTATACAACTCAAACCCCATACACAAAAAATGACTTATCAATTGATCTTAAAAAATGACGATCGAGTTGAATCTGTAATTGCTCAACCAGTTTATGAAGGCAAAAACTGGGCTAAAGCTCAACATATCTATGGAAATAAATTTGCTGAATATGTCGCTATTCTTGAACAAAAAGAAGAAGCTGCACAAACTTTGAAAGAAGATTACGAAAAAAAGAAAAAGCTATTTGATGAAAGAGACAAACTAAAAAGCAAAGCCAAAGAAGTAGTCTCCACTGCTATCTTAGCTTTAGCGGCTCAAGTTACTAGTTTCGGTATTTTTAATTTCGATCGGCCAATTATCAAACGACCAAAAATGTCTTCTCCTCCTGAAAACAGTATTGAATTACAATCTATTGAACAACCTAAATTTCTAAGTTCGAATAATGAATTTATTTCGTTTGATAAGATCTACATAATTGAGAGTAAACGTAACGCTTCATTTACATACAATCTCAATAAAAACAATTACTTTTCTTATAATCCTCAATCTAAAATCAGCATCATTGGGATAAAAAATAGTAATCAATTATATTTGGTTAATAAAACTAATTTTAAAGATGCTGTAACCCAAAACACTCCATTTATTACCACTGAAATTAAGAATACATCATTAGAAGAATTAAAAAAAATAATTTTGAAAACCTAAAATTTGGATTACTTTTTGTTAAATAAAAGCTATGGTGCTAAAGAAGTCTTTTATCTTATTTCTATTCACTAGTTTCTCACAGCTAGTCATTTCCCAACATACAATTAAAGTCAGAAAAACTCCCAAAATAGAAGGTCTATATTATAATACCCAAAAAAAGACCAAGCTCCCTACTTTTTTTTACTTTACAAAAGAGGGAGATGTGCTATACAGCTTTACAAAAAAAATAGCTCCTCAAAAGGCTTTAATAAAGTTAACTTTATGTTCACTCGATAGTACATGTAATAACTATCCTAAGACAACTTATACTCATAAAAAAGGACATATTCGTTTTTCTACAATAGAAAACATTAAGCACAACTATTTTGTTATATATGACGGTCAACTATCCAAGAATCAAGAGACACTCTCGATAAGAAAAGAGGAGACGAACCAACTAATTACTGTAAATCAATATCAATTAATTAAACCAAAAGAATAAAGGTGTACCATTTTAATTTAGTTGCATTATATTAAAAAAACTATTCAAAATGAAACTATTCTTTTCATTCTTTACGATCTTATTCCTAACCTTCTGTAATACAGATTCTGAATCTATATCTAAAAGTTCAAAGGTTAGCTATACACCCCCAATTACTTCTAAAAGCAAAATAGAAGATTACAAAAAGAAAGATACACTCAAATATCAACTTTCTTGGTTAACAGGCTTTGATGCAAACAACATGCTTATTAATAGAATTGAACCACCAGAAGGATACCAGAGAAAAAATTCAACAATAAATACTTTTACACACTGGATTAGGAGATTACCTTTAAAAGAAGGCACCCCTAATGTAATACTTTATAATGGTGAAGAAAAATGGAATCAAGATGCGCATGCTTATGTATTTGATTTAGATATTGGAACCAGAGATTTACAACAATGTGCAGATGCTACTATGCGCATTAGAGCTGAATACTTATATCACACAAAGCAATTCGATAAAATTCATTTTAATTATACTAATGGAGCATACGTTCCTTATTCTAAATGGAAAAATGGCTATTATCCTATTCCTAAAGGAGGTTCTGTTTCATGGGTAAAAAAAGAAAAATGTAATGCTTCTTATAAAAGCTTTAAAAGCTATTTAATCCAAGTTTTTAACTTTGCAGGTACACATTCATTAAGTAAAGAACTTACTTCTGTTCCCTACTCTGAAATGCAGGTAGGCGATATTCTAATCAAAGGAGGTTTTCCAGGACATGCTGTTATGATTGTAGATCTTATTGAAAATAATGAAGGGGAGAAAATGTACTTGCTTGCTCAAAGCTATATGCCAGCACAAAACTTTCAATTATTGAAAAGTCCATACAGTAATTCTCCATGGTATAAACTTGACTTAGATGCGACTAGCATTAACACACCAGAGTGGACTTTTACGCCTTCACAACTAAAAAGATGGAATTAATTTTTTCTTCTAAAAAGTAGAGTCTCATTCATTCATAGCCATTTTATAAACATATTTTTTTTAATATTTAATTTTTTTTGTAACTATAAATCAGATTCTTACGTAAAACTATGCACACCACAAAATTTTACCACAAGAATGAGACAACTAAAAATCACCAAACAGGTAACCAATAGAGAAACCGCATCCTTAGACAAATACCTACAAGAAATTGGCCGAGTTGACTTAATTACTGCTCAAGAAGAAGTAGAGTTAGCGCAAAGAATTAGAGCTGGAGACGAAGAAGCATTAGACAGAATGGTTAAGGCTAATCTCCGTTTCGTTGTTTCGGTTTCTAAACAATATCAAAACCAAGGTTTAACACTTCCCGATTTAATTAACGAGGGGAATTTAGGTCTTATAAAAGCAGCTAAAAGATTTGATGAAACGAGAGGATTTAAATTCATATCCTATGCCGTATGGTGGATTCGTCAGTCTATTTTACAAGCACTTGCTGAACAATCAAGAATTGTACGTTTACCTTTAAACAAAATTGGTTCGATCAATAAGATTAATAGAGCCTTTTCTGATTTAGAGCAATTATACGGCCGTCCACCAACAGCAGAAGAAATTGCATTTGAATTAGACGTTACTGTTGCTGAAGTTAAACAATCCATGTCTAACTCTGGTAGACACCTTTCTATGGACGCTCCTTTAGGGGATGAAGATGGTAGTAGTAACATGTATGAAGTTATGCCTTCTGAAAACTCTGCTGGGCCAGACAAAGAGTTAATGCACGAATCGTTAAGAAAAGAGATTGAACGTTCATTAAGTACACTTACTCCTAGAGAAGCTGACGTTGTTCGTTTGTACTTTGGTTTAGGTCAAAAACTACCTATGACATTAGAAGAAATAGGAGAACGTTTTGAACTTACAAGAGAACGTGTAAGACAAATTAAAGAAAAAGCAATTAGAAGATTAAAGCATACTTCTAGAAGCAAAATGCTAAAAGCTTATTTAGGTTAAAATTAAATTACTTTCTATATGAATTAAACATTTACTTTTATAAAAAAAGCTCGAAGATATCTTCGAGCTTTTTTTGTTTATAGCACATCTTAAAACATGCTTTATTCATTTTAATAAGGACTATATTATTCTTTTCGTAAATAACTTTTAATTGTCATCCCCTATTAAGTACTAACCTTATCGTTTTAACATTAATGTTCCTTGATACTGTTCCTCATCTCCATCTTTAGTAATTACATTAATTGAATAGAAATAAGTCCCTTCAGGCGATTCTAATCCTGATACAGTTCTACCATCCCATCCTCCATTTGGAGTGTCCCAATAATAGACTTGTTGTCCCCAACGGTTAAATATCCTTGCTTCAAAAGATTTTAAATGTCTACTTCTAACAACAAAGATTTCATTTAAACCATCTCCATTAGGAGTAAAAATATTAGGTATAGCTATGTACTCTAATACATAAACTATTAATTCTTGTGTTACAGTATCAGAACACCCAAATTGATTTTCAACAATTTGAGTTATGTTGTAAACTCCTTCTTCCTCATAAACTTGAGTAGGCTCAGGTATAACAGCTACAGAATCATTTCCAAAGCTATACCAATAAGTATCTGCTCCTGAAGATTCATCCACAAAATTAACTTCTGTTAATTCTTTAATACTATCAGAAGGTAAATAACTAAATCCTGCAACTGGTGAAGGGTTAATAACTAATACATTATTTAAACTTGCTGAATCGACACACCCATGCATTGATTCAATAGTTAATTGAATCGAGTAAGTTCCATCTTCATCAAAACAAATGGTTGGAGCCTCTACAGTATCACTATAACTATTGTTACTACTAGAAACATTCCAATCCCAATCAACTAGCGGACTATAAGTTGACTCTTGAGATTGATTTACTACTTCTACACATTCAAATTGACAAGCTTGAAATTGATTTAAAGCAAGGCCAGCAATCGGGTTAGGATAAGTAATTACTACTGTTGTATCATAACTAACACACCCTATTCTATTCACCTCTCTAATAAACTGAATTGTATCTACAGTCATTAAGTCTACTGTATCAGTATATGTTGTCATTGCCATTATAGAATCTGACAAATTAGTAGTTGGACTCCATGTATATGTATAACCTAACACAGAATCTCCTCCTAGAATAATTTCTTCAGCAGAACAGATCATTGTATCTAATCGGCTAACAGAAGTACTTAGTTCTAATGGTATTAAAATTTGCCCAGGGATACATGTACAAGTATTTAAGCTTGTATCTAATACAGCAATAATCGCACATGAATTTCCAGCAGGTATCTCTATACTCGTATTGTAATCGTAATAAGTGTTATTATTAATACTATCCGTGATTGTATCAGAAGTAATATAGGTATCTCCTGGAGAATAAACACCATTATTATCAGCATCATAATAATATTGGAAGATGGTATTCGTACCTTGAAGAAGTGTCTCTCCATAGTTGAATAAGTTGATATGAATATCAGCTATTTCTCCAGATGGAGGGCTATAAACAACACTAGAGCCTGTTGAACTAATTAAGTCTAAATAACTTTTATAAATAAAGATATTTTTAATTGTATCTGTAATTAATACGTCAATATCACACTGCGTACCTGTTAAAGCACAAGTTGAACTTCCTGATGTAGAAATTTTAGCCTTGAGCTGTTGTATTCCACAATTTAAATCTTCAGACAACCCATTTATTTCAATGGAAAATCGACAAGTATCTCCCACCCCGATATTTTCTGGAAGCTTCCAACTGTAAATATTTTCTCCATTCTGAGTTACAATATTTGGGATTGTATTCACGGGACTGTTCAAATCTGCCATAAAAGAATTAGGAATATAATTAACCGAACTATAGGTATTAAAATAGATAGAATCCGTTGCTCCTGTTAAACTTGGGCCATGATTAATAAACTCCAAGACTATTGTGCTATTTTCTAAACAAGGGGAAATATATGTTGATTGAATATCTATCGTTGCAGCGTAAGTAGGTAAAGCATCACTAATAAATAAGTTATTTGTATAATCTAAACCAGAACTAACATTCAATCCACAAGCTGCTTGTCCATTAGATCGAACAACCAATCGGTCTCCAGAAAAATAACTACAACTATTTACACATTTAAACTTAACAAAATATTTATTGGAAGTTGTATCTAATATTCCTGAAACTCCATTAGCACCAATTTGAGCATTTAAAGCAGAAATATTCCATCTATATGTTGTCCCAGAAACAAGTGTTGGATCAGCAATAGAAGTATAACTATTAGCAGATGGAAACCTAAGCTCAGAACTGCCTGGAACAATAGTCATTCCAGCTGGTAGAATAACTGAAGTAAACACATTATATAAATTTCCCAATTGAATATCAATCACCGAAATAAGGTATTCAGATGTATCACAAAGCTGTAATGTATCACTCCCTAGGTTTTGAATCGTGTTCGTTACATTAGGAATCCAAGGTATAATTGATAAGACTAAACTTTCCGTAGGGCAAGTATAGCTACTGATACTAGTTGGATAGCCTCCACAATCCCATCCTAAAACAAACTTCATACTATCTTTAACACAAGAGGTAGAATGTGAATAAAGTTTATAAGTTTTCGTAGCGGTCGCTAACAACTGATCTGCTTCAAAAAGATTATTCGAATTTGGATAAATCATTGTACCAGAAGTAAAATCAAACAAGCTATCTGCTACCACTCCAGTATTATATTCATTTCCAAACCATACATTAAATGCATTAGAGTTGTTTGAGTTATTGGTTACAGTTATATCCCATTCTACTGCTCCAGTTGCAGTATTTGAAGACAATAGGTTAGCTTGCATAAATAAATTTGGACGACTATAAGTTACCTCATCGTGTGTTCCAACATTTGATTGAGGAGCAGTAGTTGAAGTCAGTAATTGATCTACGACATCAAAACTCCAATTATAACGGATAAAACCTGTAGAATCTGCCACAGAACAGTTAGGTTCATAAACGATTTGAAGCGTACCATAATAACCATCATCACTATTAAAAATACTATCATTAACCTGATCATCTCCAAAATAATTTGAAACGTCAAAGTCATAAGTATTACCAGAAATACTTGTAGGAGTTAACTGAAACCACGAACTTACACTAGAGGACAGAGTCCCAGTTGTTCTTCGATAATTAAATTGAGCACTAACAAATGTATAACTATCTGGCATTACAACCTGCAATAAAGAAGGGCTAGTCCAAGTTCTATATTCATAAGGGAAAAGATTTCCTCCAGCATAATTTGAACAACATCTTCCAATACTTAAATAATAATTCTGGCTTATTGTATATTGATTACAGCTATTAGTTGAATACGCTCCAGGACCGTAATTTGTAAAGTAATACCCTATTAATGTGAAAGACCTTTGAATGGTGTTACATCCAAATTTGTCTGCTGAATTAGTAGGATTTTGAATCGTTGAAGCATAAATTTCATTGGTACAATTTCCACTGTAAACATTCCCTCCAATATTGGAATTAACAGAAACATTTATCTCTAATAAAATTGAGTCTCCTGTTGATAAAGTATATCCAGATGGTAAACACCCACTTCCAATCAGACTTGAAAGATCAATTTCATTTAAAAACGTTCTAGTTGTTCCACTTGAAGAAACTGTTGCAGCAGGAATGTTTGCACAAGTATAATACGTTCCTGAGCTAGCATCATAAATACTTAAAGTAGCATTCTCATACGCAAATCTATTTCCAACATCAGTAATAACAGTATTGGCATAAACATAGTTCCAGTTAGCGCCTGATGTATTATTTACTACACTTCGATAAAATGATCTTAATGTATCTCCATACATTAGTCGATCTTTTCTAACCAAGTTCATATCCATTACACCTGACGGATCTGGCATTCCATTATTATCATTATCTACTTGTCCATAATTCTTCCTTTCAACTATCGCATTTTGTAAATTAATTCCCTCACAAGTTGTTGGACAAATTAACTCTATCTCTGAAGAAGAACATCCCATTTTAAACTCACACCCACAAGCTAAATCAGGAGAATAATATGAATTTAGCTCTATCAAAGCACTTCCTAGATTCCCACAAGAGTTACAGTCCAACTGTACATCAAAATTGATTGTTGATTGCGTTCCTCCAACATAGGAACTGTAATATACACGTACAATGTTTCCACTGGTCACAATAGAATCTGGAGCAGCTAAATTATTTCCCAAGTGATTCTTTTGGTTAAAACTACCATTCACCATTGATAAACATGGTGGCAATATAATTTCATAACTAAACAAGTCATTGGCTGTATTTCGAGGAAATGGACTGTAAGTAAACCTTGAGTTAATAAAACTAACAGAAGCTGTAGAAGAGCCAATCATTGTTCCAGGAGATTGATCAACAACTATAATTTGATCATAGTATCGTGTATAAATCCCTTGTGTTAAAACAATAGGGTACCTTGAATTACATTTATTAAAATACTCTCCTCTAAATCTCCACCCCAACATATGGTGTCTTGCATTTCCAACACATGCATCATCATAACAACAAGTGTAATGATTAAAATCTATCGTAATGGTGTCATCTACTCCAATACTATCTATTGTAAAAACAACTCGACCAATAGGATTTGCTGGTAAACACGATTTTGTTGTAGAACTATATGTTGTATCGAAAGTAAGTGGTTGAGGAGTCCCTCCATTTCTTGTTATGGTAAAACTATTAGTATTTAAAGAACTGTAATAATTCGAATACATAGATGTGGTCCAGCCCTGAAACAAATCTATTTCTACTCCATAAGCAGTACCTGTTCCATCATTATGAATTTGTAAGTGAGCTCCAAAGTCACCATTGGTATTATTTCCATAACACGCTCCATTAGTAGCTGAATTAGAATAATCTGTTGAAGGTGTAAAAACTAAATCGGGAACTTCCCCAGGAAATATGACATTTGCCGCATCAGCCAGGTTCTGACAATCTAAACCACCACATCCCCAGTAGTATGAAAAATTGGAAGAAACATCACTACAACTTAAAACTTCTACAGTTTCACAGATAACAATCTGCTCACCTGGATCTAATAATGAGTCTCCATTTCCAACTGTCAAGAAGTCTTGTCCAGAAATAAATATAGTTTCAGAATTCCCTGAATTGGTTAAACTTCCAACATCTACACTGGTAATTACGATTCCAGTTCCATGATTATCCTCTAAAGTTAACTCTGCCAAAGCTCCGTCTCCTCCATTTACAATTGTTATACATCGGTTAAAGACATCTCCAACATTCCCTGAATAACTTTGATTGGTAATATTTGTAATCGATAAATTTGGTGCTAGAATAGTATAATAATCACTCTCATGAGTTTCTGTTAATCCATATCCATTAGAGTTAAAATTTAATTCCACCACATTGTTTATAGGTGTACCTGAATAAATTGTATTAATTGCTTCACAGTTTGACTTAATGTAAAACGAAAAACTAGAGAACGTCAATGTTTCGATATCATCCAAAGCGAATTGTGGAGCATTAAGATCCGAAACATCCACTTCACTTCCTCCAGTTAAACTTCCCGAAAGGTACTCCACTCCTTCAGGCAAATCTACCGATACAATAACACTATCCAAATAAAAAGGAGATGGGTTCTCAACTTCAACTGTATACATTACAGAATCTAAGCAAGTCGTTAACTGTCCTATCGTTTGAGAGTTAATTAAAATCAGGTTTTGAGCCTTAACTCCTATTGAAAATACAACAAAAAGGCAAACAAGAAAATATATCTTCTTCATACACAACACATTAATAAAAAGAAAATATATAAAAAAAACATCAAAAAAGAACAATTATCTTGATAATATTTCCTTTTTGATGTTTAAACGTCTGGTAATTATATTTTAGCGAAATGTATTTTAAATCTTTAACTTAAAGATACGTTTACTTACCATTGATTTATTTGTAACGATACTAAAATTATACATTCCAGCAGGAATATTATTTAGCTCAGTTTGGATAGTATGATAATGAGTTCCATTAGTTAAATATCCAAAATCTTTCGTGTAGATTAGTTGTCCATTCATACCATGAACATTGATTGTTACAGGAGAATCTTCTGTTAAATCAAAACGAATTTTAAAATCTCCTGATTTGTAATCACTAAATACTTTAACTACCACATTATTGGTATGTTCTTGGATATTATTTGCAGTAGTATCGACAGTTGTAGTATCACAACTTCCTACTCTTTGAATTTGGAATTTGTCAATTACTTGGCCATCAGAACGCATATAAGTACCCGTTAATGTATCTGCTAAAATATCCAAGACTAAAGAACCTACTGCATTTTCAGCATCACTTATATACATTGCTGGATGATTTAACCCCTCATCATCACCTGGTCCTGTTTTAGAACCTGAGTTCCCAACTACGGCGTATACTATACCTTCATAATCTTGAGAACAATCAGAACCATAATATTTTTTATAAGGTTCTCCATTATCAGGATTTCCTGTACTTCCATCTAAAAACATAGATGGTTGAATAGCAGAACTGTAATCATAGTGTCCCTTCATCAAATATGATCGTTCATAATTATGGCTATGACCACTTAAAACTAAATCTGCTCCACCTGCATCAAGAATTGGTAAAATATTCTTACGCATACCTCTCATAAAAATTTCCCATACATCATCTGAATCATGCGATCCTCTTGAATAAGGTGCTTGATGAAAATAAACAATGGTCCAATCTTGTGTATTTTGAGCCAAATCTTGTGTCAACCAATTTTCCATTGCTGAATTTCTTGAATTTGTATTTTGAATTTCAGAGTTTAAACTGATATAATGGACATTTCCATAATCAAAAGAATAAAATGCCTCAGTTCCAGAAGGATGTCCACCTATTTCACCATTAGATGGAACAGAAATAATATCGTAATATGCGCCAGAGTGAAGGGTATGCAATGTTGGCGTTAATAAATTGTACCCACTCATACTGTTGTAGTCATGATTTCCTGGAGTAGGAAAAAAAGGCATAAACGGGAATATCGAATCATATTGGTTAAATACTTTTGTCTGATATTCAGAATCATTTCCATCTTGATAAGCATTATCTCCCATCCACAGCCACACATCAGTTCCCCTTGCTCCTGTATAGTTTAGATAGGAATTCATAACATCTAATTGGCTTTGGTTTCCTTTTCCAAAATCACCAATCACCCAGGTTCTAATTGGCTCAACAGTTCCAATATTAGGACTTGTTTTAAAGTGATAATTTGGCTGTGCACTAATCTGGCCTAAGGCACTTCCAATCGCATAATAATATGTTGTAGAAGGTTGTAAACCTGTTAATATTACCTCATGATTTGTTCCAACATTATTATTGGTTGCTGTTTGTGTCAAATTACCTAACGAAGTTCCATACCATACCTTACTATTAACAGGTGTATCTGTTCTCCATTTAATATTAATTTTAGTTGCACTTACTTTTTGTAAATAAGGACCTCTTTCAATAGTTTGCCCAAACGCTATACTGCTCAATACACATGCTAACACCAAAAAAGCTAATTTCATATTTATCAAATTTAATTTTTGCGAAAATACGACATAAAATTATAAAAATCCACACAAAAAAAATGTCGAGTAGAAAACATCTTAACGTTAATAACTTTGGACTCATTTTTGTATCTTTTTTGTTAAAAACAAGTAAATTTCAGAAACTAAAAATCAGCTTATGCCAAAAAAAACGCCTTCTAAAAAAATATTTGTATTAGACACATCTGTACTTCTTTTTGATAGTGCAGCCATCAATAATTTTGAAGACAATGATGTAGCCATCCCCATTACTGTATTGGAAGAGTTGGATAATTTCAAAATAGGAAACGAAACGAAAAACTTCGAAGCCAGAGAAGTTATAAGGTTCTTAGATAAACTTTCTGGTGAGCACGGATTGACTCAATGGATTTCTTTAGGTGAAAACAAGGGCAGTATAAAAATTGTTATGCCTGAAGATTTTAAAGGTGTCAATGCTGAAGAAGTATATGGTCATGGAAAAAACGACCACAAGATTATCAATGCTGCATTATCTTTAAAAAGTAATGTTAAAAGCTTACAAGTTATCTTGGTTACCAAAGATATCAATCTTAGATTAAAAGCTAAAGCATTAGGATTAAAAGCTGAAGACTACGAAACTGGTAAAGTTAAAAACGTCAAAACTGTATCTGAGGGATTCCCTTTAATTCAATTAGAAGACACAACCATCATTCCTACATTATACAAAAAGAATTTTATTGATGAAGACGGCATTTTAGGAGATGCTAAAATTCCTAATGGCTATTATATTTTAAGTGAAAATCAAAAAACAATACTTGTTCGTTATAACGACCTAACTGAATCTATAGAACACATAGAAAAACAATACGCTTATAATATCAAACCTAGAAATGCTGAGCAGACTTTTGCTCTTAATGCCTTACTGAATCAAGACATTAAGCTGATTGCTTTACAAGGCGTTGCTGGTACAGGGAAAACATTACTAGCGCTTGCAGCTGCATTAGAGCAACATAAAAAGTACGAACAAATTATCTTGACACGTCCAATTATACCTTTAAGTAATAGAGATATTGGTTTTCTTCCTGGAAATGCTGAAGATAAAATCTCTCCATACATGCAACCTCTATGGGACAATTTAAAGTTTATTAAAAGTCAGTTTAGTGAAAATGAACGTAAAAAAGTTACCCTAGAAGAAATGGAAAAAAATGGGCAACTTTCCATCATAGCTTTAGCCTTTATTAGAGGTCGTACACTTGCAAACAGTATAATTATAGTTGATGAAGCACAGAACCTTACCCCTATTGAGATCAAAACAATCATTACTCGTGCTGGTGAAGGATCTAAAATCATATTTACAGGTGACATTAACCAAATTGACACTCCATATATGGATGAACAAAGTAATGGACTAACGTATTTAATAGACCGTTTGAAAGGGCATCATTTGTTTTCTCATATAAAATTAGAGAAAGGAGAACGTTCAGAGTTAGCTAATTTGGCTAACGACTTGCTATAATTTCAATTACTGAAAAAAGTCATACTTAAATTCAGAATAAAACTTCATTTTTGTAAAATGAAGTTTTATTTATTTATAAGTATTCCATTTTTACTAATTGCTTGTGGAGAACAAACTAAAAAAGAAACAAATTCAAAAGAAGAAATTGTTCAATATGATGAATCAATTGATTCTGAAGTAAAATTGGGGGCCAAATTATTTTTTGATCCTATTTTATCAAAAGACCAATCAATTTCTTGTGCAAGTTGTCATAATCCAGAGTTTGGGTTTGCTGATAGTTCGGCACTATCTAAAGGAGTAAACGGTGCTTTAGGTACTAGAAATACTCCCACAGTTATGAATACTCTTTCTCGCCCCTTTCTATTCCATGATGGTAGAGTTGGAAGTTTAGAGGAACAAGCCAAAGGCCCAATTGAGAATCCAGTAGAAATGAATTTAAGTTATACTGAAGCCATTAAACGAATTCAAAATAGCAAACATTACCAATACTACTTTAAAAAGATATTTAACAACTCTCCAGACTCTTCAAATATTCTAACAGCAATAGCTGAATTTCAAAGAAGCTTGGAAAGTGACGGCTCTGCTCCGCATGACCTATGGATGAATGAAGAGGATACTAACGCTATGTCTCCTGCTCAAATTAGAGGTCGAACTTTATTTCTAACCAAAGCAAAATGTTTCGATTGTCACTTTGGACCAGACTTTACGGGTGATGAGTTCAGAAACATCGGATTATATGATGAACATACACTCACAGACAAAGGTAGATTTGAAGTAACCAAAGATTCTAGTGATCTTGGTAAATTTAAAGTTCCAGGTCTTAGAAACATTACTTTAACTTCTCCGTATATGCATAATGGGATGTTTCAAACACTTAAGGAAGTTGTCGAATATTATAACAACCCCTACTTAATTGTTGAAAACCCAATTAACATCGATACACTAATGCTTGAGCCGTTAAACTTAAGTGAAGAAGAACAAAATGATCTAGTGGCATTTATGGAATCGTTAACAGATAAAAACATTCCTTACAGAACGACAGAAGAATAAGTTAAATTTATTCTTTTTAGTTAATAATCAATAGAAATGCAGGAGCTATACCTGCATTTCTATTTTAAATCACTATTATTTTAATTGAAGTATTTGCTCTATTGTGTTTATTGACACATAATGGTAATTAGACTTAGAGGTTTTAAATATAGCTCTCCCCCTTTCCATACCTTCAGGAGTACTTGCCAACGCTTCATACAAGGGTTTTAAAAATTTTCTTCTTCCTACTCTATCTAAAAACGCTTTTAAAGCCTTATCAATACCTCTATAATTTGCATAAATACTTTTTTCAAACCATATAGCTGCTATTTCTGAATTTCCAGAATTTGTTAAGTCAAAAGCCTTATCTAAATCTTCAAACTGTGCTATTGTTATAGTACTGTCTAAATGCCTCAAGAAGTGCAACCATTCATGTGTCGACCACTCTCCTGTTTTCAATACTGCAACATCAAAATTTTCTTTATAATTTGCTAATTGCTTCTCTACATTAAAAAAACGAACGGCTTCTACTTTTGGACAATTTTCAGGCAATCCTGGTTCATCAATCCATTCTTCGATATTTAAATCTACTTCTTTAGGTGCCAGCAACTCTTTATCTAAATAAGTTAAAAACTGATCAGTTGTAATTGTTTGAAATTTATGACGTTCAAAATACGTTTTTAGAAATTGATCAAATGCTTCTCTTCCAACTTTATCTTCTATTAAACGGAGGAAAAAATAACCTTTTTCATATGCAATATCCGTCATTGCATCGTCAGGATGAACCCCTGTTAAATTTAATCTCAATTTTTGAAATTCAGGCTTCAATTCGCCTAATGAACGCTCTAAGTCTTGAAAACCTAACAAAGCTAACATATCAGCATAATCCTTTCCTTCTATAGCCTCCATAATACGGCGTTCAAAATAAACCGTAAAGCCTTCATTTAACCAGAAATCATTCCATGTTGCATTCGTCACTAAATTGCCACTCCATGAATGCGCTAATTCATGAGCGATTAAAGAAACTAAACTCTTATCTCCAGCTATAATTGTTGGCGTTGCAAAAGTTAATCTAGGATTCTCCATACCCCCAAATGGAAAACTAGGAGGTAAAACAATAACATCAAAACGCTCCCATTGATATGGTCCATATAACTCTTCTGCTACATCAACCATTCTCCCCATATCAACCAACTCTTCAGCACAACTTTCCAGCATTGAAGGTTCTGCATAAACGCCAGTTCTATTATCTAAAGCCTTAAATTCTAATTCTCCAACTGCTAAAGCCAATAAATAACAAGGAATAGATTGTTTCATCTCAAAATGATAAGCGTTTTCCTCATTTTTTTCTACAGGATTATTAGCACTCATGACTGCTAGCATCCCCTCAGGAACTTTAACATCTGCAGT
>JAUHZI010000141.1 GCA_030426105.1 Bacteroidia bacterium | reverse complement strand
TGGTATTGGTTGCTTGCCTTGCTACTATCGGTAGCGTTTCCAATGGAGACCACTTTTTGGTTCGTTCAGGTAAAGCGGGTAGAAGCCGCTGGTTGGGCCGTCGACCAAGAGTTCGTGGAGTTGTAATGAACCCTGTTGATCACCCAATGGGTGGAGGTGAAGGCCGTAATTCCGGAGGACACCCAAGATCGCGAAACGGAGTTCCTGCTAAAGGTTACAAAACCCGTAACAAAAAGAAAGCTTCGAATAAGTACATTATCGAAAGAAGAAAGAAATAATCGAGATATGAGTAGATCACTCAAGAAACCACCTTTCGTACACTACAAATTGATGAGCCGTGTTGAAGCAGCTCAGGAGAGTGGAAAGAAATCCGTAATTAAAACTTGGTCTAGAGCTTCAACTATCACTCCTGAATTTGTAGGTTTAACTATTGCAGTTTACAATGGGAAGAAATTTATCCCAGTTTATGTAACTGAGAATATGGTTGGACATAAGTTAGGCGAATTTGCACCAACTCGTACTTTTAGAGGACATGGTGGAAAGAAAGATAAAGGTAAAAGATAACCACTCTAAAAGTTTATTGAAATGGGAAAAAGAAAAAGAGAAACTGCGGAACTTAAGAAAGAGCTTAAGAGCAGTACAGCAATAGCAAAATTAAATAACTGTCCTACTTCACCTAGAAAAATGCGTTTAGTTGCAGATATCATTAGAGGGGAGAACGTTTACACAGCATTAAATATTTTAAAATTTAATCCGAAAGAAGCGTCAAACAGAATGGAGAAGTTATTAGTTTCTGCAATTAATAACTGGGAGCAGAAAAACGAAGGAGAAGATCCTTCAACTGCAAACCTAATAGTAAAAGATGTTTATGTTGATAGTGCTAGAATGTTGAAAAGAATTCAACCAGCACCTCAAGGTAGAGCACACAGAATTAGAAAAAGATCAAATCACGTTACACTTGTAATTGATAAAACGAAGTAAAAGACAATATTAATGGGACAAAAAACTAATCCAATAGGAAATAGATTAGGATTCATTAGAGGATGGGATTCTAACTGGTACGGTGGAAAAGATTATTCTGCTAAGATTGTTGAAGATGATAAAATACGTAAGTATATATCTACTCGTCTTAGAAAAGCAAGTGTATCTAAAGTAATTATTGAGAGAACTTTAAAATTAGTTACAATCACAATTAACACTGCAAGACCAGGTGTAATTATCGGGAAAGGTGGTGCTGAAGTTGATAAGCTAAAAGAAGAGTTAAAGAAAATTACTGGGAAAGAGATTCAAATTAACATTTTTGAAATCAAAAGACCAGAGTTGGATGCTCAATTAGTTGCTGATAGTATCGCAAGACAAATCGAAGGAAGAATTTCTTTTAGACGTGCTATTAAAATGGCTATTGCTTCTACAATGAGAATGGGGGCTGAAGGAATAAAAGTTAAGATTTCTGGAAGATTGAACGGAGCTGAAATGGCACGTTCTGAACAATATAAAGATGGTAGAACACCATTACATACTTTTAGAGCTGATATTGACTATGCTTTAGCTGAAGCACATACAACGTACGGAAGAATCGGTGTCAAAGTATGGATTTGTAAAGGTGAAGTTTACGGTAAAAGAGATTTAAGTCCTAATTTTGGAATGGCTAAAGGTGGTTCTAAAAGAGGTTCTGGAGCCGGAAAGAGAAAGAGAAATTAATTTGAAGCACTAAAAGAATTAAGTAATGTTACAACCAAAAAGAACAAAGTTTAGAAGAGTTCAGAAAGGGAGAATGAAAGGTTTGGCTCAAAGAGGAAGCCAAATTTCATTCGGATCTTTTGCTATAAAATCTTTAGATGAAGGATTTATCACTTCTAGACAGATTGAGGCTGCACGTATCGCGGTAACTCGTTATATGAAAAGGGAAGGAAAAGTTTGGATTAGAATTTTTCCAGACAAGCCTTTAACAGCTAAACCTGCAGAGGTAAGGATGGGTAAAGGTAAAGGTGCTCCAAGTCACTGGGTTGCTCCAGTTAAACCAGGAAGAATCATGTTCGAATGTGATGGAGTTCCATTTGAGGTAGCTAAAGAGGCAATGAGATTAGCAGCACAAAAGTTACCTGTTAAAACCAAATTTGTAGTGCGTAGAGATTACGCATAAATTAAAAGAAGTTATGAAGGCAACAGAATTAAAAGAACTAAGTGTCGCTGATTTACAAGAGCTTTTAGTAGAGAATAAAGCTACATTGTCTAAGCTAATGATAAATCACAAAATCGCTGAATTGGAGAATCCAATTCAAATTAAAAATTATAGAAGAACTATAGCTCGAATTAAAACCGAATTAACTAGTAGAAATCTTGAAGTAGCAAAATAGTTATGAGAAATTTAAGAAAGGAAAGAGTTGGCGTGGTTACAAGCAGTAAGATGGAGAAATCTATCGTAGTAACAGTAGAAAGAAAAGTAAAACATCCAATGTATGGTAAGTTTATGAAAAAATCTACTAAATTTGTAGCCCACGACGAGAAAAATGATTGTAACGAAGGTGATACAGTTAGAATAATGGAGACTCGTCCATTAAGTAAAAGAAAGAATTGGAGACTAGTAGAAATAGTTGAAAGAGCTAAATAATTAATTACAATGATACAGCAAGAAAGTAGACTTTCAGTAGCAGACAATAGTGGAGCTAAAGAAGTGCTTTGTATAAGAGTTTTAGGTGGAACAAAAAGAAGATATGCTTCTGTTGGTGATAAAATAGTTGTGACTATTAAAAACGCATTACCATCAGGAAGTGTTAAAAAAGGACAAGTTTCACAAGCTGTTATAGTTAGAACAAAGAAAGAAGTAAGAAGAGCAGACGGATCTTATATAAGATTCGACGATAATGCAGTAGTATTGTTAAATACAGGTGGAGAAATGAGAGGAACTCGTATTTTTGGACCTGTTGCAAGAGAGTTAAGAGATAAACAATTTATGAAAATTGTATCTTTAGCTCCTGAAGTATTATAGTCATTTAAAGGATATGAAGACGAATTATAGAATAAAAAAGGGTGATACTGTAAAAGTAATTGCCGGAGCGGCTAAAGGTCAACAAGGAGAAATTCTTGATATCGACGCAAAGAAGGACCGCGTATTTATTGAAGGTTTGACGAAAAAAGTAAAAAAACACGTTAAGCCACAAACAGATAAAGCAAATCCTGAAGGTGGGATTGTAGAATTAGATTACGGAGTACACGTATCTAATGTTATGTTAGTTGACCCTGTTTCAGGAGATACTACTAAAGTTGGTTATAAATTCGACGAAAACAACAAAAAAGTTCGTTTCGCTAAAAAATCAGGGGAGGTAATTAAGTAATGAGCTATTCACCAAGATTAAGAGGTGTCTATGAGAACGAAGTCGTTCCAGCACTAAAGGAAAAGTTTGGGTACAACACAATCATGCAAGTACCAAAAATTGAGAAGATAGTATTAAGCCAAGGAATTGGTGAAGCTGTAGCAGATAAAAAGATTGCTGAATCAGCAGTGAAAGAATTAACTGAAATCGCTGGTCAAAAAGCTCAAATCTGTTTATCTAAAAAGGACGTTTCTAACTTTAAGTTAAGAAAAGGAATGCCTGTAGGAACTAAAGTTACATTAAGAAGAGAAAAAATGTATGAGTTCTTAGATAGATTAATTACAGTATCATTACCAAGAACAAGAGATTTTAGAGGAGTTCAATCTAAAGGAGATGGAAGCGGAAACTTTACTATTGGAGTAAAAGAGCACATCATATTCCCAGAAATCGATATTGATAAAGTAAATAGAATTTTAGGAATGGATATAACAATCGTTACATCTGCAAATACGAACGAAGAAGGGAGAGCTTTATTAGAGCAATTTGGTTTTCCTTTTGCAAAAAAATAAGAAGATGGCAAAAGAATCAATGAAAGCTAAAGAGCTAAAAAGAGCTCGTTTAACAGATCGTTACGCTGAAAAAAGAGCAGCTTTAAGAAAAGCTGCTGCAGAAGGAGATTGGGATGCTATGTTAGCATTACAAAAACTTCCTAAGAATTCAATGTATATTAGAAAACATAACCGTTGTCAGTTAACAGGTCGTCCAAGAGGATATATGAGACAATTTGGAATCTCTCGTGTGACGTTTAGAGAAATGGCGTTAGCTGGTAAAATACCAGGAGTAAGAAAAGCTAGCTGGTAATTAGAAATATAAGAAAAAGAGAATATGAAAATTACTGATCCAATAGCTGATTACTTAACTAGATTGAGAAACGCAATTAAAGCTAATCATAAAGTTGTAGAAATACCTGCTTCTAATCTTAAAAAAGAGATGACGAAGATTTTATTCGAAAAAGGGTATATCTTAAATTATAAATTTATTGATGATAACAAACAAGGTATAATCAAAATTGCTTTGAAATATCATCCACAAACAAAAGAATCTGCAATCTCGAACTTAACGAGAATTAGTAAGTCAGGTTTAAGAAAATACACAAGCGCTGATAGCTTGCCACGTGTATTGAATGGTTTAGGAATTGCTATTATCTCAACTTCAAAAGGAGTAATTACAGATAAAGAAGCAAGAAAGGAAAATGTAGGTGGTGAAGTACTTTGCTACGTTCATTAAAATTAAAGATTTAAAGAAATGTCAAGAATAGGAAAAGCACCAATTAGCGTACCTGAAGGTGTTGAAATAAATGTCTCACAGGATAACGTGGTTACTGTAAAAGGTAAGTTAGGAGAGTTAACTCAAAAAATGGATGAAGCTATTTCTCTATCGGTAAACGAAGGAGAAATCGTTTTAGAAAGAAGTTCTGAGGCAAAAGATATTAGAGCAAAGCATGGTTTATACCGTTCTTTAGTAAATAATATGGTTGAAGGAGTATCGAAAGGTTTCACTACTGTACAAGAGTTGGTAGGTGTAGGTTATAGAGCATCTTCACAAGGACAAAGATTAGAATTAGCATTAGGATTTTCTCATCCAATAGTTTTTGAAATACCTTCTGAGGTAAAATTAGAAACAGTATCGGAGAAAGGAAAAAATCCTTTAATTAAGCTTACTTCACACGACAAGCAATTAGTTGGTCAAGTGGCTGCTAAAATTAGATCACTTAGAAAGCCAGAGCCTTATAAAGGTAAAGGTGTACGTTTTCAAGGTGAAGAGATTAGAAGAAAAGCTGGTAAAACTGCTGGGTAATTCTTGAATTTAATACATTAAGAAAATGGCTTTATCGAAATTAGAAAAAAGAAAAAGAATAAAAAGAAGAATCCGTAAGAACATAAACGGTTCTGAGCAAAAACCAAGGTTATCTGTTTTTAGAAGTAACAGACAAATGTATGCTCAATTAATTGATGATGTTACTGGTAGAACTTTATTATCAGCTTCATCTCTTAAAAATGAGAAAGCTCAAAACATTAACAAAATTGAGCAAGCAAAGATTGTTGGTACTGAAATAGCAGAAAAAGCTTTAAGCGCTGGGATAGAAACTTGCGTTTTTGACAGAAATGGTTTCTTATACCATGGGAGAGTTCAAGCATTAGCTGAAGCAGCTAGAGAAAAAGGATTAAAATTTTAAAATACGATGTCTAAGGTGAATACAAAAAAAATGAACTCTAGTGAAATAGAGTTGAAAGATAAATTAGTAGCAATTAACCGTGTTACTAAAGTTACTAAAGGAGGACGTAACTTCAGCTTCTCTGCAATAGTAGTAGTAGGAGATGAAAATGGTCTTGTAGGACATGGACTTGGTAAAGCAAATGAGGTAACTGAAGCTATTTCTAAAGCAATTGATGATGCTAAGAAAAATGTGATTAGAGTAGCGTTAGTAAACAACACTGTTCCTCATGAAATTTTAATCAAATCTGATGGAGCTAAGGTTTTCTTAAAACCAGCTTCTGAAGGTACAGGAGTAATTGCAGGTGGTGCGATGCGTGCTGTGTTAGAAAGCGCAGGAATTCATAACGTATTAGCAAAATCTCAAGGATCATCTAACCCTCACAACGTAGTGAAAGCTACTATCAAAGCGTTAGGAGAAATGAGAGATGCCAATGCTATTGCAAGAAAAAGAGGAATCTCTTTAGAGAAAGTGTTTAACGGGTAATATCAATGACCATGGCAACTATTAAAGTAAAGAAAGTACGTAGCGTTATAAATAGACCTAAAAATCAAAAGCTTACTATGCAAGCTTTAGGTCTTAACAAAATGAACAGAGTTGTAGAGCACGAAGCTACACCTCAGATTTTGGGAATGATTAAAAAAGTAGAACATTTAGTTGAAGTAGTTAAATAAATTAACTCAGCTAAGTTTACTATTAATTTGATAAAAAAAATTGAAATGAAATTAAATAATTTAACACCAGCAAAGGGTTCTACAAAAAACAAAAAGAGAATTGGTAGAGGTCAAGGATCTGGATATGGTGGAACTTCGACAAGAGGTCACAAAGGTGCTAAATCTCGTTCAGGATATAGCAGTAAGATTGGTTTCGAAGGTGGGCAAATGCCACTACAAAGAAGAGTTCCTAAATTTGGATTTAAAAATATTAATCGAGTTGAATACAAAGGGATTAATTTAGATTCTATCCAGAGTTTAGTTGATAATAAAAATATTACAGAAATCACCCCTGAAGTATTAGTAGCAAATGGTTTAGCTTCTAAGAAAGATTTAGTAAAAATCTTAAATAGAGGTGAATTAAGTGCGAAAGTTACAGTAAAAGCAAACGCTTTTTCAGCTTCTGCTAAAGCAGCAATAGAAGCAAAAGGTGGTGTTGCAGAAGTAATTAAATAATTACAACAAATTGATTAATGAAAAGGTTTTTAACAACATTAAAACACATTTGGAGTGTTGAAGATTTAAGAAAGCGTATTATATATACGCTTCTTTTAATATTGGTATATAGAATAGGATCATATATCATTTTACCTGGTATTAATTCGTCCATAATGGATGCAAAATCAACTCAAGGAGGGATTCTTTCTTTGATTGATATGTTTGCTGGAGGGTCTTTTTCAAGAGCCTCTATTATGGCTTTGGGTATAATGCCTTATATCTCAGCTTCAATTGTAATGCAGTTAATGGGAATGGCTGTGCCAGCTGTTCAAAAAATGCAAAAAGAAGGAGAAAGTGGACGTAAGAAAATTACACGTTATACTCGATTACTAACAATCGTAATTTGTTTATTCCAAGGACCTACTTATATCGCAGCTTATGCCAAAGATTATCTACCTGCCAATGCTGACTTCTTATGGTGGACACAAACGGTAGCTATTTTAACTGCAGGAACAATGTTCGTTACTTGGCTAGGAGAAAGAATAACAGATAGAGGATTAGGGAATGGAGTTTCATTAATTATTACAATTGGTATTATTGCTAACTTACCAGGAGCGTTTTTTGCCGAATTAGGTTCTAAATTGACTGGTGGTGGTATGGTATTATTATTAGTTGAAATCGTTGTCTTATTGTTTGTTATCTTATTAACAATATTATTAGTACAAGGAACTAGAAGAATACCAGTTCAAACAGCTAAAAGAGTTATTGGAAGAGGAAATAGACAAGCTGTAGCTGGTGGACAGAGAAGTTATATCCCATTAAAAGTTAATCAATCAGGAGTAATGCCTATTATCTTTGCACAAGCATTGATGTTTATTCCTGCTCTATTTGGTGGATCAGTTGGTAATGCCTTCAGTGATATCTCTGGATTTTGGTACAACTTGTTATTCTTTGTATTGATTGTTGTGTTTACATATTTCTATACGGCAATAACAATGAACCCAAATCAAATGGCTGATGAATTAAAAAGAAATGGATCTTTCATTCCAGGTGTTAAACCAGGAAGATCAACAGCAGAATTTATTGATAACCTAATTTCAAAGCTTGTATTTCCTGGATCTATCTTTTTAGGAATTATAGCAATTTTACCTGCCTTTGCTATGAATGCAGGAATTAGTACAGGTTTCGCTTATTTCTATGGAGGAACTTCTTTACTAATTATGGTAGGAGTTGTATTAGATACATTACAACAAATAGAAAGCCACTTATTAAATCGTCATTATGATGGTTTGATGAAAGGAACTAGAATAAAAGGTAGAACAAATACTCAGTCTGCAGTTTCAATGACTCAATCTTTATAATAGAATGATTTATTATAAAACGAAAGAGGAGATTGAAATCCAAAGAGAGAGTTGCCTTTTAGTAGGTAAGACCTTAGCAGAAGTTGCTAAATTAATTCAACCAGGAGTAACTACAGCATATCTAGATAAGATAGCTGAAGAATTCATTAGAGATAATGGTGCTGTTCCTGGTTTTAAAGGTTTGTACGATTGTCCAAGTACATTACTAACATCAGTCAATGATGCAGTGGTTCATGGGCTACCTTCTGACAAGCCTTTAGAAGATGGAGATATCGTTTCAGTAGACTGTGGAGTTTTGATGAATGAGTTCTATGGAGACTCAGCTTATACTTTCGAAATTGGAGAAGTTTCAGAAGAAATTAAGAAATTACTTGAAGTTACGAAAGAAAGTCTTACCTTTGCAATCCAAAATACCGTAGCAGGTAAAAGAATTGGTGACATAGGTTATGCAGTCCAATCACATGCTGAGGCTAATGGTTATGGGGTTGTTAGAGAAATGGTTGGTCATGGATTAGGTAAAAAATTACATGAGAAACCAGAAGTACCTAACTATGGAAGAAGAGGAAAAGGTCTATTATTAAAAGAAGGTTTAGTTATAGCAATTGAACCAATGATTAATATGGGGACTAAGGATATCAAACAAGATAAAGATGGTTGGACTATCAGAACAAGAGATGGTAAGCCATCTGCTC
>JAUHZI010000140.1 GCA_030426105.1 Bacteroidia bacterium | reverse complement strand
TAATGTCTGTTCTCCCAGATCCTTTATCCCAGAAGTAATTGAAAATGGAAAATATATTCCTTCAACTTCCTGATAGTCTGATAACTTAGTTATTGAAATTTTACCTTTCATGCTTCCTGATGTAATCTCTGCTTCACTACCCATAATCACAAAAGATTCTGTGTCAAAAAAGTGATACTCAAACACCTTTACTTCCTCACCATCTATTACTATAGGATTCTTTGTTAGTTTTATTTTGTAGCATTCTACAGTTTCAAACTCTTCCTTTCCTATTAATTCAACCTCATAACCTTTCTCTTTATAATTTAAAAATGGATCAGGAAAATCTATATTTTTCTTAAAATTTTCTGTCTCTTCTTCAGTGCTTTTTTCAGGTTTTTGAGTCAGAAAATTCGTTCCCCAAAGGACTTCTCCATCGAATACCTCTTCCTTAATCGTTTTTCCCTGAAGGGTAAATGAAATCATTTGTCTTCCATCCTTAAAATTAATAACTTCAATAGGGATTTCCATTCCCCCTTGATTCATTTTAGCTTTCATTTTAGTCCCATTAACAGCTTCTAGTTTTGCTTTCCCTCCAATAGTTTCAAAATAGCTGTTTATTATTTCATCTGCTGTTTGCGCATTATTTTGAGTAAATAATCCCACTAAAAGTAATGCAATGATTGATATTCTTTTCATCTCTTGTTTTATTTAATTAGACAATCTTTCTTACAATAAGTTTTTCTAAGTTAAGAAGGTTCATAGATAATCTTTATTTTATTTTACAAGTGGTTAATTTACAATATGAACGGTAGTACAAAACTTCATTAATCATACTTTCATACTGTATATCCTATAAAAAATCCCCACTATAATAGTGAGGATTATGACTAACCTTCAGGTAATATGATAAACCCACATAACCAGTTACTTATATAAAATAGGAATGTTTTTTCCTACACTTTACCCATTGATATTAATTCATAAAATTCATTTCTAACTGCTTCTTCCTCAAATTCTCCACCATGAGCTACTGATGTTGTGAAACTAGATTTATCTTTAATCCCTCTAGAAGACACACAAAGGTGTTTAGAATGAATAACAACAATAACACTTTTAGTACCCAATGTTCTTTGCAAATCATTACAAATCTGCTCACACAACCTTTCTTGAACTTGTGGTCTATGAGCATAATAATCCACTAATCGATTTAACTTAGATAACCCGATTACTTTTTCATTTGGAATATACCCTACATGAGCATAACCTATCATAGGTAAAAAGTGATGTTCACAAGCTGAATCAATAACAATATCTTGCTCAATCAACATCTTTTTATAATTATACTTATTGTTAAAAGTCGTTGTACTTGGTCTATTTTTAGGATTTAATCCATAAAACAGTTCTTTAACATACATTTTTGCAACCCTTGACGGCGTCCCAGCTAAGCTATCATCTGATAAATCTAGACCTAACTCTTCCATAATTTTTGAAAAATGATGCTTAATGTTCTCTATTTTTTCCTCATCTGACTTGACAAAAGCATCTGATCTCAAAGGTGTTTCTACACTTGTTGAAATATGATTATCTCCTATAAATTCTATTTTTTCGCTTTCCATAAACTATTTATTTTCTGGTTGTACACATACACCATCTTCACAATTACAATACTTTCTGTTATATAAATGTAAACCTATTAACATTGCAGAAGGAACATGTTTTAAAATACTTGGAACTGGATAGCCTCCTACGCTACTGTTGATTATCACCAATACAAAAGCTATCCAACTTGCCCAAAAGGCATATATTATCCATTTTTTTGTTGTGTATTTAACCGATGTTGCTACAGCAAAAAAAGATATTACGATAAAAGCATAATCTAAATATTGCCACCATTCAGGTGAAGATTCACAGCAACTTGCTGTGCATGTCTGCGCTACAAAAAGAAATGGAGTGACCGTACAATGTACAATACAAAGTGTACTAAAAAATGCTCCAAGCACATCTGATTTTTGTGTTAACAACATGTTTTTTTTTATTTAATCAACAAAAATAACAAACTTTTGCAACATTGTTGCATAAATAAATTGGTTTATGCTTAAGACATGTCTATTTTCCAATATTCTCCTGGCCAAAAACATATAAAATAAAAGAAAAGCATTTCTAATTTTTGTTTAATTAATTAAAACAAACTCCTTCATAACTTAACCATTATGCGACTAATTCTTCTAATTTATTCCTTTTTACTAAATATCATCCAAAGCATAATCTCTTTACTACACTGAGAATAGTTACCTTTGTAAAATGGTTAAACATCGTCACTTTATCATACACAAACCCTATGGATTTTTGTCACAATTTATCTATGAAGGCAAAAGAAAAAAGAAAAAAGGTTTACTTGGTTCTTTACACGATTTTCCAGAGGGTACCATGTCTATTGGACGCTTAGATGAAGATTCAGAAGGGCTATTACTATTAACTACAGATGGTAAAACAAGTCATGCTGTAAGGAGTAAAAAAGTTGAAAAAGAATATTATGTCCAAGTTGATGGAAAGATTACGCCAGAAGCAATTGAACAACTAAAAAATGGTGTTGAAATTGGTATAAAGGGGTCAAAATATATGACTTTACCATGTCAAGCAAAAATACTATCTCCTTCTCCTATTTTCCCAGAAAGATCAAGAAGAATACGTGATGAAAGACATGGACCTACTACTTGGGCCTCAATCACAATATCTGAGGGAAAGTTTAGGCAAGTAAGAAAGATGACTGCTGCTGTTGGTTTCCCTACTCTTCGATTGATCAGAGTTAGAATAGGAAATATTCACTTAGACGATATTGCAAGTGGTGAAGTTATTGAAGTTGAAAAGTTTAATTATTAAACCTTCTTTCTACCTCTTTCTTCAATGCCTTATTATAAAGCGGATAATGTTTAATATGATATTTACTAACAACTCCTCCAAAAAGCCAAGTCATTCCTCCCTTAACTTCATCTGACTGAATAAACTTTGTTTGATTATCACCATATGCTTCAACCAAGAAAATATGGTTATCCGTCATTCCCATAGCAAATTTATCACTCCAACTAAACGATTTTCCTTTCTCAATATTAATGATATGACGATATGCTTTTAACTTATCACTTTTTCCAGGTTTTGCCTCAAAATATGTAGTAACCTCTTGTCTATCATGAAAATCTCCTTCCATCTTTTTAAAAAGATAGGACCATTCAGTATAAGATTTAAAATCAGTTAAAACAGACCAAACCTCACTGGGCTTAGCGTTAATTATAATTTCAGAATAATATTTTCTATGAGATAATTTTTCCTTAGTATATTCAACTTTCTCCTGTGCTTTAACCACGACACCCCCAATAAGAAAAAACAAAAATAAAAAGCATAAAAACCTCATAACAAAACACTTAACAACAACACAAGATACAAAACTATTTGATAAACCCATTAACAACAGGTACAAATGTTTCTATTTTTAAAGCAGCTCCACCAATCAAACCTCCATCTACATCTGGATTAGCAAATAATTCTTTTGCATTAGCTGGCTTACAACTCCCTCCATACAAAATAGAAATTGCCTCTGCTGTAGTTTGTCCATATTTCTCCGCTAATAATTCTCTTACAAACTCATGCATTTCTTGCGCTTGCTCAGGACTAGCTGTCACTCCTGTCCCAATAGCCCATACAGGCTCATATGCGAATACCACTTTAATAATTTGCTGCTCATTTAAGTGAAACAATGCTTTAATTACTTGCTCTTTTACGATATTAAAATGATTCCCAGTTTCTCTGTCAGAAAGTACCTCTCCAAAACAATATATTGGTGTTCTCTCGCTTTGAAGTAAAGCATCAACTTTTTTCTTGAGTAACTCATTTGTCTCTCCATAGTAGGCTCTTCTCTCAGAATGCCCTACTAAACAATATTGAACCTCTAAATTCTCTAACATACCAGCAGAAATTTCTCCAGTATAAGCTCCTTTTTCATTTTCATTACAATTTTGAGCAGCTAAAGCAATTCGATTAGATTTAATTTGAGAAAATTCACTTAAATAAATTGATGGAGGAGCAATAATAACCTGCACATTCTCATCCATTTCTGATTCGTTGCTGATTAATCCATTATACAAAGCCAATGCTTCTTGGTGGTTCATATTCATTTTCCAATTTCCTGCAACTATATTTTTTCTCATAACTCTTTAATTTATTCTAACTCTAGGGTCTAAAACCCCATATATAATATCAACTAATATTGTAATTAACACAAAAAATGATGAAACAACGATCACCGCACCCATTATCAAAGGCAAATCATCGTTCTGAAGAGCTGTTACCAACTCATTTCCTAAACCATTCCACCTGAAAACACGCTCTACAAAAACAGAACCAGCAAGTAAAGACGCAAACCAACCAGATATAGCGGTTACAACAGGATTCAAGGCATTTCTTAAAGCGTGCTTTACAACTACTTTATAAAAAGAAAGTCCTTTGGCTTTTGCGGTTCGTATATAATCTTGGGACAAGACTTCTAGCATTGAACTTCTGGTCAATTGTGTTACAATTGCCAATGGTCTAATTCCTAAAGTCAAAGTTGGTAAAATTAAGTTTTCCCAAAAATAGCGATCTTCTGCTGTCACATCATCAAAGTCAACTAAAGGCCCTTCTGGATTTAAACCTGTACCTGGAAGAGGAATCGAATTACCTAACAAATCAATTTCTTGAAAATTAAAAATACTATATCCTGCTACATAGAGCAACCAGATTCCTGTTCCTATGAATAATCCTTTAAATCCCCAACCTGTAATTTTAGCAAGACTTAATGAACTATTTTTATTGAAATATTTACTGAATACACCTACTCCTATAAATAAAAATAAGAGTATAAATGGAAATGTTGGCAAATCTAATTGCTCTGACCAAACTAAACCACCAACCGTAGAGATAATATAAGCTACAAAAAATGAGGGCGCAGACATTCCAGTTACAGCAATTAAAAAAGTTGATGTATCGTAGAATGTTCCCTTATTAATTGCTGCTATTACTCCTAATACAATACCTATAAGTGTAGCTATACCTACAGCAGACAGTGCTAATATAGCTGTATCTGGTAGTTTTTCTTTGATTACTGCCCAAACATCTCTACGTGTACTATAAGACCTTCTCAAATAAGGAGCTTTAAGAACAACGGCTGTTTCTTCAGAAATATGGAGTAAAGTATACTTTACTCCATATTTCTGCTCTTCTAAATGATAATAACTTTTAGAATTATTTGAATGAATCGAAATAAAAGATAGATCATTTAAGTAGAGTAAATACCTCTTCCCTATTGGTAAATCCAGCCCTAAATCTTTTTCTATATTTTTAATAATTTCTTCGGTTGCATGTTGTCCACCAACCATTAATGCTGGATTTCCTGGTTTTGCATTAAAAAGAAAAAAAATAACTGTAACAACACCAAAGAGTACTAAAAAGCCATAGATTATTTTCTTAAATGCAAACTTAAACATGCGCCTAAGATAAGATAATTTGTATTATCATAAAATACTACTAAGCACAAAAAAATCCGAATTATCACAAAAGGTATAATTCGGATTAAGATTTCTTAGCACACTTTTCTAAAAGTACTATAATTAAGCAACTGACTTCATATGACTAATCTTTGATTTGTTGAATTTTTCTTCAGCATAACCTAAGTCAATTTTCAATGTTTTAATATCATTAGAAGGAGCTTCAAACATGGCATCAGTTAAAATAGCTTCACATATTGAACGCAACCCTCTTGCTCCCAACTTTAAATCTATTGCCTTTTCTACAATAAAATCCAACACCTCAGCAGTAACCTCTAATGCAATATCATCTAACTCAAAAAGCTTTACATATTGCTTCACTAATGAATTTTTTGGTTCTGACAATATTCTTAATAACGTTTCCTTATCTAATGGGTTAAGATGTGTTAAAACAGGGAAACGACCAATTAATTCAGGTATTAAACCAAATTGCTTAATATCTAATTGATTGACATATGAAAGTATATTGCTTTCGTTAAACTCAATGGTGTCATCATTTGAAAACCCTATAGCTTGAGTTTTCACCCTTCTTTCAATAATTTGTTTAATCCCATCAAAAGCTCCCCCACAAATAAACAAAATATTTCTGGTATCAATTTTCACCATTTTTTGATCTGGATGCTTACGCCCTCCCTGAGGTGGAACACTAACTACAGATCCTTCTAATAATTTAAGCATAGCTTGTTGAACCCCCTCTCCAGAAACATCTCTTGTAATTGAAGGGTTATCACTTTTACGAGCAACCTTGTCTATTTCATCAATAAACACAATACCTCTTTCTGCTGCAGAAACGTTATAATCTGCAGACTGTAATAATTTGGATAAAATACTCTCTACATCCTCACCTACATATCCAGCTTCTGTTAATACAGTTGCATCTGCTATTGCGAAAGGAACATTTAATAATTTAGCAATAGTTTTTGCTAATAATGTTTTCCCTGTTCCTGTTTCCCCAACCAAAATAACATTTGATTTCTCTATCTCTACTTCATCCTCCTCTATCGCTTGGTTCAGTCTTTTATAATGATTATAAACAGCTACTGACAATACTTTTTTAGCATCATCTTGACCTATAATATACTGCTCTAAATGCGTTAAAATTTCTTGAGGTTTTAACAGAGTTAACTCAGAACTTCCTCCACTCTGCATTCTAGCGGCAGCATCTTCTCTAACTATTGCCTCCGCTTGTTGCACGCAATTGTTACATATATGAGCTGATATTCCTGAAATTAATAAATCTACTCCATCATCATCTTTAGATTTACCACAAAATGAACATCTCACATCATTCTCTTTCATTCTTTTTATTTTAAAGGGACACAAAAAACCACCTTAGATTTAAGGCGGTTTTATCATCTTCACTATATTATCTTAATTATGCTTTTGGTTTACGTTGTAAAACCTCATCAATCATTCCATAGTCTTTAGCTTCCTGCGATGTCATCCAATAATCTCTATCACTGTCTGCCCATACCTGATCATAAGGTTTTCCTGAATGATCTGAAATAATAGTATATAACTCTTTTTTCAATTTCTGAATTTCTCTTGCTGTGATTTCAATATCAGAAGCTTGACCTTGAGCCCCTCCTAATGGTTGATGAATCATTACCCTTGAGTGCTTTAATCCAGTTCTTTTACCATCTGCTCCAGCACATAACAACACTGCCCCCATTGAAGCTGCCATTCCTGTACAGATTGTAGCTACGTCTGGTCCGATATACTGCATCGTGTCATATATTCCCAATCCTGCATAAACAGAACCTCCAGGTGAGTTTATATATATTTGAATGTCTTTTTTAGCGTCTGTAGATTCTAAAAATAATAATTGAGCAGTAATGATATTAGCTACATAATCATCTATTCCAGTACCTAAGAAAATAATTCTATCTCTCATCAAACGAGAAAAAACATCCATAATGGCAACATTCATTTGACGCTCTTCAACAATATTAGGAGTTAATCCCACTGGTGTTCTTCCCATTGCAGAGATATAGTCATCCATAACCATACTAGAGATACCTCTATGCTTTATTGCATACTTTCTAAATTCGTTTGTATCAAAATTGTTCATTTGTTTCGTTTTTATTGAACTCTAAAAGTAATCATTTTTTTGGGACTCTTCCTATTATTTATAGTTTAAGTTATGTATATTTTAAGAAATTTTCACATTATTTTAAATTATAAAAAACACCTTACAAAACAGAAAAAAGTAAGACAACAAAAACACAACACACTGAAAAACAAACAAATAAAACCAACCCACTCCCTTTTTAATGATAAGCTTTTTATATTTTTCTATATAAAGAGTTAACCAGCTTCACTTATATTTGTTCTCAATCATTTATTAATAGACTATGTTATATATTTTAACCCCAATTATAGCCTACCTTATCGTTTTTGTTATTTTCCCATACAAAACCCTTCAAATAACATTAAGGGCTGTAGGAAAACTTATTTTTAATAAAAAAAGAATTGGTTATTCTATTCCTAAATCAGGAGGAGCACTTTTAATTGCCAACCATATTTCTCATTTAGACTTTATTTTAGTTACTCTAGCCACAAAACGTAAAGTATATTTTGTTATGTATGATAAAATATATTATCACAAAGCAGTTCATTGGATTTTGAGACGACTAAATATGATTCCTATCGCTCCCAGTAGAACAAAAGACCAAAACGGCTTAAAAAACAACCTTAAAAAGTTTAACGAGAAATGTCAAGAAATCATTAACCGCGGCGATATTGTTGTAATTTACCCCGAAGGAACAGTTTCTAGGAATGGACACCTTCTAGAGTTTAAAAGAGGAATGGAACATATCGCGACAAGCATTGATGCCCCAATCATACCCATGCATGTTTATGGAGCTACAGGAAGTCCTTTCACATTTTCTATTGAAAAAAACACTTTTTTTAAATTCAAAATCAAAAACTTAAAGAAAAAGATTATTATAAATGTAGGGAAACCTTTGCCCAACTCTACCTCAGCGTTTCAAGCTCGTCAAAAGGTTTTGGAATTAGCAGCTGAAAGCGCATTTTATGCGCATTCAAACAAATACGAGAACTTTACAAATACAATTTTTAAGCAAAAAAATAACGCTACATTATTTTACAACAACACTAACTCAGTCAAAGCTAAAGAACTAAAAATTAGTACTATTGAATTTTCAGCCCAACTAAAAAGGCAATTAAACAACTCTTCAACAGTCATTATTTCCATTTCTGATGAACTTCTTCTGATTAAAGTTTTACTTGCTTTAAGTT